>NZ_JBFBFP010000028.1:0-106700 GCF_040684275.1 Streptomyces sp. NPDC091371
CCGGCCTTCGCCGCATCTCAGTGATTGCTCTCTCGACTAGTTCCGGCACCAAGCGAGACCTCGAAGGGTTCCCTGCTTGATTTGGTGCAGAGAAGGTTCGTGCTGCGCAACCGGGTCATCGCCGCCCTCACCCGGGGCACCGTCGTCGTGGAGGCCGCCCTCCGCAGCGGGTCACTGGTCACCGCCCGGCAGGCCCAGAAGCTCGGCCGGTTCACCATGGGGGTTCCCGGGCCCGCCACCAGCGGGCTCTCCGCCGGGGTGCACGAGCTGCTGCGCGGGGAGGCCGAGCTGGTCACCGACGCGGCGGAGGTGGCCGAGCTGGTCGGCGCCATGGGCGAGTTGGCCCCCGAGCGGCGCGGACCCCTGCTCGCCCGGGACCTGCTCGACCGCGACACCGCGAGGGTGCTCGAAGCGCTCCCGGCCGGCCGCCCGGTGCGGGTGGCGGAGTTGGCACTTGCCTCCGGCACCGGCACCGATGAAGTCATCGGCAGACTGTACGAACTTCACTCTCTGGGGTTCGTCGAACGGCAGGGCGACGACTGGCAGTTGAGCAGACAAACGGCTGGAGGAGGCACGCAAACCGGTGCCGCTCGGCGAGGCGGTCGTTGACCTGGGGCGTTCCGGTGAAAGAGTGAAAGCGATGAGAGACGCGGTCTTCCCGATGGCAGCTCCCGGGACCGAGTGCCAGGCGCCGGTCCCGGGTCGTCCGCGCGAGTCGGGCCGCGCCTGCGCCCCCGCCCGATCCCGTACTCTTCGCGCACCGCGACACTTCCGTCACGCTACGCTCCCAAGGAATCCCGCTCCGGCAAAGGCGAAGCATGCCCCAGCACACCTCAGGGTCTGACCGCGCTGCGGTGCCCCCCGCTGCCCGCGGCAGCGAGCGGTCCACCGCGCCCTCGTCCCTGGAGGTGCTGTGGCGCTCGTACAAGGCCTCGGGTGACGAGCGGCTGCGGGAGCAGCTGATCCTGCACTACTCGCCGCTGGTCAAGTACGTCGCCGGCCGGGTGAGCGTGGGCCTGCCGCCCAATGTGGAACAGGCCGATTTCGTCTCCTCCGGGGTCTTCGGACTGATCGACGCCATCGAGAAGTTCGACATCGACCGGTCCATCAAGTTCGAGACGTACGCGATCACCCGGATCCGCGGCGCGATGATCGACGAACTCCGGGCCCTGGACTGGATCCCCCGCTCGGTGCGGCAGAAGGCGCGGGCCGTGGAGCGGGCGTACGCCACCCTGGAGGCCCAGCTGCGCCGCACCCCCACGGAGAGCGAGGTCGCGGGGGAGATGGGCATCGGCGTGGAGGACCTCCATGCCGTCTTCAGCCAGTTGTCGCTGGCGAACGTGGTCGCCCTGGAGGAGCTCCTGCACGTCGGGGGCGAGGGCGGTGACCGCCTCTCCCTCATGGACACCCTGGAGGACACCGCCGCCGACAACCCGGTGGAAGTGGCGGAGGACCGCGAGCTCAGGCGCCTGCTGGCACGGGCCATCAACACGCTGCCCGAGCGGGAGAAGACCGTGGTGACCCTCTACTACTACGAGGGCCTCACGCTGGCCGAGATCGGCAACGTGCTGGGAGTCACCGAGAGCCGGGTCAGCCAGATCCACACCAAGTCGGTGCTGCAACTGCGGGCGAAGCTGGCGGACGTGGGTCGGTGAGCTTGCGCCACCTCCGTAGAGTGGACGTGTGCCCAGGATTCGAGCGGCCTCCGTGGCCGAGCACCGGTCGATGCAGCGCGGCGCCCTACTGGACGCCGCGCGCACCCTGTTGTCCGAAGGCGGAACGGAGGCGCTGACCTTCCCCGCCCTCGCGGAGCGGACCGGGCTCGCCCGGTCGTCCGTGTACGAGTACTTCCGCTCCCGTGCGGCCGTGGTCGAAGAGCTGTGCGCGGTGGACTTCCCCGTGTGGGCCGCCGAGATCGAGGCGGCGATGGAGGCCGCCGAGGCGCCGGAGGCGAAGATCGAGGCCTACGTGCGGAGCCAGCTGGGGCTGGTGGGGGACCGGCGCCACCGGGCGGTGGTGGCCATCTCCGCGAGCGAGCTGGACGCCGGGGCGCGGGAGAAGATCCGCGCGGCGCACGGGGGGCTCGTCGCGATGATCGTCGAGGCCTTGGCCGCCCTCGGGCAGCAGGAGCCGAAGCTGGCCGCGATGCTGCTGCAGGGGGTCGTGGATGCGGCTGTGCGGCGGATCGAGCTCGGTGCGGCCGAGGATCCGGCCGTGGTGACGGAGACGGCCGTGGCCATGGCCCTGCGGGGCGTCCGGGGCTGAGGCCGGTTCGTCCGCGGGTGTGCCGGTGGGTGCGGCTCAAGGATCGGGGCTCCGCCCCGGACCCCGCGCCTCACACGCCGGCGGGGCTGGTTCCGTCTCAAAGGCCGGCGGGGCCGGCAGGCAGCAGCCGGGGGCTCGGGCGGGGGAGGAGGGTGAGGGGGTTGAGGTACTCCTCGCCCCTCAGGAGGCCCCAGTGGAGGCAGGGGGCCGGGCAGTGGGAGCCCTCCGTCAGGACCGCCACCACCTGGCCGGCCGTGACCTGCTCCCCCTCCGCGACCAGCGGGCGTACGGGTTCGTAGGTCGTGCGCAGGCCGTTCGGGAGGGTGAGGGACAGGACCCCGCGGCCCGCGACCTGCCCGGCGTAGTGCACCCGGCCCGGGCCCGTCGCGCGGAGCCGCGAGCCCACCGGGGCGGCCAGGTCCACGCCCCGGTGCCCGGCCGCGTACGGCGACGGCGGCGGGTCCCACCAGCGGACCACCGACAGGGGTGCGGGCAGCGGGCGGACCGTGGAAATGGGCCCGGCGCCGGCCGCCTGGGTCAGGGCGAGGAACAGGCTGAGCAGCAAGGTCGTCATGGGCCGTAGCGTCCCGCGCGGAGGCCGCGCCCGGGGGCGGGCTGTGGACGGCCGGGCCGTTGTGGACAACGGCGTCACCCGGCATACCGCCGGGTCCCGTACACTTCTTGTGGCGATCCGGGTCACCGGGTCGACTTCGCACGCCCCAGCACCGGCCCGAAACGGCCAGGTGACAGCGTCTCTCGGTCCCTCAGCGGGGCAGGGCGCGGCGGGGCGTCAGGAACCAAACCGAGAAACCAAGGAGATGGCCATGGCCGTCGTCACGATGCGGGAGCTGCTGGAAAGCGGCGTCCACTTCGGTCACCAGACCCGTCGTTGGAACCCGAAGATGAAGCGCTTCATCTTCACGGAGCGCAACGGCATCTACATCATCGACCTGCTGCAGTCGCTGTCGTACATCGACCGCGCCTACGAGTTCGTGAAGGAGACCGTCGCGCACGGTGGCTCCATCATGTTCGTCGGTACCAAGAAGCAGGCCCAGGAGGCCATCGCCGAGCAGGCGACGCGCGTTGGCATGCCGTACGTCAACCAGCGCTGGCTCGGTGGCATGCTCACCAACTTCTCCACCGTCTACAAGCGCCTCCAGCGTCTGAAGGAGCTTGAGGCGATCGACTTCGAGGACGTCGCCGCCTCGGGTCTCACCAAGAAGGAGCTCCTGGTCCTCTCCCGCGAGAAGGCCAAGCTGGAGAAGACCCTCGGTGGTATCCGCGAGATGTCGAAGGTCCCCAGCGCCGTCTGGATCGTCGACACCAAGAAGGAGCACATCGCCGTCGGTGAGGCGCGCAAGCTCCACATCCCGGTCGTCGCGATCCTCGACACCAACTGCGACCCCGACGAGGTCGACTACAAGATCCCGGGCAACGACGACGCGATCCGCTCCGTCACCCTGCTCACCCGCGTGATCGCCGACGCCGTCGCCGAGGGCCTCATCGCCCGCTCCGGCGCTGCGACCGGTGACTCGAAGCCGGGCGAGAAGGCCGCTGCCGAGCCGCTCGCCGAGTGGGAGCGCGACCTGCTCGAGGGCGACAAGAAGGCCGACGACGCTGCTGAGGCCGCTCCGGCCGAGGCTGCCGCCGAGGCCCCGGCCGCCGAGGCTGAGGCCCCGGCCGCCGACGCCGAGCAGGCCTGACCCTCTGAGAGAGCCCGGCGTTCACGCGCCGGGCACTCGCAGCACGGACGATGACGGCGGGGGAGCCGCGCCAAAAGCGCGGCGCCTCCGCCGTTCACCCGTAGATCTACGACTTCGAGAGAGAATCACAGACTCATGGCGAACTACACCGCCGCTGACGTCAAGAAGCTCCGCGAGCTCACCGGCGCCGGCATGCTGGACTGCAAGAACGCGCTCGTGGACGCCGACGGTGACGTCGACAAGGCCCAGGAAGCCCTCCGCATCAAGGGTCAGAAGGGCGTCGCCAAGCGCGAGGGCCGTTCTGCCGAGAACGGTGCCGTCGTCTCCCTCATCGCCGACGACAACACCTCCGGTGTCATCGTCGAGCTGAAGTGCGAGACGGACTTCGTCGCCAAGGGCGAGAAGTTCCTGGCCGTCGCCAACCAGCTGGCCGCGCACGTCGCCGCGACCTCCCCGGCCGACATCGAGGCGCTGCTCGCGTCCGAGATCGAGCCCGGCAAGACCGTCACCGCCTTCGTCGACGAGGCCAACGCCAACCTCGGCGAGAAGATCGTCCTGGACCGCTTCGCGCAGTTCACCGGCGGTTACGTGTCCGCGTACATGCACCGCACGATGCCCGACCTGCCGTTCCAGATCGGCGTCCTGGTCGAGCTCGACAAGGAGAACGCCGAGGTCGCCCGCGGCGTCGCGCAGCACATCGCCGCGTTCGCCCCGCAGTGGCTGTCCGCCGAGGACGTCCCGGCCGACAAGGTCGAGTCCGAGCGCCGCATCGCCGAAGAGGTCACCCGCGCGGAGGGCAAGCCCGAGGCTGCCATCGCGAAGATCGTCGAGGGTCGCGTCAACGGCTTCTTCAAGGACGCCACGCTGCTCGGCCAGGCCTACGCCCTGGACAACAAGAAGTCCGTGCAGAAGGTTCTGGACGAGGCCGGTGTCACCCTGAAGCGCTTCACGCGCATCAAGGTCGGCATCTGAGTCCGTCCGTACGCGACGGACACCGGACCCCAGGTAGGGTCTGAGGCAGTCGTCCGCGCTCGCGCAGGACGACCGCAGATCTGACGAGGAGGCCATTGCCGTAGAGGGAACCGCAAGGACCCACCGGCAATGGCCTTCTTCGTATGTGCACGAGGAGATCTCCATGAATCAGGGCGTGGACCCCCACACCGCATCCGACGACAAGAGCGACCAGCAGAAGAAGGGCCGCCGCTTCATGCTGAAGCTGTCGGGCGAGGCCTTCTCCGGTGGCGGAGGACTGGGCGTCGACCCCGACGTCGTCCACGCCATCGCGCGTGAGATCGCCGCGGTGGTCCGCGACGGCGCGGAGATCGCCGTCGTCATCGGCGGCGGCAACTTCTTCCGCGGCGCCGAGCTGCAGCAGCGCGGCATGGACCGGGCCCGGTCCGACTACATGGGCATGCTCGGCACGGTCATGAACTGCCTCGCACTCCAGGACTTCCTGGAGAAGGAGGGCATCGACTCCCGCGTGCAGACCGCCATCACCATGGGCCAGGTCGCGGAGCCGTACATCCCGCTGCGCGCCGTGCGGCACCTGGAGAAGGGCCGCGTCGTCATCTTCGGCGCCGGTATGGGCATGCCGTACTTCTCCACCGACACCACGGCCGCCCAGCGCGCCCTGGAGATCGACGCCGAGGCCCTGCTCATGGGCAAGAACGGCGTCGACGGGGTCTACGACTCCGACCCCAAGAAGAACCCGGACGCGGTGAAGTTCGACGCGCTGGAGTACGGCGAGGTCCTCTCCCGGGACCTCAAGGTCGCCGACGCGACGGCGATCACGCTGTGCCGCGACAACAAGCTGCCCATCCTCGTCTTCGAACTGCTCGCCGAGGGCAATATCGCGCGCGCCGTCAAGGGTGAGAAGATCGGCACGCTTGTCAGCGACCAGGGAACCCGGGCCTGAGCGGTCCCGCCCGCCTGAACCATCCATTCAAGACATGCAGGAGCACGTGGTGATCGAAGAAATCCTCCTCGAAGCCGAGGAGAAGATGGAGAAGGCCGTCGTCGTCGCCAAGGAAGACTTCGCCGCGATTCGCACCGGCCGTGCGCACCCGGCGATGTTCAACAAGATCGTGGCGGACTACTACGGCGCCATCACGCCCATCAACCAGCTCGCCTCCTTCGCGGTGCCCGAGCCGCGCATGGCGATCGTGACGCCGTTCGACGCGTCCGCGCTGCGCAACATCGAGCAGGCCATCCGCGACTCCGACCTCGGTGTCAACCCGAGCAACGACGGCCGCATCATCCGGGTGACCTTCCCCGAGCTGACGCAGGACCGCCGCAAGGAGTACATCAAGGTCGCCAAGAACAAGGCCGAGGACTCCAAGGTCTCCATCCGCTCCGTCCGCCGCAAGGCGAAGGACGCCCTTGACAAGCTCGTCAAGGACAAGGAGGCCGGCGAGGACGAGGTGCGCCGCGCGGAGAAGGAGCTCGACGACACCACCGCCAAGTACGTGGCGCAGGTGGACGAGCTGCTCAAGCACAAGGAAGCCGAGCTCCTCGAAGTCTGATGAACGACTCTTCCTGGCAGCCGGAGCCGGTTCCGGCGGGTCCCGCATACGATGCGCAGGCGGGCCCGCACACTCGGCCCATGCCCATCGTGCCCGATGCCGCCGGCCGTGACTTCGACGACCGGGAAGCACGCGATCGGGGGGCCGCCCCGAACGGCGGTCCCCTCTTCCGCGACGAGACACCGCCGCAGGAGCCCATGCCCAGCCCCCCGCCTCCGCCTTCGCAGGCGCCGCAGGACCCCCCGCCCCCGCCGCAGAAGAAGCGCGCGGGGCGGGACCTGCGCGCGGCCATAGGGGTCGGCGTCGGCCTCGGCGCGGTGATCTTCGCCTCGCTGTTCATCGTCAAGGCGGTCTTCGTCGGCGTCGTCGTCGTCGCGGTCGTCGTGGGCCTGTGGGAGCTCACCTCCCGGCTCCAGGAGAAGAAGGGCATCAAGGCCCCGCTGGTCCCGCTCGCGGTGGGCGGCGCGGCCATGGTCATCGCCGGATACGTCCGGGGTGCCGAGGGGGCCTGGGTCGCCATGGCCCTGACGGCCCTCGCGGTCCTGGTCTGGCGGATGACCGAACCTCCCGAGGACTACCTCAAGGACGTCACCGCGGGCGTCTTCGCGGCGTTCTACGTGCCCTTCCTCGCCACGTTCGTCGCGATGCTGCTCACCGCCGACGACGGGCCGCAGCGCGTGGTGACCTTCCTGGTGCTGACCGTGGTCAGCGACACCGGGGCCTACGCGGTCGGCTGGCGCTTCGGCAAGACGAAGCTCGCGCCGCGCATCAGCCCCGGCAAGACGCGCGAGGGGCTCTTCGGCGCGGTGGCCTTCGCCATGGCGGCGGGCGCCCTGTGCATGGAGTTCCTGATCGACGGCGGTTCCTGGTGGCAGGGCCTGCTGCTGGGCCTCGCGGTCGCGGTCAGCGCCACGCTGGGCGACCTCGGCGAGTCGATGATCAAGCGGGACCTGGGCATCAAGGACATGGGCACCCTGCTCCCCGGCCACGGGGGCATCATGGACCGGCTGGACTCCCTCCTGCCGACCGCCCCGGTGGTGTGGCTGCTGCTGGCCGCGTTCGTGGGCACGGGCTGACCGAGCCGCGGAACCCGTCGGCACCGGTCGGCCCCCGCGGAGCGGGTTATCCTAAAAGGCGCGCCACTCGCGAGTGGCGCGCCTTTGCCGTTCTCCGCGACTGCGGGGACGGCCCGTGAGAGGTCTTCCAGGCTCCAGTCGAGCCGCAGTCCGCTCCGCACCGGCGGAGTCGCGCGCCCGGACCTCGCCCCATCGAGGAGTATCCGATCATGGCCCGCCCCGTTCCGGGAGAGCTCACCTTCGTCGCGCCCCGAGGCGCCAAGAAGCCACCGCGGCACCTCGCCGACCTCAGCCCCGCCGAGCGCCGCGAGGCCGTGGCCGCGATCGGCGAGAAGCCCTTCCGGGCCAAGCAGCTCTCCCAGCACTACTTCGCCCGGTACGCGCACGACCCGGCCGAGTGGACCGACATCCCGGCCGCCTCCCGCGAGAAGCTCCAGCAGGAGCTGCTGCCCGAGCTGATGAACGTCGTGCGGCACATCAGCTGCGACGACGACACCACCCGCAAGACCCTGTGGAAGCTGCACGACGGCACGCTCGTCGAGTCCGTGCTGATGCGCTACCCCGACCGGGTCACCATGTGCATCTCCTCGCAGGCCGGCTGCGGCATGAACTGCCCGTTCTGCGCCACCGGCCAGGCCGGTCTCGACCGCAACCTGTCCACCGCCGAGATCGTGCACCAGATCGTCGACGGCATGCGCGCCCTGCGCGACGGTGATGTCCCCGGCGGACCGGCCCGGCTGTCGAACATCGTCTTCATGGGCATGGGCGAGCCGCTGGCCAACTACAAGCGGGTCGTCGGCGCCATCCGCCGGCTCACCGACCCGGAGCCCGACGGCCTCGGCCTGTCGCAGCGCGGCATCACCGTCTCCACCGTCGGCCTGGTCCCGGCCATGCTGCGGTTCGCCGACGAGGGCTTCAAGTGCCGCCTCGCCGTCTCGCTGCACGCGCCGGACGACGAGCTGCGCGACACCCTGGTGCCGGTGAACACCCGCTGGAAGGTCCGCGAGGTCCTCGACGCGGCCTGGGAGTACGCCGAGAAGTCGGGCCGCCGCATCTCCATCGAGTACGCCCTGATCCGCGACATCAACGACCAGGCCTGGCGCGGCGACCTGCTCGGCCGCCTGCTCAAGGGCAAGCGCGTCCACGTCAACCTGATCCCGCTGAACCCGACGCCCGGCTCCAAGTGGACCGCCTCGCGCCCCGAGGACGAGAAGGCCTTCGTGGAGGCCATCGCCCGGCACGGCGTGCCCGTGACCGTACGGGACACCCGCGGCCAGGAGATCGACGGCGCGTGCGGCCAGCTCGCCGCATCGGAGCGTTAGGTTCCGGTTTTGTTCGTCGTGATTCGGCCACGGGGTACCCTGTGGCCGAACCAATTTCATATTCCGACAGGGGAGCGCCACAGCGCTGAGAGTGCGGACACCGTCATCCGCAGACCCTCTGAACCTCGCCCCGGTCATTCGGGGTAGGAAGTTCGGTCACCACTCAAGCTGTTGCGCCCTGCCCGGCGTCCGCTCCCACAGAGCGCCGGGCAGGGCCGCGTCTTCTCCTGGTCATCCCAGGAGGAATCACCAGTGAGCACCACCAAGAAGATCGCGGGCGCCGCGCTCGCGGCCGCGCTGGGCGTCACCACGCTCAGCGCCTGCGGCGGCGGCGCCAAGGACAAGACCGCGGGCGCGAGCGAGAGCGCGAAGCCCAAGACCGTCACGCTCGTCTCCCACGACTCCTTCAACGTGACCGAAGCGGTCCTCAAGGAGTTCGAGCAGGAGAGCGGCTACACGGTCAAGGTCCTGAAGTCCGGCGACGCGGGCGCGGCGCTGAACCAGGAGATCCTCACCAAGGGCTCCCCGCGCGGCGACGTCTTCTTCGGTGTGGACAACACCCTGCTCTCGCGCGCCCTCGACAACGGCATCTTCACCCCGTACGAGGCCAAGGGCCTGGCCGAGGTGAAGCCGGAGTACGTCCTCGACAAGGAGCACCGGGTCACCCCGACCGACTCCGGCGACATCTGCGTCAACTACGACAAGGCGTACTTCGCCGACAAGAAGATCGCCCCGCCGCAGACGCTGGACGACCTGGTCAAGCCGGAGTACAAGAACCTGCTGGTCACCGAGAACGCCGCGACCTCCTCGCCCGGCCTCGGCTTCCTGCTCGCCTCCGTCGGCAAGTACGGCGAGGACGGCTGGAAGGACTACTGGACCAAGCTGAAGGCCAACGGCGTCGAGGTCGTCGACGGCTGGGAGCAGGCCTACAACGAGCGCTTCTCCGGCTCCGCCGGCGGCAAGAAGGCCAAGGGCGACCGCCCGCTGGTCGTCTCCTACGCCTCCAGCCCCCCGGTCGAGGTGCTGTACGGCGAGCCGCAGCCGGCCGAGGCCCCCACGGGCGTCGCGACGGGCACCTGCTTCCGCCAGATCGAGTTCGCGGGTCTGCTGAAGGGAGCGAAGAACGCTGAGGGCGGCAAGGCGCTCGTGGACTTCCTGATCAGCAAGAAGTTCCAGGAGGACATGCCGCTCCAGATGTTCGTGAACCCGGTGACGAAGAACGCTTCCCTGCCGGAGCTGTTCACCAAGCACGGCGTGGTGGTCGAGAAGCCCGAGAACGTGGCTCCGCAGACCATCGCCAAGAACCGTGAGCAGTGGGTCTCGGCATGGACCGCGCTCGTCGTGAAGTAAGCGGTACGAAGGGTCCGGACGCGGCGTCGGGGGGCGCCGCGCCGGTCCCCGCCACCCGCGGGTCCGGCCGTGCGTCCGGCCGCGGAACCATCCGGGAGCCCGGCCGGGAGTCCGGCCGGGCCACGGCCGTGCGGTTCGCGCTGATGGCCGTGCCCCTCGCCTTCTTCGGGCTGTTCTTCGCCTACCCCGTCGCCGCCATCGTCGGGCGCGGTCTCAAGACCGACGCCGGCTGGCAGCTCGGCCGGATCGGCGAGGTGATCACCCGGCCCGACATCGCCGAGGTGCTCTGGTTCACCACCTGGCAGGCGTTCGCCTCCACCGCGCTCACGCTGCTGATCGCGCTCCCCGCCGCGTACGTGTTCGCGCGCTTCGAGTTCCCCGGCAAGCAGCTCCTGCGCGCCGTGGTGACGGTCCCCTTCGTGCTGCCGACCGTGGTCGTCGGCACCGCCTTCCTCTCCCTCGTCGGCCGCGGCGGGCTGCTGGACGAAACGGTGGGGGTCCGGCTCGACACCACCGTCTGGGCGATCCTGCTCGCGCACGTCTTCTTCAACTACGCCGTCGTCGTCCGCACGGTCGGCGGGCTCTGGGCCCAGCTGGATCCGCGTCAGGAGGAGGCCGCCCGGGTGCTGGGCGCCGGACGGTTCACCGCCTGGCGGCGGGTGACGCTGCCGGCGCTGGCCCCGGCGGTGGCCGCCGCCTCGCTGATGGTGTTCCTGTTCACCTTCAGCTCCTTCGGCGTCGTGCTCATCCTCGGCGGGCCCTCGTACTCCACCCTGGAGGTGGAGGTCTACCGGCAGACCGCGCAGCTCCTGGACCTGTCGACGGCCGCCGTACTGACGATGGTCCAGTTCGCCGCGATCGGCGGGATCCTCGCCGTGCACGCCTGGACGGTGCGCAAGCGCGAGACCGCGCTGCGGCTCGTCGACCCGGGCCGCACCACGCACCGGCCGCGCGGCTGGGCGCAGCGCGCGCTGCTGGGCGGGGTGCTGCTGACCGTGGCGCTGCTCATCGTGGCGCCGCTCGCCGTGCTGGTGGAACGCTCCTTCGACGCGCCCGGCGGATACGGCTTCGGCTTCTACCGGGCGCTCCAGGAGGTCGGCGCGGGCGGCGGAACGTTCCTGGTGCCGCCGCTGGAGGCGATCTGGAACTCCCTCCAGTACGCGCTCGCCGCCACCGCGATCGCCCTGGTCATCGGGGGGCTCGCGGCCGCGGCACTGACCCGGCGCGGCGGCCGCTTCGTGCGCGGCTTCGACGCGCTCCTGATGCTGCCGCTCGGGGTGTCCGCCGTGACGGTGGGCTTCGGCTTCCTCATCACCCTGGACGAGCCGCCGCTGGACCTGCGGACCTCGTGGATCCTGGTGCCGCTCGCGCAGGCCCTCGTCGGCGTGCCGTTCGTCGTGCGGACCATGCTGCCCGTGCTGCGGGCGGTGGACGGGAGACTGCGCGAGGCGGCCGCGGTGCTCGGCGCGTCGCCGCTGCGGGCCTGGCGGGAGGTGGACCTGCCGCTGGTGCGGCGCGCGCTGCTGATCGCGGCCGGGTTCGCCTTCGCGGTCTCGCTGGGGGAGTTCGGCGCGACCGTGTTCATCGCGCGGCCGGACCACCCGACGCTGCCGGTGGCCGTGGCGCGGCTGCTGGGGCGGGCCGGTGAGATGAACTACGGGCAGGCGATGGCCCTGAGCACGATCCTGATGCTGGTGTGCGCGGCGTCCCTGCTGGTGCTGGAGCGGCTGCGCCCCGACAAGACCTCCGGAGAGTTCTGATGACGCTGCTTCAGCTGGAAGGGGTGTCGGTCCGCTTCGGTGAGCGCGCGGTCGTGGACGCCGTGGACCTCAAGGTCGCCGAGCACGAGACCGTGTGCGTGCTGGGACCGAGCGGGAGCGGGAAGTCCACGCTGCTGCGGGTCGTCGCCGGCCTCCAGCAGGTGTCCGCGGGACGCGTCCTGCTGGGCGGGGCGGACCAGGCCGGGGTGCCCGTGCACCGGCGGGGCGTCGGCCTGATGTTCCAGGACCACCAGCTGTTCCCGCACCGGGACGTCGGCGGGAACGTCGCGTTCGGCCTGCGGATGCGGGGCCTCGCGCGTGTGTCGTACGGGGCCCACGTCGCGGAGCTGCTGGAGCTGGTCGGGCTCCCCGGAGCCCAGGGCCGGGCGGTGGCCTCGCTGTCCGGCGGCGAGCAGCAGCGGGTCGCGCTGGCCCGGGCGCTGGCGCCGTCGCCGCGGCTGCTGATGCTGGACGAGCCGCTCGGGCAGCTGGACCGGGGGCTGCGGGAGCGGCTCGTGGTGGAGCTGCGCGGACTGTTCTCCCGGCTGGGGACGACCGTACTGGCCGTCACGCACGACCAGGGCGAGGCCTTCGCCCTGGCCGACCGGGTGGTGGTGATGCGGGACGGGCGGATCGCGCAGGCCGGGACTCCGCTGGAGGTCTGGCAGCGGCCCGCCTCGGAGTTCGTGGCCCGGTTCCTCGGCTTCGAGAACGTGGTCCCGGCCACGGTCTCGGGCGGCGCGGCCGCCACCGCGTGGGGCAAGGTCCCGGTCCCGGCCGGCACCCCGGACGGGGCGCACCGGCTGCTGGTCCGCCCCGCGGGGGTCGTGCTGTGCGCGGCCGGCCTGCCCTGCGAGGTGGTCTCTCGCACCTTCCGCGGCACGCACGTCGCCCTGCTGCTGCGCCCGGAGGCCGGGCCGGTGCTGGAGGCGGAGTGCGGGCTGGCCGGGGCGCCCTCGGTGGGCGACCGGGTGGCCGTCACCTTCAGCCCGGCCGAGGTGGTCGTCCTGCCGGGAGAGCCTGCCTAGGCCGGGAGGATCTTGTCGCAGGCGATCGGGAGGTGGCGCGGGCCGCGCAGGACCGCGTTCTGGCGGTACGGGGGCGGATCCTCCAGCAGGCGGGGGTTCTCCAGCCTGCGGGCCAGCTCGCTGAGTGCCAGCGCGGCCTCCAGCCGGGCCAGGGGCGCCCCGAAGCAGCTGTGGATGCCGCTGCCGAGACCCAGGTGCTGGACGTCCGGGCGGTCCGGGTCGAAGCGGTCCGGATCCTTGAACCGCCGGGGGTCGCGGTTGCCGGAGGCCAGGATCAGCCAGAGCGAGGCGCCCTTGGGGATGGTCACCCCCGCCATCTCGATGTCGGCCAGCGGCGTGCGCTGCGGCAGCAGCTGCACCGGGGGCTCGTAGCGCAGCAGCTCCTCCACGATCGGGACGGCCAGCGCCGGATCGGCGCGCAGCCGGTCCAGGGCCTCAGGATGGCGCAGGAGTGTGAGCATGCCGTTCGTGATCAGGTTGACGGTGGTCTCGTGCCCGGCGATCAGCAGCAGCGCCGAGGTGGCGAGCACTTCCATCGTGCTCATGGCGCCGTCCGGGCCCTGCCCGGCCGCCAGCTCCGAGAGCATGTCCCCGGTGGGGTTCTTGCGCCGCTCCTCGATCAGCCCGGCCAGGTACATGCCGAGCTCCATGCGGGAGTCCTGCGTCTTCTTCGCGCGTTCGGTGGGATCGGCGTCCGGATCGGGGTCCAGACTCGCGGCGAGCGTGTCGGCCCAGACGTGGAACTTGGCCTCGTCCTCGCTCGGCACGCCCAGCAGCCGGCAGATCACCGTGACCGGGAAGGGGTACGAGAACTCCTCGACGAGGTCGATCCGCCCCGGGTCGCCCTGCTCGGCGATCGTGTCGATCAGACCGGTGACGATGCCGCCCAGCTCGCCGCGCATGTCGTGGACGCGGTGCGGGGAGTGCGGCGGCCCGAAGGGGCGGTTCGTCATCCGGCGCAGCCGGTCGTGGTCGGGCGGGTCCAGCTTCAGGAAGGACGGCGGCAGGGCGCCGCCCTCGCCCTCTTCCCCGTCCCCCTCGCCCAGCAGGTCGCCGGCGGTCGACGCCAGGTTGCGGGAGTCGGAGCTGATCCGCGGATCGTGCAGCAGGCTCTTGATCTCGTGGTACGTGCTGACGACGTACGGTCCGTCCCCGTCGTGGAACACCGGCCCGCTCTTGCGGAGCTCCTCGTAGAGGGGGTACGGGTTGGCGCGGCTGGAGTAGTCGAGGATCTGCCGCAGGATGCCTTCAGTCATGAGAGGTCCTCGCGCTCAGTTGTGCGCCGGCGTGAACGTCATCCGCCGGTCGGCCGGTGAGTAGCCGCTCAGGGTGATGGTCGGGCCGTGGGTCGGTACCGACGGGTCGGGGAAGTCCGGGTCCAGCGGCGCGTTCCCCTCGCTCCGGCGGTCCACCGTCGCGTAGGGCGGCGGGAACGGGGCGGTCTGTTCGATCTGCTGCTCGTAGAAGTCCAGCCACCGGCACTGGTCGAAGGTGACGGCGCCGATCACGCGCCCCTGGTAGCCGTAGACGCCCACGAACCTGCGCTCGTCGCGAGAGCCCTGGGTGATGAGGAGCTCGGTCCCCATCGAGGGGACCCCGACCGACTTGATGTTCACCCCGAACTGGGAGGACCAGAAGGCCGGAACCCACACGTGGGGGCGCCGGTCCATGCCTTCGCTGAGCATGTTGTGCGCCGCGGTCTCGGCCTGCGCGACGGCGTTGCCCCAGTGCTCCAGCGACAGGAACTGGTAGCCGAAGAGCGCGTGCGGGGAGCGTGCGACGTCACCCGCCACATAGATGTCGTCCGTGACGATGCCCCAGATGTTGAAGGCCCGGCAGCCCGCGTCGCAGGCGATGCCCCGCGGGCCCGCGCCCAGTCCGGAACCGGCCAGCCATTCGGTGTTGCGCTGGGCGCCGAGTCCCACGATCACGACGTCGGTCTCCAGGACGCTGCCGTCCGAGAAGTGGGCGGCCCGTACCTGGCCGGAGGAGTCGCCCTCCAGCCCGGTGACCATGATCCCGGTCCGCAGATCCACCCCGTTCTCGTGGTGCATCCGGGCCGCGACCTCGCCGACCGCTCCGCCCAGGGCCCCGACCAGGGGCGCGGCGCCCCGCTCGGCCACCGTGACCGGGAGGTCCCGCTCGCGGCAGGCGGAGGCGATCTCGGAACCGGTGAACCCGGCGCCGATGACCAGCACCCGGCGCGGTCCGGCGGCGAGCCGCCGCTCCAAGGCCACCCCGTCGTCCCGGGTGCGCAGGGTGAAGACGCCTTCGAGGGCGGCCTCCTCCTCGTTCGGCCACGGCCGGGCCCGTACCCCGGTGGCGATCAGCAGCCGGTCGTACTCCACTTCGTCCCCGTCGGCGAGCTTCACCCGTCTGGCCGCCATGTCCAGACCGGTGGCGGGTACGCCGAGCCGCCATTTGGCGTCGATGTCCCGGCGGCGGGGGAGGGCCGTACGGTCCGCGGTCGCCTTGCCCAGCAGGACCTGCTTGGACAGCGGGGGACGGTCGTACGGCTCGTAGGGCTCGTCGCCGATCATCGTGAGCGATCCGGCGAACCCCTTCTCGCGCATGGTCTCGGCGGCCCGCAGGCCGGCGAGGGAAGCGCCGACGACCACGATGCGGCCTTCGCGCTTGAGCCGCTCAAGGGCTGAGTCACCGCTCACCACTGGCCTCCGCGGTCGTCAGGGACCCGTTCATCGCGTCCAGCAGGATGGCCCGGACGGGGCAGGCGTGGACGGCGCGGACGACGTTCTCGCGGTGCTCCTCGTCGGGCTGCGGGTTGTAAAGGAGTGACTCGTCGCCGTGCATGGCGAAGACGTCCGGGGCGAGGAACGCGCACTGGGCGTAGCCCTGACAGCGGTTGAGGTCCACGACAAGCCTCATGAGGCATCCGCCTTTCGATGGCTCGATCTTCCCCGTCGACCCGAGAACCAGCCCCCGTTCCCCTCCCTCATCCAGCATGCATGCGGGAGCCGGGCACGTCCTGCCGGGCAATGAAAGCGCAGGTCAGAGCAGGAGTACGGGGCCCTGCGGAGCCGACCGCCTAGCGCAGCCGGGTCCGCAGGATGTAGACGCTGACGACGAGGGCCCAGGCCGGGAACACCAGCTCGGACCAGGGCACGCCGGAGCCCACCACGAGCAGGACCAGGCCGACGACGGTGCCCAGCAGGACCAGCGGCTTGGGGAAGACGCCGAACTTGCGCCCGAGCGTCGAGGTCGCGAGGACGAAGACGGCCGCCATCCGCATCGAGTAGGTCGCGAGGACCGTGTACGCGTAGTGGCGGCCGAAGTCGGACGGCGGGTTCTCCGCCAGCACGGTCCCCGCGGCACCGGCGGCGACGAAGAGCGTGGCGACGCAGACGAGCCCGCTGCCGAGGAAGACAGTGGAGAAGAACCTGTCCTCGGCCTCGCCGACGTGCGCGCGCAGTGCGCCCATGAACCACAGGAAGGCGATCCCGGCGAACGGCACGATCTCCAGGGCCAGCCGCACCGCCCAGCGGTCGCCGGCGGCGACCGCGGCCTCGGCGCCGTCCCCCGAGGGGATGGCGAGCCGCATCAGGACGATCGCGGCCGCGAGCAGCACGGCGAACGCGATGCCGGCCGCCCCGGCGGCCCGGGGCGTGTACAGCCGGGCGGCGGTGGTGTCCGTGGGGGCCATGGGGCGCCTCGCTTTCTCCCCCGTCCAGCAAGCGGCAGCTGCCGGGCGTACGCCACCGGGGGAGAGCGAGCGGGTGAAGGGGGCAGGCCCGCCCCCGGCTATCCGACCGCGGCCGGGACCTGGGCTTCCATCTCCGGATCGGAGCCCTCGTGCTTGCCGTACCAGGCGACGGCGACCGCCCCGGTGACGGCGAGGACGAAGCCGAGGACCGCCAGCCAGGCCAGCCCCGGCCGGGAGGCGTCGCCGAGCCACAGGACACCGATCGCGCCGGGCAGGACCGTCTCGCCGACGACCAGTGCGGCCGTGGCGCCGTTCACCGAGCCGATCTGGAGGGCGACCGTGTGCAGGTACATGCCGCCGACGCCCGCCACCAGGATGGCGTAGAGGGCCGGGTCGGCCAGGAACGTGCCGAGGTCGAACGGGTCCACACCGTCCAGGATCCGGACGCCGACGCCCAGCGCGCCGAACCCCAGGCCCGACAGCAGGCCCGCCAGGATCGCGGCCCGGCCGCCGAGCAGGCGTACGGCCACGGTGCCGCCCACCATCAGCAGCAGGGTGATGCCCAGCAGCCACCAGTGCGTGGACATCGGAGCGTGGTGGCCGCCCTCGTGGCCCGCCGCCGTCGCCAGCAGCACCAGCGCCGTGCAGACGACCCCGATCGAGGTCCATTCCTTCCGGCTCAGCCGGATGCCCAGCAGCTTCACGCTCAGCACGGCAGTGATCACCAGGTTGGCGCTGATCACCGTCTGGGAGAGGAAGAGGGGAAGGAGGCGCGCGGCCAGGGCGCCGAGGCCGAAGCCCACGAAGTCCAGGATCGTGCCGACGATGAATTCCCAGGTCATCGCCGCTTTCGCGGTGGACGACAGATTGGGGCCGCCATGGGCGGTCACCCCGGCGGCGGACGGCGACATCCGGGCCGCGCGGCGCGATCCGACGGCTTGCAGCACGGATCCCGTGCCGTAGCAGATGGACGCCGCGACAGCGGTCAGCAGGCCTATGAGCACCAAAGGCTCCGTTCACGTCTGGCAGGTTTTGCGGTACCTCTGCCAGACGTGCGAACGGGCCGCGAAGTTGCCTCCGACGCTCAGTTCATCGAACCATCGACGCGAGGACGTCCGGGACCTCGTCCACCGAGTCGACGATCGCGATCCGCGACTCCATCGAACGGCCGCGCGCCAGTGACTGGAGCAGCGGCCACACCGGGAGGTGTTCCGTCCAGTGGGCCCGGTCGACCAGCACCATCGGCGCCGGCTCGCCCCGCGACTCGTAGTAGTTCGGAGTCGCGCTGTCGAACACCTCCTGGACGGTGCCCGCCGCGCCCGGCAGGAAGACCACGCCCGCGTTGGACCGGGCCAGCAGCCCGTCCTCCCGGGTGGCGTTCGCGAAGTACTTGCCGATGTGCGCGGCGAACGCGTTCGGCGGCTCGTGCCCGTAGAACCAGGTCGGGATGCCCACCGAGTCGCCGCCGCCGGGCCAGCGGTCCCGCACGGCGAACGCCGCCCGGGCCCAGTCGGACACCGACGGCGCGAAGGACGGGGCCTCGGCCAGCATCTCCAGGGCCTCCGGGAGCGCCTCGTCGGCGGCCGGGGCCAGGTAGGCGCCGAGGTTGGCGGCCTCCATCGCGCCCGGGCCGCCGCCGGTGGCCACCGTCAGCCCGGACCGGGTCAGCGCCCGGCCGAGCTCGGCGGCGCCGCCGTACTCCGCGCCGCCGCGGGCCATGGCGTGGCCGCCCATCACGCCCACGACCCGGGCCCCGGCGAGGTGCTCGTCTAGGGCGTCGGAGATCGCGTCGTCGTGGAGGGAGCGCAGCATCGAGGAGAAGATGTCCCCGTCGGCCTTCGTCTCCTGGAACCAGGCGTACGCCTGGGCGTCCGGCGTGGCCTCGTACCCGTCGGGCAGCCCGGCGAAGAGCTCCCCGGGGGTATAGAGCAGGCCCCGGTACGGATCGAAGGGCAGGTCCGGGACGGGCGGGAAGACCAGCGCGCCGTCGGCGCGGACCTTCACGGAGGCGTCGGGCTCCATCGCGCAGCCCAGGAACACGGCCGCCGACGTGTCGGCGGACAGCAGCGCGAAGGTCCGCTCCAGCAGGTTGACCGACTGGATCCGGTAGCCGCTGAGCGAGCCGCGGGCCACGACCCGGTCGAACTCGGCGAGCGTCTCGATCTCGGTGTCGATGTATCCGTTGACCATTCGGCCCACCCTAAGCGCTGCCCGCGTCAGCGGGTCAGAGCCAGCGACGTCAGCTGCGCCACACCCCAGCTGAGCGGTACGCACACGGCCACGAGGGCGGAAGCCCGCAAACTCGCCGCCGTACGCAGGACCTTGGCCGGAGCGCCCAGGTCGGTCAGCGCCGAGCGTTCGGCGGCCCGGCCCTGGCGGGCCTCCACCGCGGATGTGAGAAGGGTCGCGGCCGCGCACACGGCCACCAGCGCGGCGGCCGGCCCGGTCAGCGGGCCGAGCGGGACGAGCAGCCCGCCCCGGTCGCGCAGGGCCAGGGCGGTGAGCGCGCCCGCGCCGACCGCGCACAGCACCCCGAGCGGCGGGCCGAGCCGGGGCGCCTCCTCCTGGAGGGCCCGTCCGGCCAGCAGCCGGAGCGCGCCGGGGCGCACGGCCTGGACGAGGGTGCCGCAGGCGTAGGCGAGTCCCGGTCCGGCGAGGGCGAGGCCGACCGCGGTCAGCGACCATCCGGCGAGCATCCCGGTGCCGCCGCGGCCCGCGTAGGCCTGCACCGCGAGCCCGCAGGCCGTCAGGGTGATGCCCCAGGGGAGCCCGGTCTGGGGGGCCATCGGCGGCCGGGGGCGCAGGGTGAGGGCGGTCGCGGCGGACGCGGTGAGCGGGATCAGGGCCAGCAGGGTGAGGGCGGCGGCCACGGGCAGCGGCTGGTCGGCGTGGAGCAGCCGGGCCCCGGCCCCGTCGAACGGCAGCCCGGCCAGGTCCCCGCGCAGGTGGAGGAAGACGGCGAGGGCGAGGGCGCTGCCGAGGGTGCAGGCGATGGCGGTCGAGATCACCGCGACCAGGATGCGCCGTACGGGTCCGAGCCCCGCGGCGTCGAGGCCTTCGCGGGGCCGGGTGGCGGGGTCGGTGCGGGCCACGGTGACGGCGAAGTGGACGGTGACGGCGAGCGGGAGCAGCGCCCACAGCAGGCGAGGGAACGATCCGGCGGGCCGGGCCACGGCCTCTTCGAGTACGTACAGCAGCAGGAACCCGCTGCCGGCGGAGGCGGCCGCGACGAGGAGCCGGCGCAGCTGGACCGCGGGCCGGGAGCCGCGGGCTAGGCGGAGAGCGAGCACGCGGCCTGGCCCTCCGAGGTCTCGGGGCCGGGGGAGGAGACGGCTGCCGCGGCCCCGGCGGAGCGGCCGTCGACGAGGGCCAGGCGGCGGTCCGCGACGGCGGCGCTCTCCTCGTCGTGGGTGGCGAGGAGCACGGTGATCTCGTGGGAGCGGGCAGCGGTGGTCAGCGTACGGAGCAGCAGGGAGCGCTCGGCCCGGTGCAGCGGGGCCGTGGGCTCGTCGGCGAAGATCACCGCGGGCTCGTTGACGAGCGCCCGCGCCAGGGCCACCCGCTGGGACTCGGCCCGGGTCAGGGCGGCGGGCCGTTTGCGGGCGAAGCCGCCGATGTCGAGGCGGTCCAGCCATTCGCAGGCGGCGTGCTTGGCCGCCCGGTGGGAGGCGCCGGCGAGCAGCAGCGGCAGGGCGGCGTTCTCCCAGACCTTCAGCTCGGGCAGCAGCCGCGGCTCGGGGCCGATCCAGCCGAACCGGTCGCGGCGCAGCCGCTCGCGGGCCAGCGCGCCCATGGTGTGCACGGGGACGCTGTTGAACCACACCTCGCCCTGTTCGGGGCGCAACTGTCCGGAGAGGCAGCGCAGCAGGGTGGTCTTGCCGCAGCCGCGGGGACCGGTCAGCGCCAGGATCTCGCCCTGGCGCACTCCCAGGGAGATCCCGACGAGGCCGGGCGAACCGTTGTGGGAGTAGTGAAGGGACCGTGCCCAGAGCAGATCGTCCTGCGGCGGGGCCTTGTCAGGCCGGGCATTGTCCGGTGGAGCCACCATGGCGTACACCTCCGTCCGGGGGAACGAAGCGGAGCCCTTTCGGTCACTGGCGCCGCACTGAGATGTAAAGAGATGAACGTCTTGGATGCTGACAGCACGCGGCCCGGACCCCCGCGTTCTCACTCGAACGGGGGATCCGGGCCGTGTGGTTCGGACTATTTACAGCTTGGTCCACGCCTCAGTGAGCACCGAGCGCAGGATGCCTTCGATCTCGTTGAAGGTGCCCTGGTCCGCGATCAGCGGCGGGGCCAGCTGGATGACCGGGTCGCCTCGGTCGTCGGCGCGGCAGTACAGGCCGGCGTCGAAGAGGGCCTTGGAGAGGAAGCCGTAGAGCACGCGCTCGGTCTCCTCGTCCGTGAAGGACTCCTTGGTGACCTTGTCCTTGACGAGCTCGATGCCGTAGAAGTAGCCGTTGCCGCGGACGTCGCCGACGATCGGCAGGTCGAGCAGCTTCTCCAGCGTCGAGCGGAAGGCGTCCTCGTTGTCCAGCACGTGCTGGTTGAGGCCTTCCTTGTCGAAGATGTCGAGGTTGGCGATCGCCACCGCCGAGGACACCGGGTGTCCGCCGAAGGTGTAGCCGTGCAGGAAGGTGTTGTCACCCTTGTAGAACGGCTCGGCGATGCGGTCCGAGACGATGCAGGCGCCGATCGGGGAGTAGCCCGAGGTCATGCCCTTGGCGCAGGTGATCATGTCCGGCACGTAGCCGAACTTGTCACACGCGAACATCGTGCCGAGGCGGCCGAAGGCGCAGATCGTCTCGTCGGAGACGAGCAGCACGTCGTACTCGTCGCAGATCTCGCGGACCCGCTGGAAGTACCCGGGCGGCGGCGGGAAGCAGCCACCGGCGTTCTGCACCGGCTCGAGGAAGACGGCGGCGACGGTGTCGGCGCCCTCGAACAGGATCTCCTGCTCGATCTGGTCGGCGCACCAGCGGCCGAAGGCCTCGGGGTCGTCGCCGTAGATCGGGGCGCGGTAGATGTTGGTGTTCGGCACCTTGTGCGCGCCGGGCACCAGCGGCTCGAAGGGGGCCTTCAGGGCCGGCAGACCGGTGATGGACAGGGCGCCCTGCGGGGTGCCGTGGTAGGCGACCGCACGCGAGATGACCTTGTACTTCGTGTGCTTGCCCTGCAGCTTGTAGAACTGCTTGGCGAGCTTCCAGGCAGTCTCGACGGCCTCGCCGCCACCGGTGGTGAAGAAGACCTTGTTCAGGTCGCCCGGGGCGTAGTCCGCCAGGCGCTCGGCGAGCTCGACGGCCTTCGGGTGGGCGTACGACCACACGGGGAAGAAGGCGAGCTGCTGGGCCTGGTTGTAGGCGACCTCGGCCAGTTCCTTGCGGCCGTGGCCGGCGTTGACCACGAACAGGCCGGCGAGGCCGTCGAGGTAGCGCTTGCCCTTGTCGTCGAAGATGTAGGTGCCCTCACCGCGCACGATGGTGGGGACGGGTGCGTTCTCGTACGACGACATGCGGGTGAAGTGCATCCACAGGTGGTCGTACGCGGTCTTGGAGAGGTCCTGGCTCACGGGCTATCGAGTTCCCCACATGTAGGTCTGCTTCTTGAGCTTCAGGTAAACGAAGCTTTCGGTTGATCGCACGCCGGGGAGCGTGCGGATCTTCTTGTTGATCGTTTCAAGCAGGTGGTCGTCGTCCTCGCAGACGATCTCCACCATCAGGTCGAACGATCCGGCGGTCATCACCACGTATTCGCACTCGGCCATGGCGGTCAGTGCGTCGGCCACCGGGTCGAGGTCTCCCTCGACGTTGATGCCGACCATTGCCTGGCGTCGCAGGCCCACGGTGAGCGGGTCGGTGACGGCGACGATCTGCATGACGCCCTGGTCGAGCAGCTTCTGTACGCGCTGGCGTACGGCCGCTTCGGAGAGGCCGACGGCCTTGCCGATCGATGCATAGGGACGGCGACCGTCCTCCTGCAGTTGCTCGATGATCGCCAGGGACACAGCATCGACCGAAGGGGACGGTTGTCTGTTCCTGGAATCTGCGCTTCGACTGACCACGACCTCACTGTGCACGAGGGTCGTCCGTTCCGCAAGGCGGAATCGATGAAATCCGTCGTTTGGCGACCCGGATCTCACTGATTTCGTAGTTGGTGGCGTCTGGGTCTGTCGAAAGCGTCCGCCGAGGGGCTAGGCTTGGGATTCGTCTCAATCGTTGGACATGTGATCAGGAGTGTGGCTGTAGTGACCACCGAACTGCGTCGTCTGCGCAACTACATCGGCGGGGAGTTCAAGGACGCCGCCGACGGGCGGACCACCGAGGTGGTCAACCCGTCCACCGGCGAGGCCTTCGCGACGGCCCCGCTCTCGGGGCAGGCCGACGTCGACGCGGCCATGGCCGCCGCCGCGGCGGCCTTCCCGGGCTGGCGTGACACCACGCCGTCGGAGCGCCAGAAGGCGCTGCTGAAGATCGCGGACGCCTTCGAGGCGCGCGCGGACGAGCTCGTCGCCGCCGAGTCGGAGAACACCGGCAAGCCGCTGGGCCTCACGGCAAGCGAGGAGCTGCCGCCGATGGTGGACCAGATCCGCTTCTTCGCGGGTGCCGCCCGACTGCTGGAAGGCCGTTCGGCCGGCGAGTACATGGACGGGATGACCTCGATCATCCGCCGTGAGCCGGTCGGCGTCGTCGCCCAGGTCGCGCCGTGGAACTACCCGATGATGATGGCCGTGTGGAAGTTCGCCCCGGCCATCGCCGCGGGCAACACCGTGGTGCTCAAGCCCTCGGACACCACTCCGGCCTCCACCGTCCTGATGGCGGAGATCATCGACTCGATCCTGCCCAAGGGCGTCTTCAACGTCGTCTGCGGCGACCGCGAGACCGGCAAGGCCATGGTCGAGCACGACACCCCGGCGATGGCCTCCATCACCGGTTCGGTGCGCGCGGGCATGCAGGTCGCCGAGAGCGCCTCGAAGGACGTCAAGCGCGTCCACCTGGAGCTCGGCGGCAAGGCTCCGGCCGTCGTCTTCGAGGACGCCGACATCGCCAAGGCCGCCGAGGACATCGCGGTCGCGGGTTACTTCAACGCGGGCCAGGACTGCACCGCCGCCTGTCGCGTGCTCGTGCACGAGTCGATCCACGACGAGTTCGTGACCGCGCTCGCCAAGGCCGCCGCCGACACCAAGACCGGCCAGCCGGACGACGAGGACGTGCTGTACGGCCCGCTGAACAACCCGAACCAGCTCAAGCAGGTCGCGGGCTTCATCGAGCGCCTCCCCGCCCACGCCAAGGTCGAGGCGGGCGGCCACCAGGTCGGCGAGAAGGGCTACTTCTACGCCCCGACCGTGGTCTCCGGCCTCAAGCAGGACGACGAGATCATCCAGAACGAGGTCTTCGGCCCCGTCATCACCGTCCAGTCCTTCTCGGACGAGTCCCAGGCCGTGGAGTACGCGAACGGCGTCGAGTTCGCCCTCGCCTCCTCCGTATGGACCAAGGACCACGGCCGCGCGATGCGGATGTCCAAGAACCTCGACTTCGGCTGCGTGTGGATCAACACCCACATCCCGCTCGTCGCCGAGATGCCGCACGGCGGCTTCAAGAAGTCCGGCTACGGCAAGGACCTCTCCGCCTACGGCTTCGAGGACTACACGCG
The DNA here is from genome assembly GCF_040684275.1 of Streptomyces sp. NPDC091371. Taxonomy (NCBI): domain Bacteria; kingdom Bacillati; phylum Actinomycetota; class Actinomycetes; order Kitasatosporales; family Streptomycetaceae; genus Streptomyces; species Streptomyces sp. NPDC091371. The sequence goes on from NZ_JBFBFP010000028.1 coordinate 24,338, forward strand.
CATCAAGCACGTCATGACCTCGCTCGACGGCTGATCAGTAGCTGGTCAGCGGTTGGTCGGCGGCATCCGCCGCATTGATCACAGCACAGCGCTGAAGGGGCGGGCGGTAGACAACATGTCTATTGCCCGCCCTTTTGCGTTGGCTCAGGCTTTGGCCATGCCTCGACTCGACTTCTCCCGCCGCGACGCGCTGCGCGGCCTCGGTGCCGCGGGCCTGCTCGCCGCCCTCGCCGGCTGCGGCGTGCCCGCCGCGTATGTTCCGGAGGAACAGCGCGCGGGCGCGGACCGCTCCCAGCGGGAGCAGAGCGTGGTCTTCTCCAACTGGCCGCTCTACATCGACGCCGATGACGATGAGGGGGAGAGCCGGCCGACCCTCGATGCCTTCTCGGAGCGGACCGGCATCGCGGTCCGCTACTCCGAGGAGATCAACGACAACGACGAGTTCTTCGGCAAGATCAGCCCCGCCCTGATGAACCGCCAGGAGACCGGCCACGACCTGGTCGTGGTCAGCGACTGGATGGCCGCCCGCTTCGTCCACCTGGGCTGGGCCCAGAAGATGGACCGCTCGGCCCAGTCCAACGTGGCCAGGAACCTGGACCCGCAGCTGCGTTCCCCGGCCTTCGACGAAGGCCGGCTGCACACCGTCCCCTGGCAGTCGGGGATCACGGGCATCGCCTACAACCGCAAGGCCCTGGGCCGGGAGATCAAATCGGTCAAGGACCTGTGGAGCCCGGATCTCGCGGGCAGGGTGACCCTCTTCTCCGGCCTCGACGAGTCCTTCTCCCTGCTGATGCAGGGCAACGGGGTGGACGTCACCCGCTGGACCGAATCCGACTTCCACCGGGTCTGCGACCAGGTCGAGGAACGGGTGCGCACGAAGCACATCCGCCGCTTCACCGGCAACGACTACACCTCCGACCTCAGCAAGGGCGACGTACTGGCCTGCCAGGCCTACTCGGGTGATGCCATCCAGCTCCAGGCCGACAACCCGGACATCGAGTTCGTGGTCCCCGAGGAGGGCGGTGAACTCTGGGCGGAGAGCCTGCTCGTCCCCAACCTCGCCCGCCACAAGGCCAATGCCGAGGCGCTGATCGACCACTACTACGACCCGGAGGTGGCCGCGGCGCTCGCCGCCTCCGTCAACTACGTCTGCCCGGTCCCGGCCGCCCGCGAGGTCCTGGCCGGCTCCGACGACAAGGAGACCGCCGAACTGGCCGAGAACCCGCTGATCTTCCCCGACGACGAGATGCGCAAGAGGCTGGTCGTCGCGCGCGACATCTCCGCGGCCGAGCGCCGCTCCTTCGCGAAGCGCTGGAACGCGATCGTCGGACTCTGACCACGCTCCACCAACGAGATTGAACGCGTTCAGAGATTTGGCTGAACGTGTTCAATTCCAGGTGTACGCTTCCTTCCATGAGCGAGAGAAGCGCCCTTCAGCGGCGTATCCGTGTCTGGCTGGCCCTGTTCCTCATCTGCCTGGTGCTGAGCGGACTCACCGCCTTCCCACTGGTGAGCGAGCTGCGTTGGGCCAATGCCCTGGTGGACAACGAATGGCTCCGCCGGGTGGGCGACGGGTTGGAGCGGGCCGATGCCGAGTACCCCTTCCTCCTCTACGGCACCGACTGGCTCGCCTTCGCCCACCTCGTCATCGCCGTCTTCTTCTACGGCGTCCACCGCGACCCGGTCCGCAACATCTGGATCGTCGAAGCCGGCATGATCGCCTGCGCCGGCGTGATCCCGCTGGCCCTGATCTGCGGACCGATCCGGGGGATACCCGTCTGGTGGAGCGTCATCGACATATCGTTCGGCGTCTTCGGAGTGATCCCGCTGCTGGTGCTCCGCCGCATGATCAAGCGCCTTGAGGCGATGCCCGAGTAGCTACTTGGCGAAGGCCGCCATGATGATGCCGAGCGCCACCGGGTTCATGTCCTCGCCCTTCGCGTTCGTGGAGTTGACCGAGTAGACCACCGTGCGGGAGAGGTCCCGGGTCGCGCCTATCGCGGTGTTGTAACCGTGCCGGCCGCCCGTCTTGCCCCACGCCACCGTGCCGTCCGGCAGGACGAGCTTCGCCAGCCCGGCCGTCAGCGTCGCGGCCTTCCCGTTGGTGAAGTTCTTCACCAACGGCACCGTGAACATCTCCTCCAGCTGCGCCTTCGGCACGATCCGCCCGCTGAACAGGGCGACGGTGAAACGCTCCAGGTCGGCCGTGGTCGAGATGATGTCCCCCGCCGCCCACCGGTCCGAGGAGTTCCACTCGGTCACGTCCCGCAGCTCCCGCGAACCGTCCGGCCGCGGTATCGCCTGGTAGCCCCGGTTGTGCGGACCGTGGATCTTCGTCTGCGTCCGGGCGGGGAACGAGGTCTGACGCAGCCCCAGCGGCTTGAGGATCCGCCGCGCGACCGCCTCCTCGTACGTCGTGCCCGTCACCTTCTCGATGAGCACGCCCAGCACCGTGTAGTTGATGTTGAGGTAGTGCTGGGCCGCGCCCGGGGCGAACTCCGGCTTCTTCGCGAAGGCGTTGGCCAGCTGGTCGTGCGGATCGGTCACGTCGAATCGGTGCTCCCACTGGGCCTCGAACGACTCGCCCGGGCCGTCCGCCGCCGGTATGCCGCTGGTGTAGTTGAGCAGCTGCCGGACGGTGACGGCGCCGTAGGCATCGGGGACCGTCCCGGGCAGGTACCACTGGGCCGGCCTGTCCAGATCCACCCGGCCCTCGGCCGCCAGCTGGAGCACCACGGCCGAGGTGAAGGCCTTGGTCACCGAACCGGCTCGGAACCGGCCCTGGTCGACGGCCTCCCGCCCGGTGACGACGTCCGCGACACCGGAACTGCCCCGCCAGCTGCCGCTCGTACCGCCCACCCGCACCAGCGCGGCCGTCGCGTCCTTGTGCTCCGCGCCGAGACCGGCGATCGCACGCTCCAGCGCCGCCGCGTTCGGCGGGGTCGAGACGATCGGCGCGGCGACCCCCGCGGAGACGGGCACCGGAGCGGCGTGCGCGACGACCGGTCCGGACGCGATGCCCAGGACCAGGGCGGCGGCGATCAGTGTGCGCGTACGAGCCTTCATGATGGGATCCCCCTCAGAGTTCACCGGGCCACCGCGGCCCGATGACTCAATGCTGCAGGTCAGAGGGGTGGTTGAGGATCACCACTGAGAGGGGTCTTTGCCAGTACGACAACTCACCGGCCAGAGGGATACGACACGCCGTCCCCTCACCCCGCAGAGGGAGTACCCGCAGCGATCAGGCCCGTCTCGTACGCGCAGATCACCGCCTGGATCCGGTCCCGCAGCCCCAGCTTCGCCAGCACGTTCCCCACGTGCGACTTCACCGTGTGCTCGCTCACCACCAGCGCCGCCGCGATCTCCGCGTTCGACAGCCCCCGGCCCAGGTGCAGCAGCGTCTCCCGCTCCCGCGCCGTCAGCACCTCCAGCCGGTCCGCCGGAAGCGAGGGAGCGCGCACCGTCGCCGCCGTGTACTCCTCGATCAGCCGCCGCGCCACCGAAGGCGCCAGCAGGGACTCGCCCGCCGCCACCACCCGTACCGCGTGCACCAGATCGTCCCGCCGCACGTCCTTCAGCAGGAAGCCGCTCGCCCCCGCGTGCAGCGCCTCGTACACGTACTCGTCCGAGTCGAAGGTCGTCAGCATCACCGTGCGGCACGCGCTCTCGGCGGAGATCGTCCGGCACGCCTCGATCCCGTCCAGTACCGGCATCCGGATGTCCAGCAGCGCCACATCGGGCGCGAGCCGGCGCACCGCCTCCACCGCCGCCGCGCCGTCCCCGACCTCCGCGACCACCTCGATGTCGTCCTGGACGTCCAGGATCATCGCGAACCCGCTGCGCACCAGCTCCTGGTCGTCGGCGACCACCACACGGATCGTCAAGTCCCCACCTCCTGCGGCGAGGTTACAAGGACCACCCGCACCGCATAGCCGCGCCCGTCCGGCCCCGGCCCGGTCTGCGCGGTCCCGCCGTGTGCCGCCGCCCGCTCGCGGATGCCGATCAGCCCGTGCCCGCCCGAGGAAGAGCCGCCGGGCCCCCGCCCGTCGTCCGTGACCGTCACAGTGAGGGACTCGGCCCCGTACTCCAGGCGTACGTCCACCGCCGAGGCCCCGGCGTGCTTGACCACGTTGGTCAGGGCCTCCTGCACCACCCGGTGCACCGTCGCCTCCAGCGCGGCCGGCAGCTCGCGCACCGAGCCCGTCCGCTCGTATGACACCCGCGGCCCGCTTGCCCGTACCCGCTCCAGCAGCTCCCGCAGCTCGGCGACGCCCGGCTGCGGGCTCCGCGGCGAGGCCTCGGCGGTGCGCAGCACGCCCAGCATCGCGCGCAGCTGGGCCATCGCGTCCCGGCCCGTCTCCGCGATCGCCTCAAAGGCCGCCTCGGCCCGCTCGGGAGCCCGGCGCACGGCCACCGGCCCGGCCTCGGCTTGCACGATCATGATGCTGACCGCGTGCGAGAGGATGTCGTGCATCTCCCGCGCGATCCTGGCCCGTTCACGCGCGGCGGCCTGCTCCGCCTCGATCCGGTTGGCCCGCTCCAGCTCGGCGGCGCGGGCTTCGACGGCCTCGGTGTAGGCCTGCCGCGTGTACTGGAGCCGCCCCAGGGCGTACGCCGCCGCCGAGACGAACAGCGTGAACAGCAGCTCCCGCGCCGTCCCCGTCTTCCAGCCCACCGACAGGGCGACCGCTGCCACGGTGGCCAGCCCCACAGCCACGCGGACCCGGGGGGCGCACTGCAGGGCGACCGTGTAGAAGGCGATGAGGCCCGCGTACGGCAGCGGCTGGCCCGGCCCGTCGAGAGCGACCTTGTAGACCCCGCCGATGAGGACGATCGCCGCGAGTACGGCCACCGGCGCCCGGCGCCGCCAGATCAGCGGCACCACGGCGAGCGTGGTCATCCCGTACGAGCCCCAGGTCGCGGCGGGCAGTTCGGGGGAGCGGGGCACGACGAACGGCATGGTGACGGCCAGCTGCACCAGCAGGGTCAGGCCCAGGTCCTGCAGGCGCGGATCGGCGCCGCGGATCCCGTCCCGGAAGGCACGTATCACCGGCCGAGTTCGGCGCGCACCGCGGCCAGCGCGTCCACCCGGTTCGTGGTGATGGAGTCGACGCCGGCCTTCATGAGCGCCTTCATCGTCATCTTGGTGTCCGCGGTCCACGCCGACACCAGCAGCCCGTCCCGGTGCAGGGCGTCGTTGAGTTCCCGGCTCACCAGCCCGAAGCGGTAGTTGAGCCAGCGCGGCGCCACCGCGTCGATCAGCACCCGGCGCGGAGGCGACAGCGTGGTCCAGGTCAGCGCGATCTCCGCACCCGGATCGGCGGCGCGGACCGCCAGCATCGTGTTGGGGCCCGCGCAGTAGTACGTGCGCTCGCGCGCCCCGCACTCGTGGACCTGGCCCACGACCGTGCGCACCGACTCCGCGGTGGCGCCCGGCAGGTCGATCATCAGCCGGCCGGCCCCGGCCTCCATCAGCGCCTCGCGCAGGGTCGGGATCCCGCCCCCGGTGAGCTCCCGCAACTGCGGGGCCGTGACGGCGTCCAGGCGCACGTCATGGCCCCACAGCCGCTGGAGCGTTTCGTCGTGCAGCAGGACCGGCACCCCGTCACGGGTCAGCCGGACGTCGATCTCGACCGCGTCCGCGCCGCGCGCGAAGGCGGAGCGGATCGAGGCCAGGGTGTTCTCACGGACACGGTAGGGATCGCCGCGGTGGCCGACGGCAGTCAAGGTGCGCATGGCCCCATTGTCGACGGGACGTCAGCGCGCGAGCCAGGCGGAGGTGTACGTGTCGATCTCCGTGCTGAGCTTCCGCTTGCCGGCCTCGTCCAGGAAGGAGGCCTCTACGGCGTTCTTGGCGAGCTGCGCGAGCCCCCGCTCGTCCAGGTCGAGGAGGCGGGCGGCCACCGCGTACTCGTTGTTGAGGTCGGAGCCGAACATCGGCGGGTCGTCGCTGTTGATGCTGACGAGCACGCCCGCCGCCACCATCTCCTTGACCGGGTGCTCGTCGAGGTCGGCCACCGCGCGCGTGGCGATGTTGGAGGTCGGGCAGACCTCCAGCGCGATGCGGTGCTCGGCGAGGTACGCGAGGAGCTCCGGGTCCTGGGTGGCGCTCGTGCCGTGGCCGATGCGCTCGGCGCCCAGCTCGCGGATGGCGTCCCAGATGGTCTCGGGGCCGGTGGTTTCGCCGGCGTGCGGCACGCTGCGCAGGCCGGCCGCCCGGGCCGCGTCGAAGTACGGCTTGAACTGCGGGCGCGGGACGCCGATCTCGGGGCCGCCGAGGCCGAAGGAGACCAGGCCCTCGGGGCGCAGGTCGACGGCGAGGCGGGCGGTTTCGGCGGCGGCTTCCAGGCCGGCCTCGCCGGGGATGTCGAAGCACCAGCGAAGGATGACGCCGAGCTCAGCCTCGGCGGCCTTGCGGGCGTCCTCGATGGCCTCCATGAAGGCCTTCTCGTCGATGCCGCGGCGGGTGGAGGAGTACGGGGTGATGGTCAGCTCGGCGTAGCGGATGTTCTGGCGGGCCATGTCGCGGGCGACCTCGAAGGTCAGCAGCCGGACGTCCTCGGGGGTGCGGATGAGGTCCACGACCGACAGGTAGACCTCGATGAAGTGCGCGAAGTCGGTGAAGGTGAAGTAGTCGGCGAGCGCCTCGGGGTCGGATGGGACCTTCGAGTCGGGGTGCCGGGAGGCGAGCTCGGCGACGATGCGCGGAGACGCCGAGCCGACGTGGTGGACGTGGAGTTCCGCCTTGGGCAGCCCCGCGATGAAGGGGTGCAGGTCGGTCATGGGGATGCCTCCGGAGAACGCTGGTGCGGGCAGGTCTGGATTCATCGTAGGCAGACCGGTGACTGTCGGTGGCTGCGCTTAGCATGGCCGTACGAGAGGGGGGCGCCGCATGACCGAGAACAGTCCCGAGCCGCGGGACCCGTGGGCGCCGCCGGAGCGGCCGGCGGTGGACCTGGGCAAGCCGCACGGCACGCCGGGGGCGCAGGCGGTACCGGGGGAGCACGGCGTGCCGGGCCCGCCGTCCGTGCACGACCAGCCGACGGTGATCGAGATGCCGGGGGCCGAGACCACTCCGACCGTGCCGGTGTCCGGGCCCGCGTCCGCCGCGTACGGGCACCCGGCCCAGCCCGGACCGGGCGCCCACGCCTATCCCGGTCCGGCGCCCGCCCAGCCGACGTACGGGTACCCGGGCCAGCCCGGATACCCGGGCTACGCCGCGTACCAGCCCTACGGGATGCCGAAGAACAACGGCTTCGGCATCACCGCCCTCGTCCTCGGCATCCTCGCCGTCGTCGGCTGCATCACGAGCTTCATAGCCGTGGGCCTCGGCATCGGGGCCGTGGTCTTCGGCGCCCTGGGCAAGGGCAAGGCGAACCGCGGCGAGGCCGACAACGGTGGGATGGCGCTGGCCGGCATCATCCTCGGCGCCATCGGCATCGTCCTCGGCGGCCTCATGCTCGTGATGATGTTCGTCTTGCGGGACCTGGGCCCGCTCGACGACAACTCCCCGTACGAGAGCCCGTACTCGAACTCCCAGAACCACGAGAAGGTCTGACCGGTCCTTACGCGGCCCACGGCCAGTCGGCGTCCCGGCCCGCCTCGATCAGGGACACCATGCGGAAGGCCCCGTCGGTGAGCCCGCCGAAGGTGTGCCGGTTCCCCGCGCCGGACGGCGCGTGGCCCACCCGGTAGCCGGCCAGGTTCCAGGTGTACACCGGGACCGTGCTCGGCACCTGCTGCGTCGGGTCGCCGCCGTAGCCGTACGAGGCGGCCTGCTCGTCGGTGACGATCAGCACCCGGTCGTGGCCCCGGTAGTGCTCCTTCACGGCCTGGGCCGTGTTGGTCCCACCGAGGTCCCCGAAGCGCTCCAGCACTTTGAGCACGGACTCGCCCCGCGTGTACGGGACCACCGCGCTGTTCGTGCCGAACTGCACCAGGTCGGCGTCCTCGGCCCGCAGCGCCAGCGCCGCCCCGAAGACGGCCGCCGCGTCCGCCCGGTTGAGCTCGGAGCGGTCCGAGAGCCGGGACCACATCGACCCGGAGCGGTCGACGAGCACCAGCGTCCGGCCGGGCAGCGCCGGTACGTTGGCCAGCGAGTGCCCGAGCGCCCGCTCCAGCGGGTACGCCCAGCGCAGCGACGGGGCGTGCTGGTAGGCGGCCAGGTAGCGGAAGGGGAACTGCCGGGACCGGGCGACGACCTCCGGGTCGGAGATCTTCGCCGCGACGCCCGCGGCCACCGCGTCCGAGACCCCGGCCTGGTCGAAGTTGCGCAGGTTGCGCAGCAGGGCCATCGCGCCCATGGACGGGATGACCGCCTCCCAGGCGGCCGCGTCCATCGGCCCCTGCAGCCATCCGGCGAGGGCCTCCCAGGTCATGCCCGCCTCCGCGAGGCGCTCCGCGCCGTCCGGGCCGAGGACCACACCGCGCCGCTCCGCCACCGGCAGCTCCATCAGTGCCCGGTGCGCGGCGAGGATGCGGTTGCCCGCAGGGAGCTCCGCGGCCTCCGGGTTGTGCCGGCGGTCGAGGGCGTGCCGGAACAGCTCGCCCTGCCAGGGCTTGGCCGGGTCGGGGGAGGCGTGCACGAGGTTGAGTACGTCACCGAAGCGGTAGGCCTTGGAGGCCGTGTCGTACTTCAGCAGGGAGGTGGCGGAGTAGAGCCGGCGGACCGCGTCGGCGATACCGCGCTTGACGGGCTTGGGCACGTTGCGCCCGTGCGCGGCCGTCCAGTACGCGAGCAGTTCGCCCGGCTCGTCGGGGCGCTGCAGCACCGAGTCCACGACCTGGCGGTTCGAAGGCCCGTCGGTGGCGCCCGCGTCGAGGCGCGCCTTGACGTACTCGGCGGCGCCGACCAGCGACGCCGTCCGCATGTTCGCGTCCCCGCGGAGCCAGCGCAGCAGGCCCGCGGTCCACGCGGGGTCCTCGACGGCGAGCCGGCGCACGAGCGCGGCGAAGCGGTCGTCGCGGTCGCCGCCGCTCTCGTAGAAGGTGCGCTGCGTCACGAAGTTGGCGACGGCGAGCAGGAACAGCTCGGAGCGCGGATCGCGCTCGTACCCGGGGCCGCCCTCGCGGGTGCGGGCGCCGCGGGTCGAGCGTACGGGCGACGCGGGCGCGACGGGCGCCGCCTTGGGCCGGCGCAGGTTGAAGCGAGCCATGGTGAATCCCCCCGAATTCAAAGGAAAGCGGGGGAGGCGTGACGTGAGGGATGCCCGAGGTCGAAGGCGGCGACGGACTGTTGTCGACCGCTCTATCCGACTGAGCTACCGGCCGTGGCCGGGCGGGACTCGAACCCGCGACCTGGCGATCCGGAAGTAGCCGTCGCCTGCGCACCGGGCATCCCCCACGCGTGCCTCCCGAGATCAAGGTGGCTGCGGCCTTGGATTCTTTGCAAAAGAAGGAGCCGCTGCCTGCGCACCGGGAGGTGCGTGACGTAGGTGTCCAGAGGTCGAAGTCGGCGAAACCACAAGGTGCTCTGCCGGCTGAGCTACACCGGCCGAAGCCGGTGACGGGACTCGAACCCGCGACCGCCCGATTATGAGTCGAAGTAGGTCTCGCCTTCGCACCTGGACGAGGATCACGTTAGGCGCCGGGGCCGGGATCCACCACGCAATTACTCAGCAGCGTCGGCACCATGACCGACTCCCCGTCCGTGCCGCGCGACAGCGGGACCCAGATCAGCCCCACCATCCGCGGGCAGTCGCACTCCAGGTCCGCGTCGACCCCGAGCACCGGCTCGCCGGGCGCCACCTCCACACGGAAGCAGGAGGTCCAGCCCGACGGGTACGGAGCCTCGTACGCGGACCGCACGTCCAGGGCGCGCAGCCCCACCTCCTCCGCCACCTCCCGCCGGACGGCGTCCTCGGGCTCCTCGCCCGGCTCCAGGCCGCCGCCCGGCAGTGTCCAGTACTCCGGCCCGTCGTGCCGGCCCGCGGGCCCCAGGCCGCGCTCGCGCACCATGAGCACGCAGCCGTCCCGGATGATCACGGCGGCGACCCGGCGCCGGTCCGTCACGCCTCGCCCCGCAGGAGCCGCTCGCGGGCCTCCATCAGGGCGAAGCCCAGCAGGTTCAGCCCCCGCCAGCGCGCCGGGTCCTGGGCGCGCTCGTCATCGGCCGCGAGCCCGATGCCCCAGATCCGGTCCATAGGGCTGGCCTCGACGAGCACCCGGTTCCCGGTGCCGAGGAGGTACGAGCGCAGCGCCGGGTCGGAGGAGAACTTGTGCACGCTGCCCTCCACCACGATCCCGTACCGCTCGCGCTCCCATATCGCGTTGTCGAAGCCGCGGACGAGCCGCCCGGCCTTCTTCGCCTCGGCCGGGGTCTTCGCCTCCAGGGCCGCACGCTCCGCATCCGGATCCCCGAACAGCCGGGCCTTCCCGGCCATCATCCAGTGCTCCGCCGTGGCATAGCGGACGTCACCCACAGTGAATTCGGAGGGCCACCACTGACTCAGACAGCTCGGACCGAGGCTCCCGTCCGGCCTCGGACGGTGTCCCCAGAAAGGCAGGAACTTGACCCGTTCACCACGGCTGACCTGCTCGGTCAGCTTGTCGATCATCTCCATGCACGCGAGTCTGACAGTCGCCACTGACACTTCGTACGGGATTTCGGGCGTGCCTCGACACATGGTCGACCGATTCCGTCGCGTAATCAAAAGGCAACAACGGAATCACTTGGCCGAGTGGTTCTCCTCTGTCAGGATCGGCACTCAATTCGAGCTGTAGCTCGAACTGTAGCTACGGAGAGCGTGAGAGCGTGATGGGCAACCGCTTCCAGGTCAAAGACCGCTTCGCAGACGGCGCGCAGTACATCGACGGGCAGCTGAGAGCCGGGACCTCCGGCCAGTCACACACCGTGGTCGACCCCGCCACCGGCGACGAGGTCCTCACCTACGAGCTGGCGAGCACGGCGGACGTCGACGAGGCCGTCGCCGCCGCCAAGCGGGCCTTCCCGGCCTGGTCCGGCGCCACCCCGGGCGCGCGCTCGGACGCGCTGCACCGGCTGGCCGCCGTCCTGGCCGAGCAGGCCGAGGACTTCGCGTACGCCGAGTCCCTCCAGTGCGGCAAGCCGATCCGGCTGACCACGGAGTTCGACGTGCCGGGGACCATCGACAACACGGCCTTCTTCGCGGGCGCGGCGCGCCACCTCCAGGGGCAGGCGGCGGCCGAGTACTCCGGGGACCACACCTCCTACGTACGCCGCGAGGCGATCGGGGTCGTGGGCTCCATCGCGCCCTGGAACTATCCGCTCCAGATGGCCGCCTGGAAGATCCTCCCGGCGGTCGCCGCGGGCAACACCATCGTCCTCAAGCCGGCCGAGCTCACCCCGCTGACCTCTCTGATGTTCGCGCAGGCGGCCAAGGAGGCGGGCCTGCCCGACGGCGTGATCAACATCGTCACCGGCGCCGGCCGCACGGCCGGGGAGCACCTGGTCGGCCACCCGGACGTGGTCATGACCTCCTTCACCGGCTCCACCGCCGTCGGCAAGCGGGTCGCCGAGGTCGCCACCGCCACGGTGAAGCGGCTCCACCTGGAGCTCGGCGGCAAGGCGCCCTTCGTGGTCTTCGACGACGCCGACGTGGAGGCCGCCGCGAACGGCGCCGTGGCCGCCTCCCTCATCAACACCGGCCAGGACTGCACGGCCGCGACCCGTGCCTACGTCCAGCGGCCGCTGCACGACGCCTTCGTCGCCCGGGTCGCCGAGCTGATGGAGACCGTCCGCCTCGGCGACCCCTTCGCCGCCACCACCGACCTCGGCCCGCTGGTCTCCCACGCCCAGCGCGACCGCGTCGCCGGTTTCGTCGAGCGGGCCCGCGACTACGCCACCGTCGTGACCGGCGGCGAGATCCCCGGAGGGGACCTGGCCGAGGGTGCGTACTACCGGCCCACCCTGATCACCGGCGCCGCCCAGGACAGCGAAGTGGTCCAGTCCGAGATCTTCGGCCCGGTCCTCGTCGTCCTGCCCTTCGACACCGACGACGAGGGCATCGCGCTGGCCAACGACACCCCGTACGGGCTCGCCGCCTCCGCCTGGAGCCGCGACCTGTACCGGGCGAACCGGGCCACCCGTGAGATCCAGGCGGGCTGCGTCTGGGTCAACGACCACATTCCGATCATCAGCGAAATGCCCCACGGCGGCTACAAGGCCAGTGGTTTCGGCAAGGACATGTCCGTCTACTCCTTCGAGGAGTACACGCAGGTCAAGCACGTGATGTTCGACAACACGGCGGTTGCCGCGAAGGACTGGCACCGCACGATCTTCGGGGACCGATAAGAGATCACCGCCCGACCAGCGGTACACCTCCCGAAAGGGCACAGCGCATGGAGCAGTTCGAGCCCGACCGCCTCTCGGAGGCGCAACTCGCCGCGATGCGGCGCAGCCTCACCAGCGGGCGCGGCGCCCTCACCCGCCGTTCGCTGCTGCGCGCCTCCGGCGTCGGAGCACTCACCCTCGGCGGCCTGTCCACCCTCGCCGCGTGCGGGATCCCGCCCGCCAAGCGCGAGGGGAACGCGGCAGTGGCGTCCGACGACCACTCGGCACAGGAGAAGGAGATCAACTTCTCCAACTGGACCGAGTACATGGACACCAGCGAGGACGAGAAGTCCCGTCCCACCCTGGAGGAGTTCACCAAGCGGACCGGGATCGAGGTCAAGTACACCGAGGACATCAACGACAACGTCGAGTTCTTCGGCAAGATCAAGCCGCAGCTCGCGGCCGGCCAGGACACCGGCCGCGACCTGATCGTGGTCACGGACTGGCTGGCCGCCCGCATCATCCGCCTCGGCTGGGCGCAGAGGCTGGACCCCTCGCACCTCCCACACGCCTTCGCCAACCTGTCCCCGCAGTTCCGCAGCCCCGACTGGGACCCGGGACGGGCGTACAGCTACCCCTGGACCGGCATCTCCACCGTCATCGCCTACAACGAGAAGGCGACGGGCGGAAAGAAGGTCGACTCGGTCACCCAGATGCTCGACGACCCCACCCTCAAGGGCCGCGTCGGCTTCCTCACCGAGATGCGCGACAGCGTCGGCATGACCATGCTCGACCAGGGCAAGGACCCGGCGAACTTCACCGACGCCGACTTCGACGCGGCCATCGGCCGGCTCCAGAAGGGCGTGGACACCAAGCAGATCCGCCGCTTCACCGGCAACGACTACACCTCGGACCTGGACAAGGGCGACCTCGCCGCCTGCCTCGCCTGGGCGGGCGACGTCATCCAGCTCCAGGCCGACAACCCGGACATCAAGTTCGCGATCCCCGCCGCCGGTTACATCACCTCCAGCGACAACCTGCTGGTCCCGGCCAAGGCCCGGCACAAGGCCAACGCGGAGAAGCTCATCGACTACTACTACGAGCTGCCCGTCGCCGCCCAACTGGCCGCCTACATCAGCTACGTGTGCCCCGTCGAGGGGGTCAAGGACGAACTCGCGAAGATCGACCCCGAGCTCGCCGACAACCCGCTGATCGTCCCGGACAAGGCGATGACCGCCAAGTCCCATCCCTTCCGCTCCCTCACCAGCGAGGAAGAGACGGCCTACGAGGAGAAGTTCGCCAAGCTGATCGGCGCGTAGCCGTACGCGCACGCCGCGACCCCCCCTCGTCCTCTTCGCCCCATCCAACCCCGGGACCCATTCATGACTGACACGACCGAGGGCGGCGACGTCCGCCTTTCCGGGATCAGCAAGCACTACGGCTCCTTCACCGCCGTGCACCCGCTGGACCTGACCATCCCCCAGGGCTCCTTCTTCGCCCTGCTCGGCGCCTCGGGCTGCGGCAAGACCACCACCCTGCGCATGATCGCCGGCCTGGAGGAGCCCTCCACCGGGACGGTCCACCTCGGCGACCGCGAGGTCACGCACCTCCCGCCGTACAAGCGCCCGGTCAACACGGTCTTCCAGAGCTACGCGCTGTTCCCGCACCTGAACATCTACGAGAACATCGCCTTCGGCCTGCGCCGCCGCGGGATCAAGTCCGTCAAGAAGCAGGTCGACGAGATGCTGGAACTGGTCCAGCTCGGCGAGCACTCCGGCAAGAAGCCGCACCAGCTCTCCGGCGGCCAGCAGCAGCGCGTCGCCGTGGCCCGCGCCCTGATCAACCACCCGAAGGTGCTCCTCCTCGACGAGCCCCTCGGCGCCCTCGACCTCAAGCTGCGCCGCCAGATGCAGCTGGAGCTCAAGCGGATCCAGACCGAGGTCGGCATCACCTTCGTGCACGTCACGCACGACCAGGAGGAGGCCATGACCATGGCCGACACGGTCGCCGTGATGAACGGCGGCCGCGTCGAGCAGCTGGGCGCCCCCGCCGAGCTGTACGAGAACCCGGGCACCACCTTCGTCGCCAACTTCCTCGGCACCTCCAACCTCATCGAGGCCTCCGTGGAGTCCGCCGGGTCCGAGGTGGTGGTCTCCGCCTCCGGCACGAAGCTCCACCTGCCCGCCGCCCGCTGCGCGACCACGCCCAAGTCCGGCGGGAAGCTGCTGGTCGGGGTGCGCCCGGAGAAGATCTCCCTGGTCCACGCCGACGAGGAGCACTACATAGGCGCCGGCCGCAACAGGATCACCGGCCGGATAGCCGCCACCTCCTTCATCGGCGTCTCCACGCAGTACGTGATCGACAGCCAGGTCTGCCCCGAGCTGGAGGTCTACGCCCAGAACATCGAGCGGGACGCCCGCCTGGTGCCGGGCGCCGAGGTGATATTGCACTGGAACCCGGAGCACACCTTCGGCCTCGACGCCGCACAGGACATCGACGCGGGCATCGAGACCGTCGAGGAGAGCGCGTGACCACCACGACCGCGCCGCCCCAGGCGCCCGCCCCGGCCGAACCCCCGGTGCACAAGCCGTCGGTCCGCAAGCGGCTGGTCCCGTACTGGCTGCTGCTCCCCGGCATCCTGTGGCTGCTGGTCTTCTTCGTGCTGCCGATGGTCTACCAGGCCTCCACCTCGGTGCAGACGGGCTCCCTCGAAGAGGGCTTCCAGGTCACCTGGCACTTCCAGACCTACTGGGACGCCTTCACCGAGTACTACCCGCAGTTCCTGCGCTCCCTGCTGTACGCAGGCACCGCCACCGCGCTGTGCCTGCTGCTCGGGTACCCGCTGGCCTACCTGATCGCCTTCAGGGCCGGCCGCTGGCGCAACCTGCTGCTGGTGCTGGTGATCGCCCCGTTCTTCACCAGCTTCCTGATCCGCACGCTCGCCTGGAAGACGATCCTGGCCGACGGCGGCCCCGTCGTCGCCGTCCTCAACAACATCGGCTTCCTCGACGTCACCAGCTGGCTCGGCATGACCGAGGGCGACCGGGTGCTGGCCACACCGCTCGCCGTGGTCTGCGGTCTGACGTACAACTTCCTCCCCTTCATGATCCTGCCGCTGTACTCCTCGCTGGAGCGCATCGACACCCGCCTCCACGAGGCGGCCGGGGACCTGTACGCGAAGCCCGCCACGGTCTTCCGCAAGGTGACCTTCCCGCTCTCCATGCCGGGCGTGGTCTCCGGGACCCTGCTCACCTTCATCCCGGCGAGCGGCGACTACGTGAACGCCGAACTGCTCGGCTCCACGGACACCCGGATGATCGGCAACGTCATCCAGTCGCAGTACCTGCGGATCCTCGACTACCCGACGGCGGCCGCGCTGTCCTTCATCCTCATGGCCATCGTGCTGATCATGGTCACCATCTACATCCGCCGAGCGGGGACGGAGGACCTGGTCTGATGAGCAATCCCCTCGCCTGGCTGCGGCGCAACTTCGTGGTCATCGCCGGTCTCGGCACGCTCGCCTACATGATCCTGCCGAACGCCGTCGTCACCGTCTTCTCCTTCAACAACCCCACCGGGCGGTTCAACTACGCCTGGCAGGAGTTCTCGCTCGACGCGTGGAAGGACCCGTGCGGGGTCGCCGACATGTGCGGCTCGCTCTCGCTCTCGCTCCAGATCGCCCTGTGGTCCACCCTCGCGGCCACCGCGCTGGGCACCGCGATCGCCTTCGCGCTGGTCCGCTACCGCTTCAAGTCGCGCGGCGCGGTCAACTCGCTGATCTTCCTGCCCATGGCCATGCCGGAGATCGTGATGGCGGCCTCGCTGCTCGCCCTCTTCCTCAACATGGGCATCCAGCTGGGCTTCTGGACGATCCTGATCGCCCACATCATGTTCTGCCTCAGCTTCGTCGTCGCCGCCGTCAAGGCGCGCGTCCTGTCCATGGACCCGCGGCTGGAGGAAGCCGCCCGCGACCTCTACGCGGGCCCAGTGCAGACCTTCGTGCGGGTCACCCTGCCGATCGCCGCACCCGGTATCGCGGCGGGCGCGCTGCT
Organism: Streptomyces sp. NPDC091371; assembly: GCF_040684275.1. NCBI lineage: Bacteria > Bacillati > Actinomycetota > Actinomycetes > Kitasatosporales > Streptomycetaceae > Streptomyces > Streptomyces sp. NPDC091371. The sequence goes on from NZ_JBFBFP010000028.1 coordinate 40,640, forward strand.
CTCCTTCGCGCTCTCGTTCGACGACTTCATCATCACCAACTTCAACTCGGGCAACACCGTCACCTTCCCCATGTTCGTGTGGGGATCGGCCCAGCGCGGTACGCCTGTACAGATCAACGTCATCGGCACGGCGATGTTCGTCATCGCGGTGCTGGTGGTCCTCGTCGGCCAGATGGCCGGCAACCGCCGCAAGAAGGCACAGCCCAAGTAACACCCCGTAGGGAGTTGGAAGACATGGCCCCAGTCGCCATGCGCAGTGTTGCGAAATCCCTTTCCGAAGCGAAGCCGGTCTCGTACTGGCTGGACGACCCCGGCAAGCCCGCCCCCCAGCCCGCGCTCACCTCGGACGAGAAGTGCGACCTGCTGGTCATCGGCGGCGGCTACAGCGGGCTGTGGACCGCGCTCCTCGCCAAGGAGCGGGACCCGCAGCGGGACGTCGTACTGATCGAGAGCAAGGAGGCGGGCTGGGCCGCCTCCGGCCGCAACGGCGGTTTCTGCGCGGCCTCCCTCACCCACGGCCTCGCCAACGGGCTGGCCCGCTGGCCGGACGAGCTCGCCAAGCTGGAGGAGCTGGGCGCCCGCAACCTCGACGCCATCGAGGAGGCGGTCGCCCGCTACGGCATCGACTGCGACTTCGAGCGCACCGGCGAGATCGACGTGGCCACCGAACCGCACCAGGTCGAGGAGCTCAGGGAACTCCACGAGGCGGCGGAACGCGCCGGTCTCGGCGGCGGCTCGGAGTTCCTCGACCAGGACGCGGTGCGCGCGGAGGTCAACTCCCCGACCTTCCTCGCGGGCGTCTGGGACCGCGACGGCGTCGCGATGATCCACCCGGCCAAGCTCGCCTGGGGCCTCAAGCGGGCCTGCCTGGACCTCGGCGTACGGATCTACGAGAACACCCGCGGCCTGAAGATGGCCTCGGCCGGCCGCGGGATGACCGTCCAGACCCCGTACGGCACGATCCTCGCGCGCCGCGTCGCCCTGGGCACCAACATCTTCCCGTCGCTGGTCAAGCGGATCCGGCCGTTCACGGTCCCGGTGTACGACTACGCGCTGATGACCGAGCCGCTGACCGAGGAGCAGCTGGCCGCCATCGGCTGGAAGAACCGGCAGGGCCTCGGCGACAGCGCCAACCAGTTCCACTACTTCCGGATCACCAAGGACAACCGGATCCTGTGGGGCGGCTACGACGCGATCTACCCCTACCGGGGGAAGCTCGACTCCGAGTACGACCACCGCCCCGAGACCTACCTCAAGCTCGCGGAGCACTTCTTCACGGCGTTCCCGCAGCTGGAGGGGGTGAAGTTCAGCCACGCCTGGGGCGGGGCGATCGACACCTGCTCGCGCTTCTCCGCCTTCTTCGGCACCGCGCACTCCGGGAAGGTCGCCTACGCCGCCGGGTACACCGGGCTCGGGGTGGGCGCCACCCGCTTCGGCGCGGACGTGATGCTGGACCTGCTGGACGGGGTCCCCACCGAGCGGACCCGGCTGGAGATGGTCCGCTCCAAGCCGATGCCGTTCCCGCCGGAGCCCTTCGCGTGGACCGGGATCACGCTCACCAAGTGGTCGCTGGCCCGCGCGGACGCCCGGGGCGGGCGGCGCAACCTCTGGCTCAAGGCGATGGACCGCCTGGGGCTCGGCTTCGACAGCTGAGGCCCCCGCCCCCGCCTCCCCGCCCGCGACGCCGGTCACCGTGTGACCCAGTTCACCACCACGGAGTGGTCGAACCCGCGTCATAGCCGCGCCCGGCCCCGCTCTCCCCAGGTGAGGACCCTCACCGACAGGGAACGGAGGCCGGGCGATGACGATCCCGGGGACCAAGACGGCCGTGGAATGGCTGGTAGCGGTGGCGCCCGACCCCGAGGCCTGCCGGTTCGAGTGGGAGCGCAGTCCCCTCGGGGTGACCCTGCTGCCGGCCGGCCGGCGCTGGGACGTGCTGATCCTGCCCGGGGAACTGGGGCAGGCCACCCTCGACGTGCTGATGCTGCTCCTCGACAAGCCCGGCCCGGTGCTCGCCGACTTCGGCGACTCGCGGCTGGGCTTCTTCGTGCCCCCGGGCACGGCCTCCCGCTGGCTCGGCACGGGCGTACGGGGAGCGGGGCGCGGGACCTGGATCGTGGTCCCGTACCCGGGCCGGGCGACGGGCGGGGTGCGCTGGCTGGTGCTCCCGGACGGGGAGGGGACCCTCACCGACCCGGCGGTGCTGGAGCTCGCGATGCACGAGGCGGCCGCATGCGTGGTGGCGAAGGAGGGCCGGACGTCTTGACAAGGGCATTGGTCTGGACCATCTTGGGCGCCGCTGACACCCTCCATCCCCCCACGCCCCGGAGGCAGTTGTGCGCAGAGCCATGTCCCTACTCGGCGTCGCCGCGCTCGCGGCGGCCGGCTTCCTCACCGCGGGCCCGCCCGCCGCGGCGGCCGACGCCGACCTCGTACGCAACGGCGGCTTCGAGGCCGGCCTCGACGGCTGGAGCTGCTCGGCCGGCAGCGGAGCCACCGTCACCACCCCGGTCCACAACGGAAGTTCCGCCCTCAAGGCCACCCCGGCGGGCCAGGACCACGCCCGCTGCTCCCAGACGGTCACCGTCAAGCCCGACTCGACGTACACGCTGAGCGCCTGGGTACAGGGCGCGTACGTCTACCTCGGCGCGAGCGGCACCGGCACCACCGACGTGTCGACCTGGACGCAGAGCGCGGGCGCCTGGAAACAGCTGACGACCGGCTTCCGCACCGGCCCGTCGACCACCAGCGTGACCGTCTACACGCACGGCTGGTACGGCCAGCCCGCCCACTTCACCGACGACCTCACCCTGCTCGGACCCGACCCGGGCGGCCCCGGGCGGCCCCAGCCGCCCGCCGCCCCGACCGGCCTGACGGCCTCCGCCACCTCCGCAAGCGCGATCTCCCTGTCCTGGACGGCGGTGCCCGGGGCCGCCTCGTACACCGTGTACCGGGACGGCGCCGCGCCCTTCTCCGCCACCTCCGCCTCCGCTGCCGTGACCGGCCTCGCGGCCTCCACCACATACACCTTCCAGGTCGCCGCGGTGAACGCGGCGGGCGAGTCCCCGAAGAGCGCCCCCGTCTCCGCGACCACCACGAGCGGCGGCGGTGGCGGCGGCCTCCCCACGCACGCGCTGGTCGGCTACCTGCACGCGAGCTTCGCCAACGGCTCCGGCTACGTCCGGATGGCCGACGTACCCGCCTCCTGGGACGTCATCAACCTCGCCTTCGGCGAACCGACTTCGGTGACCTCGGGCGACATCCGGTTCCGGCTCTGCCCCGTCGCCGAATGCCCCAACGTCGAATCCCCGGCCGAGTTCAAGGCGGCCATCAAGGCCAAGCAGGCCGCGGGCAAGAAGGTGCTCATCTCGATCGGCGGCCAGAACGGCCAGGTCCAGCTCGGGACCACGGCCGCCCGCGACACCTTCGTCTCCTCCGTCTCGAAGATCATCGACGAGTACGGCCTCGACGGCCTCGACATCGACTTCGAGGGCCACTCCCTCTCCCTCGCCACCGGCGACACCGACTTCCGGGCCCCCACCACCCCCGTCATCGTCAACCTGATCTCCGCCGTGAAGACCCTGAAGGCCAAGTACGGCCCCGGCTTCGTCCTGACCATGGCCCCCGAGACCTTCTTCGTCCAGCTGGGCTACCAGTACTACGGCTCCGGACCCTGGGGCGGCCAGGACCCGCGCGCCGGCGCCTACCTGCCGGTCATCCACGCCCTGCGCGACGACCTCACCCTGCTCCACGTCCAGGACTACAACTCGGGCTCGATCATGGGCCTCGACAACCAGTACCACTCCATGGGCGGCGCCGACTTCCACATCGCCATGACCGACATGCTGCTCACCGGCTTCCCGGTGGCCGGCGACACCACCCGCGTGTTCCCGCCGCTGCGCCCCGAGCAGGTCGCCATCGGCCTGCCGGCCACCACCAACGCGGGCAACGGCCACACCGCGCCCGCCGAGGTGAACAAGGCCTTGAACTGCCTGACGAAGAAGACCGACTGCGGCAGCTACCAGACCCACGGCACCTGGCCCGCCCTGCGCGGCCTGATGACCTGGTCCGTCAACTGGGACCGGTTCGGCGGCTGGGAGTTCAGCCGGAACTTCGACGCGTACTTCGCTGGGTAGCCCAGCGCACACCGAGCAGCAGCGGTACGCACATCAGGACGCTGGCCAGCACGTCCAGCGGCCAGTGGTAGCCCCGCAGGATGAGCCCGGCGGCCGTCGTCCCCGCGAGCGCGAGGGCGGCGGCCATCGGCCACCACTTCCGGCGGACGTACGGCCCCACGAGCAGGGCCGCAGCCCCGTACGCCACGAGGGCGGTCGCGGTGTGCCCCGAGGGGAAGTAACCGGAAGCCCAGGGTTCCAGGGGGCCCGGGCGGCCGGTCCACGCCTTCAGCGGGACGATCAGCGCGGGGACGGCGGCCATGGCCAGTCCCGCGGCCGGCACGCCCAGGCGGTTGCCGCGGCGGGCGGCGTAGGCCATCGCGAGCAGCAGGACGGGGAGCGCGACCGGGACGTTGCCGAGGTCGGAGAGGCGTTGGGTGACCGCGTCGGGCAGGGCGCGCACCACGGCGCGGCTCAAGCGCTCGTCCGGGGACAACAGGGGCCCGGAGACCAGGACCTGCCAGGTGATCAGGGCGAAGAGGAGCCCGCAGAGCGCGGAAACCAACGAGGGGATGGCCGGCCGTCCCGGAACAGGGGGGATGGTTCCGGGACGGCCGCCCGGATCGGGTTGCCGTACGCCCCGGGGGGTTTGGGGCGGCCGGCTGTCCGATCGGTGAGGAGTGTGCGCGAACGCATGCCCAGTGCGGCGCTGGGGAAGCCCGGTACTGGTGTCGCCCCCGGTTTCCCGGGAGCGGGGTGTCTCACTCATCTGCAGAAACCGTACGGCAGCGGAAGGGGGACCGACAGCAAGAACGCGCTCTTGCCATCGGCCCCCCACACCTTCTTCACAGCGTCCGACCGTTACCGCTGGTAGCGACCGGGTGCTGCGATCGGACGTTCTAGACCTTCGATCAGATCTCCGTGCCGATACCGGCGAACGCGGCCTCGATGAGGTCCAGGCCCTCGTTCAGCAGGTCCTCGCCGATGACGATCGGCGGGAGGAAGCGGAGCACGTTGCCGTAGGTGCCGCAGGTGAGGACGAGCAGGCCCTCGGCGTGGCAGGCCTTGGCGAGCGACGCGGCCGCCTCCGGGAACGGGGTCTTGGCGGCCGGGTCCTTCACGAGCTCGATCGCGATCATGGCGCCGCGGCCGCGGATGTCGCCGATGATCTCGTACTTCTCCTGCATCGCGGAGAGGCGGGACTTCATGATGGACTCGATCTTCTTCGCCTTGGCGTTGAGGTCGAGCTCCTTCATGGTCTCGATGGAGCCGAGCGCACCGGCGCACGCCACCGGGTTGCCGCCGTAGGTGCCGCCCAGGCCGCCCGCGTGGGCGGAGTCCATGATCTCGGCGCGGCCGGTCACGGCGGCGAGCGGCAGGCCGCCCGCGATGCCCTTGGCGGTGGTGATCAGGTCGGGGACGATGCCCTCGTCCTCGCACGCGAACCACTGGCCGGTGCGGCAGAAGCCGGACTGGATCTCGTCGGCGACGAAGACGATGCCGTTCTCGTTGGCGAACTTCACGATCGCCGGCAGGAAGCCCTTGGCCGGCTCGATGAAGCCGCCCTCGCCGAGGACCGGCTCGATGATGATCGCGGCGACGTTCTCGGCGCCGATCTGCTTCACGATGTTGTCGATCGCCTGGGCGGCGGCCTCGGGGCCGCAGTTCTCGGCGCCGGTGGGCCAGCGGTAGCCGTAGGCGACCGGGACGCGGTAGACCTCGGGGGCGAACGGGCCGAAGCCCTGCTTGTACGGCATGTTCTTCGAGGTCAGCGCCATCGTCAGGTTCGTACGGCCGTGGTAGCCGTGGTCGAAGACGACGACGGCCTGGCGCTTGGTGTACGCACGGGCGATCTTGACGGCGTTCTCGACGGCCTCGGCGCCGGAGTTGAACAGCGCCGACTTCTTGGCGTGGGTGCCGGGGGTCAGCTCGGCCAGCGCCTCACAGACCTCCACGTAGCCCTCGTACGGGGTGACCATGAAACAGGTGTGGGTGAAGTTCGCGAGCTGCGCGGAGGCGCGGCGCACGACGGCCTCGGCAGAGGCGCCGACGGAGGTCACGGCGATGCCGGAGCCGAAGTCGATCAGGCGGTTGCCGTCGACGTCCTCGATGATGCCGCCGTCCGCGCGGGCCGTGAAGACGGGGAGCACGGAGCCCACGCCGCCGGCCACCGTCTCCAGGCGGCGGGCCTGCAGCTCCTGCGACTTGGGGCCGGGGATCGCGGTGACGAGCTTGCGCTCCTGCGGGACAGCGGTCATAGGGAGCTCCCTGGGGGTGATTTCGGACGCACTTGTGTCTTTGTCCGCAGGCTAGGCCCGGGGGAGGGGGTCCTGCATGCTCCGTTCGGGAGTGGTGCCCGCGTGTCCTTGTCCTTGACGGCCATAGGAGGGATACGGGGCGTGTCTTGTGGATCATGACCGGGTACGGGCCGAAGGCGCGGGCCGGGCACTAGATTGAGCGCCGCAGCACCGGAACTGGCAGGGGGCAGGGGTTCATGGACACCGAGGGCACGCACGAGGCACGCACGACCCGCCCGGGCCAAGTCCCACGCCCCGCGGGCCCCCCGCCGCCCCCCGGGCCCCCGCCGATGCCTCAGCACATGCCGGCCGTCGCCGCCCCGCTGGCCGACTGGCTGCGCACCCCGCGTTCGCGGGCCGAACCGGGCGTCTGGCGGTACGGGCACGTGCCGCGTGCGGGGGACGAGGCGGATACCGTCACCGACCGGTCCCTGCTCAGTGGGGCAGTTATTTCCTTCCTCGCGTGCGTGTTGGTCTGGTCCCTGATCACCAACAACTACATCCCTTACACCGACCTGCCAGTGAAGCTCCTCACCCCGCGGGACTGGTGGAACCTGGACGGCACGCCCGAGATCGGCCCGGGCACCGCTGCTCTGCAGGTGTACATGCTGCTCGTCACCGGGGCGTTGGTGGTGTGGTTCAGTCGCCTCGGCTCCTGGGACCTGGCCTTTGAACGGCTGGTCGCGGCCCGTGGCCCGCGCGCCAGGGCGGTCGGTGCCGCAGTCGGGGCGCTGTTCGTCATGATGCTGATCTGGACCAAGACCGTGCCGGTCCTGAACCTCGTCGGTGGCCACCTGCCCTACGGGGAGATGAGTACGGCGGTGCAGCGGTTGGTCACCGTCCTCGTATACGTGGTGGCCCTGGCGCCGGTCGTCGTCTTCTTCGCCCGGTTGGCCCGCAGCCGCGGCCAGGACCGGCGTCCCGGGGCCGTCACCGCCCCGGTGGCGGAAGCCTCCGCTGCCGACCCCGCAGGCTGGCCGCAGGTGCGGGCCGCCGGGCTCGGAGAGGTGGCCGACCGGTTGGAAGGGGAGGTCGGGGCCGGGCGGATGAATGATGTGGATTACGCGCGGATCCGGCGGGCCTGGGAGTCCGTGCGGGTCGATCCGTCGCGGCGGGCCGCCTTCGAGCAGGCCGTGCGCGGCGGTGGGGCCGCCGCCTGTGCCCATCCCTCCGGGGCGCGGGACCTGCCCGTACGGGCGGCCCGGCACGATCTGCTCGTCCGGCAGGTGCGCCTCGGCACCGTCGAGGACGAGCCGCGCAACCCCTACCCCCGCCGCGGCACCGGCCTCGCCCTCGACCCCGACGTGCTCGGCACCTCCCTCCTCGCCGTCGGGCCTTCCGGCGCCGGGAAGACGGGGCGGCTCGTGCGGCCCGTCGTCGAGTCGCTCGCGCTGCAGGCGCTCGCCGGACAGGCCGCCGTCGTCGCCGTCGGGGCGGCCGGCGCGCAGCTCGGGCCGGACGGGGCGTACGACGTCGTCGTCCGCGTCGGCGACCCCGCATCCGTCTACGACCTCGACCTCTACGGCGGCACCACCGACCCCGACGAGGCCGCCACCCTGCTCGCCGAGGGCTTCGCCGGGGACCTCCCCGGGATCGACGTGCGCCGCGCCGCGACCGCCCTCGCCCAGCTCCTCGGGCCCTTCCGCGCCGCTTACGGCCGCTTCCCCGCCGTGCCCGAGCTGCGCGAGCTGCTCGACCAGGTGCCGGACGCGTTCGGCGCGCTGCGCCGCGAGCTGGCCGACGCCGGGCAGCGGGCGATGCTCCGCGAGCTCGACGCGCGCGAGCGCCAGCACGGGGCCCACGGTGACCCCGGCCCGGCCCTCGCCGACCGGGTGGCGCTGCTGGACCGGCCCGCCTTCGCCGGCTTCTTCGACACCACCGGGCAGGGACGGCCCTTCTCCCTGCGCGCCCTCGAACACCCGATCCGGGTCCGCGTGGACCTGCCCGAGCGCGGGCACGCCGACGCCTCCCGGATGCTGGCCCGGCTGCTGCTCGCCCAGTTCAACGCCGCCGCGGCCGCCCGCACCGACCGCTCCCTCTTCGCGTTCCTCGCCCTCGACGACGCCTCCCGCACCCTGACCGCGGAGACCGTGCGCGGAGTACAGCGGCTGCGCTCCGCGAACGCCGGGGTACTGCTCACGCTGCGCACGCTGGACGACGTACCGGAGGCGCTGCGCACTCCGCTGCTCGGCGCCGTCGGCTGCCGGATGGCCTTCTCCGGGGTCACCACCTGGGACGGCAAGCGCTTCGCCGAGGCCTGGGGCACCGAGTGGGTCGAGACCCGCGACGTCACCCACCGCACCGTCTTCGCCGACCAGCCGCTGACCCGCGCCATCCACGCCTTCCGCAAGCTCGTCACCGGCAAGGCCGTCACCACGGACGCGGTGACCGTGCGCCAGGTCGAGCGGGAACGCTGGTCCGCCTCGGACCTCGCGCACGCCGTGCCGCCGGGGTCCGCCGTGCTGTCGCTGACCTCGGTCCGCGGGGAACGGGCGGCGCCGCTGCTGGTACGGCTGGCCGGATCGGCCTGACCCGCACCCGGACCCGTACGAGGTGGCAGAATCGAGGGGAGCCGTTCATACGGCACGGCGAAAAACCCCTGCGGTCGTTCTGGTGCGCTGTACGCCTCCGCCGTCGGCGCGCCGGCTGCCCGCGGGCAGCCCGCCGCCGGCCCGTTCCTCGCCGTCCCCTCCCGCCAAAGGCCCCTGGTAACCGATGCCGCTCACCCTCGCCTCGCTCGTCCAGCACTCGGCGCTCAAACTCAGCGTCCGGGCGGGGGAGAGCCGCCTCGACACCCCCGTGCGCTGGGCCCACGTCAGCGAGCTCGCCGACCCCGTCCCCTACATGGAGGGCGGGGAGCTGCTGCTGATCACCGCGATGAAGCTGGACGCGGAGGATCCCGAGGAGATGCTCCGCTACGTACGCCGCCTTGCCTCCGCCGGCGTCGTCGGCATCGGCTTCGCCATCGGCGTCAACTACGAGGCGATCCCCGAAGCCCTGGTCGAGGCTGCGCGGACCGAGGACATGCCGCTGCTGGAGGTACCCCGCCGGACCCCCTTCCTCGCGATCAGCAAGGCCGTCTCCGCGGCCCTCGCGGCCGACCAGTACCGGGCCGTGACCGCCGGCTTCGAGGCGCAGCGGGAGCTGACGCGCGCCGCGCTGTCCGCCGACGGGCCGACCGAGCTGCTCGCGAAGCTGGCGGCGCACGTCCAGGGCTGGGCCGCGCTCTACGACACCTCGGGCGCGGTCGTCGCGGCCGCCCCCGACTGGGCCGCCCGCCGCGCCGCCCGCCTCACCCCCGACGTGGAGCGGCTGCGGGACCGGCCCGCGCCCGCCAGCGCGGTGGTCGGCGGCGCGGAGGACCGGGTCGAGCTCCAGTCGCTGGGCACCGGGCGGCGCGCGCGCGGCGCGCTGGCCGTCGGGACCGCCGCCCCGCTGGGCACGGCCGAGCGGTACGCCGTGCACTCCGCCGTCGCCCTCCTCACCCTCACCACCGAGCGCTCCCGCTCCCTGCACGACGCCGAGTCCCGGCTGGGGGCGGCGGTGCTGCGGATGCTGCTGGCGGGGGAGGCGGAGCACGCGCGGTCCGTGGCCGGGGACCTGTACGGGGCGCTGCTGGAAGCCCCCTTCCGGCTGATCGTGGCCGAACCGGCCCTCCCCGGCACCGCCCAGCCGGAGGGCCTCGCGCTGCTGGCCGACGCGGTGGAGTCGGCGGCCGCCCGTACGGGAGAGACGCTGCTGGTGGTGCCCGAGCCGGGCCGGCTCGTGGTGCTGGCCTCCGACGCGGGCTCGGCCGTACAGGCGTGCGTGGACCACGCGGAGGCCCTGGAGGCCCGGCGCGGGCGGGACACGACCGGGCCGGAACCCGACGAACTGGTGGTCGGCCTGTCCGCGGCGGCCGGACCGGGCACCGTCGCGGCCGCCCTGAAACAGGCCGACCAGGCCCTCGCGGTGGCCCGCCGGCGCGGCCGGCCCCTGGTGGAGCACGAGGACATGGCGGCGGGCTCGGTCCTGCCGCTGCTCGCCGACGACGCGGTACGGGCCTTCGCCGACGGCACGCTGCGGGCCCTGCGGGAGCACGACGCGACGGGCCGCGGGGACCTGGTGGCCTCCCTCCAGGCGTGGCTCTCCCGGCACGGCCAGTGGGACGCGGCCGCCGCGGACCTCGGCGTCCACCGGCACACGCTGCGCTACCGGATGAAGCGCGTCGAGGAGATCCTCGGCCGCTCCCTGGAGGACCCGGACGTCCGCATGGAGCTCTGGCTCGCCCTCAAGGCCTCCCCGACCCCCTCGTAGCCCCGGGGCGTGCCGCTGCGCGGGGCCTTCTCCCCGCCCCGCCCTGCCACCGTTCCCCGGGCGCCGCCCGGCCCCCCGCCTCGATCGCCGGCGCGGCTCAAAGACCCGGGTCTCCGCCCCGGACCCCGCTCCTCAAACGCCGGAGGGGCTGATTTCGGCCGGTCCGCAGTCCCCAGCAGGCGACCCGCCGGGACGACAGTGACAAACCGGCGCGGCCACGCCGACAGGTACTACACCCCGGATAAACGCCGAATCGCCGACGGAGTCCTACCTTGGAGGAGACAAGGACCCACCGCACACTCCGAAGGGCCGGGATTCGCATGACTTCCACCCACGCCTTCTGGCTCGCCGGCCGCCAGGCCACCGGCGAGGACAGCTTCGACGTCCACTCCCCGTGGGACGGACGCCTCGTCGGCACCGTCAGCGTGCCGACCGACGCGCAGGTCGAAGAGGCCGTGGCCGCGGCGTACGCCGTGACGGCGGAGTTCTCCGCGACCCCCGCCCACGTACGGGCCGCCGCCCTGGACCACGTGTCCAAGCGGCTCGTCGAGCGCACCGAGGAGATCGCCCAGCTGATCTCCGCCGAGAACGGCAAGCCCATCAAGTGGGCCCGCGGTGAGGTCGGCCGTGCGGTGTCCGTGTTCCGCTTCGCCGCCGAGGAAGCCCGCCGCTTCAACGGCGGAGACGCCCAGCGCCTCGACACCGACGCCGGTGGCGTCGGCCGTCTGGCCCTGACCCGCCGCTTCGTCAAGGGTCCGGTCCTCGGCATCGCGCCGTTCAACTTCCCCCTGAACCTGTGCGCCCACAAGGTGGCCCCCGCCATCGCCGTCGGCGCGCCGATCATCCTCAAGCCCGCCCCGGCCACGCCGCTCTCCGGCCTGATCCTGGGTGAGCTGCTCGCCGAGACCGACCTCCCGGCCGGCTCCTGGTCGGTCCTGCCGGTCGCGAACGACAAGATGCCGGCCCTGGTCAAGGACGAGCGCCTGCCCGTCATCTCCTTCACCGGTTCCGACACCGTCGGCTACGCCATCCAGCAGTCGGTGCCCCACAAGCACTGCACCCTGGAGCTCGGCGGCAACGCCGCGGCCGTCGTCCTGGACGACTGGTCCTCCGACGCCGACCTCGACTGGGCCGCGACCCGTATCGCGACCTTCTCGAACTACCAGGGCGGCCAGTCCTGCATCTCCGTGCAGCGCGTGATCGCCGACGCCTCCGTCTACGACCGCCTCGTCGAGAAGGTCGTCGCGAAGGTCCAGGCGCAGGTCACCGGCGACCCGTCCGACTCCGCCACCGACGTCGGCCCCCTCGTCTCCGAGGACGCCGCCAAGCGTGTCGAGTCCTGGGTCGACGAGGCCGTGTCCGCGGGAGCAAAGCTCCTCACCGGCGGCAAGCGCGAGGGTGCCTCGTACGAGCCCACCGTGATCGCGCACGTCCCGGACGGCGTGAAGCTCGCCACCGAGGAGGTCTTCGGGCCGGTCCTGACGCTGCTGAAGGTCGAGAACACCGACGAGGCCTTCGCCGCCGTCAACGACTCGAAGTTCGGCCTGCAGACGGGCGTCTTCACCCGCAACGTCCAGACCGCGTTCCGCGCCCACCGCGAGCTCGAGGTCGGCGGTGTGATCATCGGCGACGCGCCGTCCTACCGCGCCGACCAGATGCCGTACGGCGGCGTCAAGCAGTCCGGCGTGGGCCGCGAGGGCGTCCGCTACGCGATGGACGACTACACGTACGAGCGGGTCCTGGTCCTGACCGGCCTCGACATCTGATCTCGTACGGCCACAAAGCCGACGGCCGGAGCCTACTGTGCGGGGGCTCCGGCCGTCTTTCTTTTCCACCGGCTCCGAAACGCCGAAACGGCCGTACGAGATGTCGTATGGCCGTTTCGCGTCGGGGCCCGGTGCGGCGGGACCTTATGCGGTGGGGCGGCGGCGCTTGCCGGTGCCCGCGATGAGCGCGGCGCCCATGGCGAGGGCCGCGCCGGCGCCGCCGAGGGCCCACGTGGTGGCCGGGTCGGAGCCGGTGGCGGCGAGCTGGCCGCCGGTCCCGGCGCCCTGGCCGGCGATCGGGGCGGAACCGCCGTCGGGCTTGGGCTGGTTCCCGGTGCCGCCGCCGTCGCCCGGAGCCGGAGCCGGAGCCGGGGCCGGGGTCGGGGTCGGTGCCGGCTCGGTGCCGGGGGCGTGGACAGACGTCTCGGTGTAGATCAGGTTGGACATGATCTCGTCGTCGTAGCTCGCGTCGATGACGAGGACGGCCTTGCCGAGCGGGGCGTCCGTCGCGACCTTGACCCGCAGATGGATGTCGAACTTCGCGTCCTTGCCGACAGCGCGCTCGAAGGCCATTCCGGCGAACCGGCCGGACGGGTCCTTCTCACCTCCGACCCACTTGTCGCCGTCCCAGACCTCGAACTCCACGTGCTTCGCCCGGAGGGTGTCGCCGTCGTTGAAGAAGAAGATCTGGAAGCCGTACCGGTCGAACGCCGCCTTGCCGGTGTTGTCGACGTTCAGCGTGAGGGGCTGCCACACGCCGTCGGCCTTCAGGCCGGCTTCCGACAGGCCCTTGAGCGCCACCTTGGGGCCCTGGTGGTCCGACTTCGGGGCCGCGGTCACCTTGGACGTGTAGCGGACCCGGTCCGCGGTCCCGCCCTCGGCGGTCGTGCTGAGGGAGAACCGGCTGGCGGGGGTGTCCTCGGCGAACTTCATGCGGAGCTTGAGGTCGAAGACCTCGTTCGCCTCGATGTCGACGTCGGCGACGGAGAAGCTGTACGCCTCTTCCGACCCGTACGCCTCGATCGCGTGCCAGCCCCAGGTGCCGGCGCCGTCGGGGGCGTAGACCTCCGTCTGGATGTCCTCCGCCTCCCAGCCGGTCGTGTCGAGGGCGAAGAGGGCGAGCTCGAGCGAGTAGTCGTCGGCCTTCGCCCGGCCCGAGTTGTCGACGTGGAGGGAGAACTCCCGCCAGTCGCTGCCCGCCTTGAACTCCTCGGGAAGCCCGGTCAGCGTCATCGACGGAGCCTGCGCCGCCTTCTGGTCCCCTGCGGCGCCGGGCTTCTCCTCGGCCTTCGGGGCCTGCGGCGCCGGCTGTCCCGCCTCCGGCTGTCCGGTCCCGGGCTGGGCGGCCGGCTCCCCGGCCTCCGGGGCGGTGTCGTCCTTCGGCTCCGAGTCCGGAGTGGTGACGGCCGGGTTCTGCACCTCGTCGGCCATCGCGGGAGTCGCCATGAGCACGGTCGGACCGACCACCGCGGCGGCGGCCACGACGGCCATGCGCTGGAGCTTGAACTTCATGTCAGGGATCCCCCTCATCAGCCCCAGCTGCGCGGTCGCGCATCCCCCCGGGGCACATCAACATCGTTTTGAACAGGCTCAGAGTAATGCCCTCGTAAAGGGTCCGCCCGGGTAAATGCCGTGTGAGCTGCGACGCAGCTCGCTACGCCAGACGGGAAGCCGCTGGGCGGAGAGAAAACGCAGGTCAGCGGCGCTCCATGAGGGCAGCTGCGCGGGGGCTCCGGCCGTCCCCCTTTTCCCGCCCGCCCACAATGGGTACGACTCACAGGTAGCACCGGCCGGTAGGCCGGTCCCACCGACTCCGGCGGCGAGGTGAGCCCGCTCATGTCCGCAACACAGCCCGCACGGCCCGTACCGCCCAAGGTGACCGAGCGCGAGGCACGGCAGGTCGCGGAGGCGGCCAGGGAACAGGACTGGCGCAAGCCCAGCTTCGCCAAGGAACTCTTCCTCGGCCGGTTCCGCCTCGACCTGATCCACCCCCACCCGCTCCCCGCCGACGAGGACGTCCGGCGCGGCGAGGCGTTCCTGGCCCGGCTGCGGGCGTTCTGCGAGAGCGAGATCGACGGCGCACGCATCGAGCGCGAGGCGCGGATCCCCGACGAGACCGTGCGCGGGCTCAAAGAGCTCGGCGCGCTCGGCATGAAGATCGACCCCAAGTACGGGGGCCTCGGCCTGACCCAGGTCTACTACAACAAGGCGCTCGCCCTCGTCGGCTCCGTCAGCCCGGCCATCGGCGCCCTGCTCTCCGCGCACCAGTCCATCGGGGTACCCCAGCCGCTGAAGATGTTCGGCACGCAGGAGCAGAAGGACGCCTACCTGCCGCGCTGCGCGACCACCGCCATCAGCGCCTTCCTGCTCACCGAACCGGACGTGGGCTCGGACCCGGCCCGCCTGGCCACCACGGCGGTCCCGGACGGGGACGACGCGTACGTCCTCGACGGCGTGAAGCTGTGGACCACCAACGGGGTGGTCGCCGACCTGCTCGTGGTCATGGCGAGGGTGCCGAAGTCGGAGGGCCACCGCGGCGGGATCACCGCCTTCGTCGTCGAGGCCGACTCGCCGGGCATCACCGTGGAGCACCGCAACGCCTTCATGGGGCTGCGCGGCCTGGAGAACGGCGTCACCCGCTTCCACCAGGTCAGGGTGCCCGCCGCCCAACGCATCGGCGCCGAGGGCGCCGGCCTCAAGATCGCCCTCACCACCCTGAACACCGGCCGACTGTCCCTGCCCGCGATGTGCGTCGGCGCCGGCAAGTGGTGCCTGAAGATCGCCCGGGAGTGGTCCGGGGAACGCGAGCAGTGGGGCCGCCCGGTCGCCCGGCACGAGGCCGTCGGCGCCAAGATCTCCTTCATCGCCGCCACCACCTTCGCCCTCGAAGCGGTCGTCGACCTCGCCTCCCAGATGGCCGACGAGGACCGCAACGACATCCGCATCGAAGCCGCCCTCGCCAAGCTCTACGGCTCCGAGATGGCCTGCCTGATGGCCGACGAGCTGGTCCAGATCCGCGGCGGCCGCGGCTTCGAGACCGCCGAGTCGCTGGCCGCCCGCGGCGAACGCGCCGTCCCCGCCGAACAGATGCTCCGCGACCTGCGGATCAACCGGATCTTCGAGGGCTCGACGGAGATCATGCACCTGCTGATCGCCCGCGAGGCCGTCGACGCCCACCTGTCGGTGGCGGGCGACCTCATCGACCCGGAGAAGGCGCTCGGCGACAAGGCGAAGGCGGGTGCCCGCGCCGCCGGGTTCTACGCCCGCTGGCTGCCCAAGCTCGCCACCGGACCGGGCCAGGTACCCGGCACCTACCGCGCCTTCCACCCGGCCGGCCACCCCGACCTCGCCACCCACCTGCGCTACGTCGAACGGGGCGCCCGCAAACTCGCCCGCTCCACCTTCTACGCGATGTCGCGCTGGCAGGGCCGGATGGAGACCAAGCAGGGCTTCCTCGGCCGCGTCGTCGACATCGGCGCCGAGCTCTTCGCGATGAGCGCGGCCTGCGTCCGCGCCGAGCACCTGCGGGCCACCGGAGAGCACGGCCGCGAGGCCTACCAGCTCGCCGACGCCTTCTGCGAGCAGTCCCGGCTCCGCGTCGAGGAGCTCTTCGGACGGCTCTGGTCCAACACCGACGACCTCGACCGCAAGGTCGTCGCGGGCGTCCTCACCGGCACCTACACCTGGCTGGAGGAGGGCATCATCGACCCCTCCGGCGACGGCCCCTGGATCGCGGACGCCACCCCCGGCCCCTCCACCCGGAAAAACGTCCACCGCCCCATCCGCTGACCTGCGATCATCGCCGGACGTCGGACAGGCGTACGAGGATGAGTGCGGGTACGGATGTCCGTACGCGCACGAGCACGGGCAAGGCGGTAAGAACGATGCCGACGGCCGACGAGGACCGCACCAGCCGACGGCTGGCCTGGTGCGTGGCACACCTGCTGCGCCACGCACCGGACCACGTCGTCACCGACCTGACGGGCCGGCTCGACGCGCCGACCCGCAAGTACCTGTGCCGCGACGAGTGGCTGTCGGCCTCCACCGTCACCCTCCTGCTGCGCCACGGCAGCCCGGAGGACCGCCAGTACGTCGCCCGCAACCCCCACGTCGTAGGACGGCCCCTGCCCGGGCTGCCCGGACCGGCGCGGTACGCGGCCCGCCCCGGTCCCTCGCCGGAGCTGCTGCTGCAGATCGGCCCCGGACCGTTCTCCACCGACGAGCTGATCGCGCTGCTGCGTCAGTGGCACGGCCGCAGGCTCCGGGTCCCCCTCGCCATGCTGCGGATGAGGCACGTCCCCATCGACGCCGAAGTGCTGCTCGCCGAGCACGCCAGGGACCCGCTGCCGCCGACCGCGGTCGAGGCCCTGCTGCTGGCCGGCGGCCTGCCCAGGCAGGTCTGCCAGGCACTGCTCGACGCCGGGCCGCAGGACACGGCCGGGTACCGCTGGTACCGGCCCGCCGTCCGGGCCGTCCGGATGGGCCTGCTCACCTTCGACGAGCTCGTCGCCCACGTCGCCCCCGCGCACCGCACCCTGCTGCTCGCGCAGCTCCCCGAGACCCGGGGCCTGCGCTGGGCCCTGCCCGAACGTACGGGGATGCGGACGGCCGTTTCCCGCGCGCTGCGCCCCCTGCGGGACGACCCCCGGCTCTGGGCGGAGCTGCTCCGCCGCGCCCCCGGCTTCCCCGGCACCCTGCCGGTGCTCGTGGCCCGGATCGTGCGCGGCACCCTGCCGGAGCCCGCCGGGGACGCGTACGCGTACGTGCCCGGGCTGGCCGCGGCGGTGCGCTCCCTGGCCCCGAAGGCCGCCGAGCCCGTCGGGGGAGTCGAACGCGAACTGGCCCTGGCGAGCCTCGCGGTGCCCATGGAGTCCGGCGAGGAGGACATCCGGTGGGTACGGGACTGCCTGCGCCGAGGGCTGCTCACCGGCGAGGACGTCATCCGGCACAAGGCGCCCGCCTGCTGGGCCCTGGACGAGGACCACTGGCTGGGCGACGTCAGCCACCCCGACCGGCATGACTGGGCCGAGCCCGTGCTTGCCGCGCGGGCCGAGGCCGACCGGCTGTTCGCGCTGGCCATCGGAGCCGATCCGGACGCCTGGTGGCAGGTCGCCCTCACCCTCCCCGACTTCGCCGGAACGCTCCCCCATCTCCTCCTGCGCGTCACCGAAGGGGGCTCCGTGTCCGGCCGCTCCTGAGTTGCGGCAACAATGGGGGCATGAGCGACAGCCCAGCCCCCCTCGCCGACCCGCACCTCCTCTTCGACCCCGCGGCCGGCCGCCGGGACATCGTCATCCTCGGGTCCACCGGCTCCATCGGCACCCAGGCCATCGACCTGGCCCGGCGCCACCCCGACCGGTTCCGCGTGACCGCGCTGTCCGCCGCCGGCGGCCGGGTCGGGCTGCTGGCCGAGCAGGCCCGGCAGCTGCGGGTCGAGAAGGTGGCCGTCGCCCGGGAGGACGTCGTACCGGCCCTCAAGGAAGCGCTGGGCGCCCAGTACGGTCCTGCCGAGCAGCTTCCGGAGATCCTGGCCGGGCCCGACGCGGCGACCGAGCTCGCCGCCTCCGAGTGCCACACCGTCCTCAACGGCATCACCGGTTCCATCGGCCTCGCGCCCACCCTCGCCGCGCTGCGCGCGGGCCGCACCCTGGCCCTTGCCAACAAGGAGTCGCTGATCGTCGGCGGCCCGCTGGTCAAGGCCCTTGCGAAGCCCGGCCAGATCATCCCGGTCGACTCCGAGCACGCGGCCCTTTTCCAGGCCCTCGCCGCCGGCACCCGCGCCGATGTGCAGAAGCTCGTGGTCACCGCCTCGGGCGGGCCCTTCCGCGGCCGCACCCGCGCCGAGCTGGCCGGGGTCACCGTCAAGGACGCCCTCGCCCACCCGACCTGGGCCATGGGCCCCGTCATCACCATCAACTCGGCGACGCTGGTCAACAAGGGGCTGGAGGTCATCGAGGCGCACCTGCTCTACGACATCCCCTTCGACCGCATCGAGGTCGTCGTGCACCCGCAGTCCTACGTGCACTCGATGGTGGAGTTCACGGACGGCTCCACCCTCGCCCAGGCCACCCCGCCGGACATGCGCGGCCCCATCGCGATCGGCCTCGGCTGGCCCCAGCGAATCCCGGACGCGGCCCCCGCCTTCGACTGGACCAAGGCCTCCACCTGGGAGTTCTTCCCGCTGGACACGGAGGCCTTCCCGTCGGTGGGCCTGGCCCGGCACGTGGGCACCCTCGGCGGCACCGCCCCGGCGGTCTTCAACGCGGCCAACGAGGAGTGCGTGGAGGCGTTCCTCGCCGGTCGGCTGCCGTTCACAGCAATCATGGATACGGTCTCTGCCGTGGTCGATGAGCACGGGACGCCGGAGTCGGGAACTTCCCTGACCGTCCAGGACGTCCTTGAAGCGGAGGCCTGGGCCAGGGCCCGGGCGCGGGAGATGGCGGCTCGGGCCGCCGCGGAGGCGCGCGCATGACACAACTGATGACGGTGCTCGGGATCGTGGTCTTCTTCGTCGGGCTCCTGGTCTCCATCGCCTGGCACGAACTGGGGCACCTCTCCACGGCCAAGATCTTCGGCATCCGCGTGCCGCAGTACATGGTGGGCTTCGGCCCGACCCTCTGGTCGCGGAAGAAGGGCGAGACCGAGTACGGGATCAAGGCCATCCCGATGGGCGGCTACATCCGCATGATCGGGATGTTCCCGCCCGGCGAGGACGGCAAGGTCACCGCCCGCTCCACCTCGCCGTTCCGGTCGATGATCGAGGACGCGCGCTCCGCCGCGTACGAGGAGCTCCAGCCCGGCGACGAGGACCGGCTCTTCTACACGCGCAAGCCCTGGAAGCGCGTGATCGTGATGTTCGCCGGCCCGTTCATGAACCTGGTCCTGGCCGTGGCGATCTTCCTCACCACCCTGATGACCTTCGGGCTGAACACCCAGACCACGTCGGTCGAATCGGTCTCGCTCTGCGTCATCCAGCAGAGCGAGAAGCGCGACGACTGCCGCCCCACGGACCCGGCCGCCCCCGCCAAGGCCGCGGGCCTCAAGGCGGGCGACAAGATCGTCGCCTTCAACGGCCGCCGGGTCGACGACTGGTCCACCCTGCAGAAGGACATCCGCGCCACCATCGGCCCCGCCAAGATCACCGTGGAGCGGGCCGGCGAGCGCGTGGACCTCACGGCGAACCTGATCGAGAACAAGGTCGCCAAGACGGACGGCAACGGCAGGTACGTCAAGGATCAGTACGTCACCGCGGGCTTCCTGGGCTTCGCCCCCGCCCGCGGCTACGTTCCGCAGTCCTTCGGCCAGTCCGTCGACCACATGGGCGAGATGATGCAGGCCGGCGTGCAGTCGCTGGTCCAGCTGCCGTCCAAGGTCCCGGACCTGTGGAACGCGGCATTCAACGGCGCCGAGCGCAAGCAGGACAGCCCGATGGGCGTCGTCGGCGCGGCGCGGGTCAGCGGGGAGATCTTCACCCTCGACATCCCGGCCAGCCACATCCTGGTGGTCTTCCTGAACCTGCTGGCCGGCTTCAACCTCTCGCTGTTCCTGTTCAACATGCTGCCGCTGCTCCCGCTCGACGGCGGGCACATCGCCGGCGCCCTGTGGGAGTCGGTCCGGCGCAACGTGGCGCGGGTCTTCCGGCGCCCCGACCCGGGCCCGTTCGACGTGGCGAAGCTGATGCCCGTCGCCTACGTGGTGGCCGGGGTGTTCATCTGCTTCACCCTGCTGGTGATGGTCGCGGACGTGGTGAACCCCATCAAGATCACCTAACTGGTCGGCCTGTACATGACCACGGGGGGAGCCGGGCACGCATCGTGCCCGGCTCCCTACGTTCGGGTGGCACACCCCCCTCTGGTGCGAGGGGCGTGCGGGGATTGCCGTAATCTCGGAGGCTGGAGCCCGCCGAATTCGGGACCTTGATCCACACCTTGGGGTTGCACAGCAGATGACTGCCATCTCTCTCGGAATGCCGGCCGTGCCGACGAAGCTTGCCGACCGCAGGGTCAGCCGCAAGATCCAGGTCGGCTCCGTGGCCGTCGGCGGCGACGCACAGATCTCGGTGCAGTCGATGACCACCACCCGGACCTCCGACATCGGGGCGACGCTCCAGCAGATCGCCGAGCTGACCGCCTCCGGCTGCGACATCGTCCGCGTGGCCTGCCCGACGCAGGACGACGCCGACGCGCTCGCGGTGATCGCCAAGAAGTCGAACATCCCGGTCATCGCCGACATCCACTTCCAGCCCAAGTACGTGTTCGCCGCGATCGACGCCGGCTGCGCCGCCGTCCGCGTCAACCCGGGCAACATCAAGCAGTTCGACGACAAGGTCAAGGAGATCGCGAAGGCCGCGAACGACGCGGGCACCCCGATCCGGATCGGCGTCAACGCGGGCTCCCTCGACGCCCGCCTGCTGAAGAAGTACGGCAAGGCCACCCCCGAGGCGCTGGTCGAGTCCGCGCTGTGGGAGGCCTCCCTCTTCGAGGAGCACGGCTTCAGCGACATCAAGATCTCGGTCAAGCACAACGACCCGGTCGTCATGGTCAACGCCTACCGCCAGCTGGCCGCCGCCTGCGACTACCCGCTGCACCTCGGCGTCACCGAGGCCGGCCCCGCCTTCCAGGGCACCATCAAGTCCGCCGTCGCCTTCGGCGCCCTGCTCTCCGAGGGCATCGGCGACACCATCCGCGTCTCCCTCTCGGCCCCCCCGGCCGAGGAGGTCAAGGTCGGCATCCAGATCCTGGAGTCGCTGAACCTCAAGCCGCGCCGCCTGGAGATCGTCTCCTGCCCGTCCTGCGGCCGCGCCCAGGTGGACGTCTACAAGCTGGCCGAGGAGGTCACGGCGGGCCTGGAGGGCATGGAGGTCCCGCTGCGCGTCGCGGTCATGGGCTGCGTCGTCAACGGCCCCGGCGAGGCCCGCGAGGCCGACCTCGGCGTCGCCTCCGGCAACGGCAAGGGCCAGATCTTCGTGAAGGGCGAGGTCATCAAGACCGTCCCCGAGTCGAAGATCGTCGAGACCCTCATCGAAGAGGCGCTGAAGATCGCCGAGCAGATGGAGAAGGACGGCGTGATGAGCGGCGAGCCCACCGTCGCGATCGGCGTCTGAACCGTCCCGGCTGTTCCCCGCCCCGGCCCCGTTCCCGCAGCTCGCGGGCGGGGCCGGGGCCTTTTCGTGACCCGTGGGACCAGGCATCCTCCGGTCGCGGCGGGTACAGTGCGGAGACCAGCAGACTTGTACGGTGAGGCCCCAGTGTTGACGCAGACCACCACCCGGGTCCTTGAGCCCAGTGATCTCGACGCCGCGCTCGAAGTCCTCGAACGCGAGCCGGTCGAGAACGCCTTCGTCACCTCGCGGGTCCAGGTCGCGGGGCTCGACCCCTGGCGCCTGGGCGGCGAGATGTGGGGCTGGTACGCCGACGGAGAGCTCCGCTCCCTCTGCTACGCCGGAGCCAACCTGGTCCCCGTCTGCGCCGAACCCGACGCCGTGCGCGCCTTCGCCGACCGGGCCCGCCGTACCGGCCGCCGCTGCTCCTCCATCGTCGGCCCCGCCGAGCCCACCCGGCTGCTGTGGCGGCTCCTGGAACCCAGCTGGGGACCGGCCCGCGACGTCCGCTCCCACCAGCCGCTCATGGTCATCGAGCACTCCTCCACCACGGTCGCCCCCGACCCCCGGGTCCGCCGGATCCGCAAGGACGAGATGGACCTGATCATGCCCGCCTGCGTGGCCATGTTCACCGAGGAGGTCGGCATCTCCCCGATGGCCGGCGACGGCGGACTGCTCTACCAGGCCCGCGTCGCCGAGCTCGTCGCCGGCGGCCGCTCCTTCGCCCGCGTCGAGGACGGCAAGGTCGTCTTCAAGGCGGAGATCGGCGCCGCCACCGCCAAGGCCTGCCAGATCCAAGGCGTGTGGGTGGCCCCCGAATTCCGCGGCCGCGGACACTCCGAGACCGGCATGGCCGCCGTCGTCGACTACGCCCTGCGCGACGTCGCACCCGTGGTCAGCCTGTACGTGAACGACTTCAACACCGCGGCGCGGGCCGCCTACCGGCGCGTCGGGTTCAGCGAGGTCGGCGCGTTCATGAGCGTCCTGTTCTGAACGTCCCGAATCGGCCCTGAATCGCCCCGCGGCCCAGGGGCCCGCATTCCGGCCCGCCAGTACCGCGCAGTAAGGTCGCCGCATGCTGCCTTCCGGACTCCGCATCGGCCCCCTCGACCTCGCCGCCCGCGTGGACGAGGCCCTGCGCGTGCAGGCCGTCGCCTTCGGCCTCAGCGAGGAGGAGGTCGGCATCCGGCGCTACATCGTCCAGCGCCACATGACCTGCCCCGGAGCCCGCGCCCTCGGCGCGTTCACCGAGGACGGCGCGCTCACCGGATTCGTCTACGGGATGCCCAACGACCGCGCCCACTGGTGGTCCGGCATCGTCGAGCCCTACCTCCGGGCCGGCGGCCACGAAGCCTGGCTCGACGGCTCCTTCGTGATCACCGAACTGCACGTCCACCCCGGCTTCCAGGGCCACGGCGTCGGCCGCGAACTGATCACCCGCATCACCGACAGCGCCGCCGAACCGCGCTCGATCCTCTCCGCCATCGACACCGAGAGCCCCGCCCGGGGCCTCTACCGGGCCCTCGGCTACCAGGACCTCGCCCGCCAGGTCCATTTCCCGAGCGCGAGCCTCCCGTACGCCGTGATGGGCGCCGAACTGCCCCTGCTGCGCCCGTAAAGCAGTTTCCCCGGCCCGCGGGGCCCCCGGTAGCCTCCCGTCATGTCCACACACCGCAACGTGCAGCGCATGTCCCGCCTCATGGCCAAGACCCTCCGCGAGGACCCGGCGGACGCCGAGACCCTCAGCCACCGGATGCTGGTCCGCGCCGGCTACGTCCGGCGCAGCTCGGCCGGTGTGTGGACCTGGCTGCCGCTCGGCAAGAAGGTCCTCGACAACGTCTCGCGGGTCGTCCGCGAGGAGATGGACGCGATCGGCGCCCAGGAGGTGCTGCTCCCCGCGCTGCTGCCCAAGGAGCCGTACGAGGTCAGCGGCCGCTGGTCGGAGTACGGCGACCTGCTGTTCCGCCTCAGGGACCGCAAGGGCGCCGACTACCTGCTCGGCCCCACCCACGAGGAGATCTTCACCCTGGTCGTGAAGGACCAGTGCACCTCGTACAAGGACCTGCCGGTCATGCTCTACCAGATCCAGACCAAGTACCGGGACGAGGCACGGCCCCGCTCCGGGGTGCTGCGCGGGCGCGAGTTCCAGATGAAGGACTCGTACTCCTTCGACGTCTCCGACGAGGGCCTGGCGGAGTCCTACCGGCTGCACCGCGAGGCGTACGTCCGCATCTTCACCCGCCTCGGCCTGGACCACCGGATCGTGTCGGCGGTGTCCGGGGCGATGGGCGGCTCGGCGTCCGAGGAGTTCCTGGCCCCGGCGGCGGCGGGCGAGGACACCTTCGTGGACTGCCCCGCCTGCGACTACGCGGCGAACACGGAGGCGGTCACCTTCGCGCTCACGCCCGCCGCCGGCGAACACCCGCCGCTGGAGGAGGTCGACACCCCCGACACCCCGACGATCGAGACCCTGGCGGCGCACCTCGGCGTACCCGCCTCGGCGACGCTGAAGAACCTCCTGGTGAAGGTGGACGGCGAGATCACGGCCGTGGGCGTGCCGGGGGACCGCGAGGTGGACCTCGGCAAGCTGGGCGAACACCTGGCCCCGGCGGTCGTGGAGCTCGTGACGGCCGAGGACTTCGTCGACCGCCCCGATCTCGTACGCGGCTACGTGGGCCCGCAGGGCCTGGAGAAGGTCCGCTACCTGGCGGACCCCCGGGTGGCGCCGGGCACGTCCTGGGTGACGGGGGCCAACAAGGCCGACACGCACGCCCGGAACGTGGTCTGCGGGCGCGACTTCGAGGTCGACCGGTACCTGGACGTGGTGGTCGTGGAACCGGGCGACCCGTGCCCGCGCTGCGGCTCCGGGCTGCGCCTCGACCGGGCCATCGAGATCGGCCACATCTTCCAGCTCGGCCGCAAGTACGCGGACGCGTTCGGCCTCGACGTGCTGGGCAGGGAGGGCAAGCCGGTGCGGGTCACCATGGGCTCGTACGGCATCGGCGTCTCCCGGGCGGTGGCCGCGCTGGCCGAGCAGTCGGCGGACGAGCGCGGGCTGTGCTGGCCGGCGGCGGTGGCCCCTGCCGACGTTCACGTGGTGGCCGCGGGCAAGTCGGCCCAGCAGGAGCTGGCCTCTTCGGCGGCCGACGCCCTGGCGGGGGCCGGGTTGCGCGTCCTCCTGGACGACCGCGCGGGCCTGTCCCCGGGGGTGAAGCTCACCGACGCGGAGCTGATCGGCGTCCCGTGGATCCTGGTGGCGGGCCGCCGGTCCGCGGAGTCGGTGGTCGAACTCCAAGACCGCCGCACGGGCCACCGCGAGGAACTCCCCTTGGAGGAGGCCCTGTCCCGCCTGACGTAGCCGCCGTCGTCGTCGTGTGCCGCACCGTTGCCGGGGGCCCCGCCCCGGACCCCGCTCCTCAAACGCCGGCGGGGCTGGGAGATTCAGCCCCGCCGGCGTTTGAGGCAGGGGGTCCCCCCAGCGGTAGCTGGGGGAGGGTCTGGGCGGAGCCCAGGGAACGGTGGAAGGGCGGGTAGGGGACCGCTCCGCGCAGCGGCTACCCAGAGCCCCCGTCCGACGGCCGAGCGTCCGCCCCGTCGTCCGGCGGCGCAGAACCGTCCACGACCTCGAGGCCGAGCCCGGCCTCCTCGGCCGCCGCCCCGCCGAGCGCCGACGGGGCCGCATCGGATCCCTCCACGGCCGGAGGCGAAGCGGCATCCTCCACGCCGGGGACCGCCGCCGCAGACGGGCCGGCATCCTCCACGCCGGGGAGCGTCGCCGTAGGCGGCCCCGCGGCCTCCGCGTCCGGGCCCGTCGCCGGAGTCGGGGCCGCGCGTTCGAGGAAGCGGAGGAGTTCCACCGGGAAGGGGAGGACCAGGGTGGAGTTCTTCTCGGCAGCCACCGCCACCACCGTCTGCAGCAATCGCAGCTGCAGCGCGGCCGGCTGGTCCGACATCACCGCCGCCGCCTCGGCGAGCTTGTGCGAGGCCTGGAGCTCCGCGTCCGCGTTGATCACGCGCGCCCGCCGCTCCCGGTCCGCCTCCGCCTGCCGTGCCATCGACCGCTTCATCGTCTCCGGCAGGGAGACGTCCTTGATCTCGACCCGGTCGATCTGCACGCCCCAGCCCACCGCCGGGCTGTCGATCATCAGCTCCAGGCCCTGGTTGAGCATCTCCCGGTTGGACAGCAGGTCGTCCAGGTCGGACTTGCCGATGATCGACCTCAGCGAGGTCTGCGCCATCTGCGAGACGGCGAAGCGGTAGTCCTCCACCGCTATGATCGCGCTCGCCGGGTCGACGACCTTGAAGTACACGACCGCGTCCACCCGCACCGTGACGTTGTCCCGGGTGATGCCCTCCTGGGCCGGCACCGGCAGCGTCACGATCTGCATGTTCACCTTGTGGATCCGGTCGATCACGGGAACGATCATCGCGAAGCCGGGCGGCCGTATCTCCTGGCGAAGCCTGCCGAAGCGGAAGACCAGGCCCCGCTCGTACTGCTTCACCACCCGGGCCGCCGCGCCCATGTAGACCGCGACGCCCACACCCGCGGCGATCGCCGCTGTCAGCAGTTCTTCGACCATGACGGCCCCCTGCCGCACACGCCGGACATACCTGCACACCTACGTACTTACGGTATGCCCTACAGCCAGGCCGCGAACTCCAGCAACTGCTCAGCGTCCCGGTGCCGCCCCGCCGCCAGCGCCCGGTTGCCCGACTCCACCGCCCGGAACAGCGTCCAGCCCCGCAACCGCTCCCGGTCCACCTCCAGGGCGTCCGCCAGCCGCTGCACCCGCCGCCGGGCGCCCGCCGCACCCGTCGAGGAGGCCACCTGGTCCTCCAGCCGGTCCCGGACCAGCCGCGCCAGGTCGTACGCCCGCTCGCCGACCAGCGGCTCGGGACCCACCGTCAGCCACGGCGCCCGGTCGCCCGCGAGGACCTTGCCCTGCCGGAAGTTCCCGTGCAGCAGCAACTCCTCCGGCGGGACCGCGACGAGCTCCTCCCGCATCGCCAGCGCCGTCCCGGCCAGCTCCTTGACCTCCGCCGGGGCCGCCCGCAGCGCCTCGGACTGCCGCCCGGTGCGCGCGGCCACCGTCTCCCAGCCGTGCCCGGCCGGCGGGGCCACCCACAGCCTGCGCAGCGTGCCGCAGGCCTCCAGCAGCGCCTTCGCCTCCGGCAGCGACCTCAGCGACACCTCCGCGTGCAGCCGCTCCAGCAGCAGCGCCCCGTCCTCCCCGTGGTACCGCGTGTCCAGCACCCGTACGGCCCCGAAACCGCCCCAGTGCGCCAGCGCGGCCAGCTCCAGGTCGGGCCGGGCGTGCGGGGGCGCCAGTTTCAGCGCGGCCGGAGTGCCGTCGGCGTACCGGACGAGGACGACCAGACTGCTCCGGCCGCCCGGGGCCTGCACCCGCTGGGCCTGTACCCCGCGCCGGGACAGCGCGGCCGCGGTGAGCTCGGGCAGCCGCTCCAGCCAGGCCGCGTCCGGCTCCGTCTGCGGCATCTCGCCGAGCGCCCTCACAAGCCGCTGCGGCGGTTCGAAAGCCATGCGTGCGTGGTCCCTTTCAGCTTTGCTTGGCTCGATCCGATCGTTCCGGGAGCCCAGGGAAGGCTACGCCGACACCGCGCCAGCGTGCCGCGCGCACGGCCGCCGCGCTCAGCGCGTCGGCCGCCTCGCGGCGCAGCGGCCCCTGGGCGGCGCGCACCAGGTCGGAGTACGCGCCGGCCACCCGGTCCTCGATCTCGGCGGCCAGCCGCTCCGCGTCGGCGGCGGTGCGCACCTCGAACGGCAGGGCGTACGCGGCCTCCGCGGCCCGGGGCGCGCCGCCCAGCTCCCGCACGGTCCGGGTGAGCGCGTCGCGGCGCGCGAGGTGGGTGCCGTAGGACTCCCGGGCCTGGGTCGCGCGGGCGCCGGAGGTCCGCGCGCCGATCACCCCGTAGCCGTACGCCGCCGCGTGCTCGGCGGCGAGCGCGGCCTGGGCGGCGAGCAGGGCGTTCCCGGCGGGGGAGGGTTCGGGGCTCACGACGCGGCTCCGGGGTTCGAGGTCAGCAGGTGGGCGTGGACGGCGCCGCAGGCGGCCACCGAGGCGAGCAGCCGGGCCAGCTCCCCCGGGGCTCCGGCCAGGTCGATGGTGCGGGCCTCGGACAGCTTGCGCTCCGCGTCCGCGAGGGCGGTCAGCGCGTCGGCGGGCTTCGGCGGCACCGGCTCGGCGCTCGCCGTCGGCGCGGCGGCCCCCACGGCGCCGGACGGGGCGGCGGGGGACGGTGCGGGGGAGCCCGCGGCGGCGGGGGCCAGGGCCGCCGCGTGCGCGGCGACGGCCGCGCGCAGCGGAGCGAGCCGCTCGGCCAGGGCCTGATGGGCCGCGCGCGTGGCGTCGTAACGTTCCAGCAGTCGCTCGCTGTCACGGACGGCCGATTCCCGCATCCGCCGTTCGAGCGGAATCGCGGGGTCTTCCTCGGCGGAGGTGCCGCCGGAGCACCCGGTGAGCAGCGCGGCGCCCGCCGCGCCGGCGGCACCGGCGAGCAGGCTCCTTCGGGAGGGCCTGAGAGGCGGGGTCCAGGGCACGGCGTCGTCCTCGGGGGTGATGGCGGGGCAGGGTGTGATCACGGTACCCGGGGCCCCGTCCACAGGGCGGACGGCAACACCCTCCGCGACCGGATACCCTTTGACCTGACACACGACGGAAACCACAACAGCACACGCGGCCGAGGAGTCACCCGGATGAGCACCACCCAGAGCGACAGGCTGCGCGGACTGCTGGAGCCGCTCGTCGCCGCCAAGGGCCTGGACCTCGAAGAGATCGAGATGTCCCGGGCGGGCAAGCGCCGGATGCTGCGGATCATCGTGGATTCCGACGAGGGCGTGGAGCTGGACGCGTGTGCGGAGCTGAGCCGCGAGGTCTCCGACAAGCTCGATGAGACCGACGTGATGGGCGAGGACGAGTACGTCCTCGAAGTGAGCTCCCCGGGCGCGGACCGCCCGCTGACCGAGCACCGCCACTACGTGCGGGCCGTCGGCCGTCTCGTGAAGTTCCAGCTGGTCGAGAGCGGGGAACTGATCGCCCGCATCCTCGACGTCGACGACGAGGGCATGGACCTCGAAGTTCCGGGTGTGAAGGGCCGCAAGGCGACCGCCCGCCGCATTGCTTTCACCGACATCGCCAAGGCGCGTGTCGAGATCGAGTTCAACCGCAAGGACAAGAAGGAAGAGGAGGCGTAGCCGTGGACATCGACATGAGTGCCCTGCGGGGTCTGGTCCGGGAGAAGGAGATCTCCTTCGACCTGCTCGTCGAGGCGATCGAGTCGGCCCTCCTCATCGCGTACCACCGGACCGAGGGGAGCTTCCGCCGCGCCCGCGTCGTGCTGGACCGCACCAACGGCCACGTGGTCGTGTGGGCGACCGAGGACCCGAGGGACCTCGAAGAGGGCCAGGAGCCGAAGGAGTTCGACGACACCCCGTCGGACTTCGGCCGGATCGCCGCGACGACCGCCAAGCAGGTGATCCTGCAGCGTCTGCGCGACGCCGAGGACGACCTGACCTTCGGCGAGTTCGCCGGCCGGGAGGGCGACGTCATCACCGGCGTCGTGCAGCAGGGCAAGGACCCGAAGAACGTCCTCG
Organism: Streptomyces sp. NPDC091371; assembly: GCF_040684275.1. NCBI lineage: Bacteria > Bacillati > Actinomycetota > Actinomycetes > Kitasatosporales > Streptomycetaceae > Streptomyces > Streptomyces sp. NPDC091371. The sequence goes on from NZ_JBFBFP010000028.1 coordinate 69,826, forward strand.
TCGACATCGGCAAGCTGGAGGCCATCCTGCCGGTGCAGGAGCAGGTCCCCGGCGAGGAGTACACGCACGGTCTGCGCCTGAAGGCGTACGTCGTGCGCGTGGCGAAGGGTGTCCGCGGTCCGTCCGTGACCCTCTCGCGCACCCACCCCAACCTGGTGAAGAAGCTCTTCTCGCTGGAGGTCCCGGAGATCGCCGACGGCAGCGTCGAGATCTCGGCGATCGCCCGCGAGGCCGGCCACCGTACCAAGATCGCCGTCCGGTCCACCCGCTCGGGCCTGAACCCGAAGGGCGCCTGCATCGGCCCGATGGGCAGCCGCGTGCGCAACGTGATGGCCGAGCTGCACGGCGAGAAGATCGACATCGTCGACTGGTCGGACGACCCGGCGGAGATGGTCGCGAACGCGCTGTCACCCGCCCGGGTGAGCAAGGTCGAGGTCGTCGACTGGGACTCCCGTTCCGCCCGGGTGACCGTGCCCGACTACCAGCTGTCGCTGGCCATCGGCAAGGAGGGCCAGAACGCCCGCCTCGCCGCGCGGCTCACGGGCTGGCGCATCGACATCCGCCCGGACACCGAGCCGGCCCCGGACGCGGACCGCGACCGGGACGACCGGGACCGGGGCGGGGAATAAACCGGTACCGGCCGGGGCTTCCCGGACGGTAGACAGGGAATAACACGACAACGTCCGTTCGATTTTTCGCCTGAAGGGGTGAGGTCGGTACGGGGAGGTAGACTTAGGCGTGTCTGGCCGGACGCAAGCCCGCGCATGCCCCGAACGCACCTGTGTGGGGTGTCGGGAGCGAGCGGCCAAGAGCGATCTGCTGCGCATCGTGGCGATCGAGGACGAATGCGTCCCCGATCCTCGCGGTACGCTGCCCGGCCGGGGTGCCTACGTGCACCCTGCCGTGGTCTGCCTCGACCAGGCGGTCCGCCGCCGCGCGTTCCCCCGGGCCCTCAGGTCCGCAGGGGCGCTCGACACGGCGGAACTGCGCAAAGCCCTGGCCGTCCCGGCCGAGGCGACACCGTAAGACGTAGAACGGCACGGATACCCCGTGCGGTCAGGTACCTCGCGAGTTGGAAGTAGGTCGAGATTGCGATGAGCACTCGATGAGTACGCGATGAGTACGCCCATGAAGTAGCAACGGTCCGGCGTAACCCGGACCTAAAAGGAGCGAAGTGGCTAAGGTCCGGGTATACGAACTCGCAAAGGAGTTCGGAGTTGAGAGCAAGGTCGTCATGGCCAAGCTCCAGGAACTCGGTGAGTTCGTCCGTTCGGCGTCCTCGACGATCGAGGCGCCGGTTGTACGCAAGTTGACTGACGCACTGCAGGGGCCCGGCGGCAACGCCGGCAAGACCGCTGCAAAGCCCGGCGCGCCCCGCAAGGCCGCGCCTGCCAAGCCCGCTGCGCCGTCCCCGGCCGCCGCGGCACGTCCCGCTGCCCCGAAGCCCGGCGCACCGGTGGCTCCCAAGCCCGCCGCCGCCGAGGTTCCGGCCGCCGGCGCCCCGGTGACCCCGGCCGCCCCCGGCCCGCGTCCCGGCCCGAAGGCCCCGGCCGCCCCGAAGCCCGCTCCGGCGGCTCCCGTGGCGACCGAGTTCTCCGCGCCTCCGGCGGCCCCTGCCGCCCCGGCGCGCACCGAGCGTCCCGCCGCGGCTCCCGGTCCCCGTCCGACGCAGCAGCGTCCGGCGGCCCCGGGCCAGGCCGGCGCCCGTCCCGGCGCCCCGCGCCCGGCCGGTGCCACCCCCGGTGCCCAGGCCCCCCGCCCCGCGGGCGGCGCCCAGGCCCCGCGTCCGCAGGGCGCCCGTCCGGCCGGTCCCCGTCCGGGCAACAACCCGTTCACCTCTGGTGGCTCCACCGGCATGGCGCGCCCGCAGGCGCCCCGTCCGGCCGGCGCTCCCCGTCCCGGTGCCCCCGGCGCCGGCGGCGGCCAGGGTGCTCCCCGTCCGCAGGCCGGTCCCGGTGGCGCACACCCCGGTGCCTCTGGGCGGCCTCAGGGTCCCGGCGGCGCCCGTCCGACCCCGGGCGGCATGCCCCGTCCGCAGGGCGGCGCCCCGCGTCCGGGTGGTGCTCCCGGTGGTAACCGTCCGAACCCGGGCATGATGCCGCAGCGTCCCGCTGCCGGCGGTCCCGGTCCCCGTCCCGGTGGCGGCCCCGGCGGCCGTGGTCCCGGTGCCGGTGGCCCGCGTCCCGGTGGCGCCGGTCGTCCCGGCGGCGGCGGCTTCGCCGGCCGTCCGGCCGGTCCGGGCTCCCGTCCCGCGGGCGGCGGCGGCTTCGGCGGCCCGCGTCCGGGTGGCGGCGGCTTCGGCGGCGGTCCGGCCGGTGCCGGCGGCGGCGGTCGTCCCGGCTTCGGTGGTCGTCCCGGTGGTCCCGGTGCCCGTGGTGGCACGCAGGGCGCCTTCGGCCGTCCCGGTGGTCCGGCCCGTCGTGGTCGCAAGTCCAAGCGCCAGCGTCGCCAGGAGTACGAGGCCATGCAGGCCCCGTCCGTCGGCGGCGTGATGCTGCCCCGCGGCCAGGGCGAGACCGTTCGCCTGTCGCGCGGTGCCTCCCTCACCGACTTCGCGGAGAAGATCAACGCCAACCCGGCGTCGCTCGTCGCCGTGATGATGAACCTCGGCGAGATGGTCACTGCCACGCAGTCCGTCTCCGACGAGACGCTCGAGATGCTGGCCGGCGAGATGAACTACGTCGTCCAGATCGTCAGCCCGGAGGAAGAGGACCGCGAGCTCCTCGAGGGCTTCGACATCGAGTTCGGCGAGGACGAGGGCGGCGAGGAGTACCTGCTGCCGCGTCCGCCGGTCGTGACCGTCATGGGTCACGTCGACCACGGTAAGACCCGACTGCTCGACGCCATCCGCAAGACGAACGTCGTTGCGGGCGAGGCCGGCGGCATCACGCAGCACATCGGTGCGTACCAGGTCAGCGCCCAGGTCAACGAAGAAGACCGCAAGATCACCTTCATCGACACCCCGGGTCACGAGGCGTTCACCGCCATGCGTGCCCGTGGTGCCAAGTCGACCGACATCGCGATCCTCGTGGTCGCGGCCAACGACGGCGTCATGCCGCAGACGATCGAGGCGCTCAACCACGCCAAGGCCGCCGGCGTCCCGATCGTCGTCGCGGTCAACAAGATCGACGTCGAGGGTGCCGACCCGGTCAAGGTGCGCGGTCAGCTCACCGAGTTCGGTCTGGTCGCCGAGGAGTACGGCGGCGACACGATGTTCGTCGACATCTCCGCCAAGCAGGGTCTGCACATCGACTCCCTGCTCGAGGCCGTCGTCCTCACCGCCGACGCCTCGCTCGACCTCCGCGCCAACCCCGAGCAGGACGCTCAGGGTATTGCGATCGAGTCCCACCTCGACCGCGGCCGCGGTGCCGTCGCCACCGTCCTCGTCCAGCGCGGTACCCTCCGCGTCGGCGACACGATGGTCGTGGGCGACGCCTACGGCCGAGTGCGCGCCATGCTCGACGACAAGGGCAACAACGTCGAGGAAGCGGGTCCGTCGACCCCCGTCCTGGTCCTGGGTCTCACCAACGTCCCCGGCGCCGGCGACAACTTCCTCGTCGTCGACGAGGACCGCACCGCCCGTCAGATCGCCGAGAAGCGTGCTGCGCGCGAGCGCAACGCCAACTTCGCCAAGCGCGTCCGCCGGGTGTCCCTGGAAGACCTCGACTCGGTCCTCAAGGCCGGTCTGGTCCAGGAACTCAACCTCATCATCAAGGGCGACGCGTCCGGTGCGGTCGAGGCTCTCGAGTCCTCGCTGCTCCAGCTCGACGTCGGCGAAGAGGTCGACATCCGCGTCCTGCACCGCGGTGTGGGTGCGGTCACCGAGTCCGACATCTCGCTGGCGATGGGCTCCGACGCCATCGTCATCGGTTACAACGTCCGTGCGGCCGGCCGTGCCGCGCAGATGGCGGACCGCGAGGGCGTCGACGTTCGCTACTACTCGGTGATCTACCAGGCCATCGAGGAGATCGAGGCGGCCCTGAAGGGTCTCCTCAAGCCGGAGTACGAAGAGGTCGAGCTCGGTACGGCGGAGGTCCGCGAGATCTTCCGCTCGTCCAAGCTGGGCAACATCGCCGGTGTCCTCATCCGGTCCGGCGAGGTCAAGCGCAACACCAAGGCGCGGCTCCTGCGCGATGGCAAGGTCATCGCGGAGAACCTCAACATCTCCGGTCTGCGCCGCTTCAAGGACGACGTCACCGAGATTCGCGAAGGCTTCGAGGGCGGTATCAACCTCGGCAGCTACAACGACATCAAGATCGACGACGTCATCGCGACGTACGAGATGCGCGAGAAGCCCCGCGCGTAAGCGCAAGGCGGTTCGCACCGTGTCGTAACACCGGGGCCGGTCGACGGAATATCCGTCGATCGGCTCCGGCCGTTGCGTGTACGGTTCTGGTGACCCTGCCGAGCGACGGCCGGCAGGCCACCGAACCCGAACCGGCGGGACATCCGGAACTGCATGTACGTGGGGACTCTGTCCTTCGATCTGCTCCTCGGCGACGTCCACTCGCTGAAGGAGAAGCGCTCCGTGGTCCGGCCCATCGTGGCCGAGCTCCAACGCAAGTTCTCCGTGAGCGCGGCTGAAGTGGGCGACCAGGACCTGCACCGCAGGGCCCGTATAGGGGTCGCCCTGGTGAGTGGGGACGCGGGGTTCCTCTCGGACGTACTGGACCGCTGCGAGCGGCTGGTCGCGGCACGTCCGGAAGTGGAGCTGCTGTCCGTACGACGGCGCCTCCACGGTGATGAAGACTGATAGCAAGACATAAGAAGGAGACGGACCAGTGGCCGACAATGCGCGGGCGAAGAAGCTGGCGGACCTCATCCGGGAGGTGGTGGCCGAGAAGCTGCAGCGCGGCGTCAAGGACCCCCGCCTCGGTACGCACGTGACCATCACGGACACCAGGGTCACCGGCGACCTGCGGGAGGCCACGGTCTTCTACACGGTCTACGGCGACGACGAGGACCGGGCCAGCGCGGCAGCGGGCCTGGAAAGCGCCAAGGGCGTACTGCGTTCCGCGGTCGGCCGGGCGGCGGGCACCAAGTTCACGCCCACCCTGACCTTCGTCGCGGACGCCCTCCCGGAGAACGCCAAGACCATCGAGGACCTCCTCGAGAAGGCACGCACCTCCGACGCCCAGGTACGCGAGGTCTCCTCCGGCGCCCAGTACGCCGGTGAAGCCGACCCGTACAAGAAGCCGGGCGACGACGACGAGGACGCAGCCGCGGAATGAGCACCAACGCAGGGAAGACGCCGGACGGCCTGGTCATCGTCGACAAGCCGTCCGGCTTCACTTCGCACGACGTGGTCGCCAAGATGCGCGGGATCGCCAAGACCCGCCGCGTCGGCCACGCCGGCACGCTCGACCCGATGGCGACGGGCGTGCTGGTCCTGGGCGTCGAGAAGGCCACCAAGCTCCTCGGCCACCTCGCGCTCACGGAGAAGGAGTACCTCGGCACGATCCGCCTGGGCCAGGACACCCTGACGGACGACGCCGAGGGCGACATCACCTCCTCCACGGACGCCACCGGGGTCACCCGGGAAGCCGTGGACGCGGGCATCGCGAAGCTCACCGGCGAGATCATGCAGGTCCCGTCCAAGGTCAGCGCCATCAAGATCAAGGGCGTGCGCTCCTACAAGCGCGCCCGCGACGGCGAGGACTTCGAGATCCCGGCCCGGCCGGTCACGATCTCCTCGTTCCAGGTGTACGACATGCGCGACGCCGAGGCCGAGGACGGCACCAAGGTCGTCGACCTCGTCGTCTCCGTCGTCTGCTCCAGCGGTACGTACATTCGCGCGCTCGCCCGTGACCTGGGCGCCGACCTCGGCGTCGGCGGCCACCTGACCGCGCTGCGCCGCACGCGCGTCGGCCCGTACAAGCTCGACCGGGCCCGGACGCTGGACCAGCTCCAGGAGGAGCTGACCGTCATGCCCATCGGCGAGGCTGCCGCGGCCGCCTTCCCCCGCTGGGACCTGGACGCCCGGCGGGCCTCGCTGCTCGCCAACGGCGTGCGGATCGACATGCCGGATGCCTACCCGGCCGGGCAGACCGTGGCGGTCTTCGGACCCGACGGGACGCTGCTCGGACTCGTGGAGAACAAGGCCGGCAAGGCCAAGTCCCTGGCGGTCTTCGCCTGACGTGGAGCGGTGAGCGCACATGCCCTGCCGCTCACCGCTCCACGACCCCCCTCGGGTAGCTCTCTATCCACCCGGACCCCCGTATTCACCCGTCCGAGCAGGCGCTCGGAGTGAATGGTGGGAGCGTAAGGGGGCGCTTTCGCCTCACGAGCTTTCCGGGCTGATCTTCGCCTGCCTACCGTCGTGACCATGGCGGAGCTCGTAAAAATCTGCGATCAGGCCGGGCGGGCGCGCGGCAGCGGGTTCGTCGCCGACGACCGCGGGACGGTGCTCACCAGCCACGAGGCCGTCGAGGGACTGAGCCGGGTGGTCCTGCACGGCTCCGCCGGCCGGACCTGGCCCGCCGGGGCGCAGGACGTCACCGTGCTGCCGGGGACCGCGCTGGCGCTCGTCCGCACGGACGGGCTCGGGGTGCGGCCGCTGCCCGTCGCGGTGCGCGAGGTGATCGAGCAGGGGACGTACGTACAGGTCCCCGCGCGCGGGTGGCGGCAGGCGCGGGTACTGGGCCTGCACGCCCTGGTGGTGGAACTGGCGATCGGCACCGACGGCCGCGACGCGCTGCGGCAGGGCGGCGAGGCGTGCGGGGGCCCGGTCCTCGACGCACGGACCGGAGCGGTGCTCGCGGTCCTGGGCAACGGCTCCGCGGTGGCCCTGCGAGCGGCGGCCGCGACCGACCCCGGCGGCCCATTGGCCGCGCTGCTGGACCGCAACGCGGCGACGGTACCCGCCTACGGCGCGGACCTGAACCTCGCAGGCGCCCTGGAACTCACCAGGACGACCCTCACCGCGACCGAGCCCTCCGTGGACCGGCCGGCCACCGCCGCCGCACTGGACGCCTTCACCGCCGGGGAGCACCCCGTCCTGGCCCTCACCGGAAACCCCGGCACGGGCCGCACGACGGCCCTCGCCGCCCTGGCCGCCCGCCGGGCCCGCGGACCCCGCCCGGCCCCCACCCTCTGGCTGCGCGGCGCGGACCTCCACGCGGAGGACGGCTCCCTGGCCGAGGCCATGACGCGTGCGCTGGCAACGGCGGCCGGTTCGGACGGGGTCGGGGGTGTGCCGGGGCGCTCCCCGCAGGACACCGAACTGGGCCCCCCTCGGCCCTCCGACCCCTGGAAACGTTCGGTGTCCGAGGAGACGCCCCGGCGCGCCACCGGCCCCGGCGGAACCGGCCACCCCGCCCCAGCCCCCGCCCCGGCCGCGGCCCCCGGCCCCGGCGGAAGCACCCCGGCCCCGCCCGCCGGTGACGGCCTCGCCGAAGCCGTGGCCCGAGCGGCCGCCGCCGCCGGCCGCGGGCTGCTCGTCGTGCTCGACGCGCCCGAGGAGATGCCGCCCGGGCTCGCGCACCGCCTCGGCCCCTGGACCGCAGCCACCACCGCGTGGCTGCGCGGAGCCGGCGCCCGGCTGGTCATCGCCGCGCGGCCCGAGTACTGGGAGTCGGCCGGCGCGCTCCATCCGCCCGGGGCCCTGCACACCCCGGCCCGCCCCGCCCGCCGCCTGCCGCCCGCGCTCGCGCTCGGCGACTTCACCCCTGCCGAGGCCGAGACCGCCCGCGCCCGCCTCGGCATCCCCGCCGGCGCCGTCCGCGAGGCCGACGCCCGGCACCCGCTCACCCTGCGCCTGCTCGCCGGGATCCGCGCCGCCGGGGTCACCGCGGGGCGGCCCGGCCGGGACGAGGTCTTCGCCGCCCACCTGGACCTGGTGTGCCTGCGGGTGGCCGTCCGCATCGCCGCGACGGGCGGCGGGGTCCACGGCCCCGGCGTGCGGCGGCTCGCCGCCAGGGTGGCGGGCCGGGTGCACGAGGCGGCCCGCCGCTGCCTGGGGCCCGGGCAGGGGCAGCTGGACCGGGCCGGGTTCGAGGAGCTGTTCCCCTGGCGCACCGGCTGGGCCTCCGCCGTGCTCACCGAGGGCCTGCTGGTGCCCGCCGGGTCCGGCTACCGCTTCGCCCACGAGGAGCTGTCCGACTGGCTCCAGGCCGGCCACCTGGACGTGCCGGGGGCGCTCCGCGCCCTCGTCCACGAGCCCGCCGGTCCGGGCCTGCCCGTGCCCCGGCACCGCATCGGCCCGGTCCTGGAGGCGCTGCGCAGGCTCGCTCCGGATCGGCTGCACAGCGAGCTCACCCGCCTGGTGGAGGCCCTGAACGCCTTCGCCGAGCACCGGCCCGGCGGGGTCGGGGTGGTTCCGCCGGGGCCGGCGGCGCGCCGGGGCGTCTCCTCGGACACCGAACGTTTCCAGGGGTCGGTGGGCCGAGGAGGGCCCAGCTCGGTGTCCTGCGGGGATCGCCCCGACACGCCCCCGACCCTGTCGGAACCGGCAGGCGGGGCGTCCGGGGGCCGGGCGAGGCCGTGTCCGGCGCCCCTAGCGGAGAGCCCCACCGCACCCCCGACCCCGTCGGATCCGGGCTGGTGGGCGGCCCGGCTGCTCAGGGAGGCCCTCCTCACGGCGCCCGACGCCTACCCGTACCTGCCCGTCCTGCACGCGCTCGCCGAGCACATCGCGCGCGCCGGGCCCGGGGAGTTCGGGGGCTGGTTCTGGAACCGGCTGCGGCTGCCCGAGCCCGAGCGGCTCGACCTGCTGCGCCGGCTGCTGCCCGCCGACCCCGCCGAGGCGGTCCCCGGCGACCGCTACCTGGACGCCGCCGCCCGCCGCCTCGCGCGGGACCCGCAGCAGGTCCAGCCGCTGCTCTGCGCCTGGTTCACCGACGGCCGCCGGCTCCGCGGCCGGCCCGGCGCCACCGTCGCCGGAGCCGCGCAGGCCCTGCTGCACACGCACCGCCGGCTCGCCCTGGACGACCTCACCGAGCAGCTCGTCACGGCCGCGCACCCGCGCGCCGACGAGCTGCTCGCCGTACTCGCCGAGGAGGAGCCCTCCGCCATGTGCCGGGCCGTGGACCGCTGGGCCCACGACGAACGCCCCGGGCGGCGCGTCGCCGCGGCCGCGTACGGGCTCGCCACCGCCCCCCACGTGCGCACGCCCGCCGACCGCGACCTGCTGCGCTACGCCGCCCAGGCACTGCTCGCCCGCCCCGCGGACGCGGCCCTGCACGGCAGCGCCCTCGCCACGCTGCTGCGCGACCCGCAGACCCGCGGCCGCTACCTGCCCGACGCCCTGGCCTGCTTCCGCGACCCCGAGCACGGCTCCCGGCTGCCCGCGGCGGCGCTGGTCGCGGCCCTGCCCGTACTGCCGGACCCGGACGCGGTGTTCGCCGCCCTGCGGGCGCGGGCCGACGGGGAGGTGGTGCGGGCCCTGGCCGCGCTGACCACGCCGGGGCTGGCCCGGCGCGCGGCCGAGCTCGTACGGGAGCACCTGGCGCGGCACCCCGAGGACGCACCGCACGCCGCCGCCTTTGTCGACCTCCGCCTGAAGCAGGGCCCGGCCGCGGGCCCCGCCGTGCGCCCGCTCGTGCTGGACCTGCTGCGGACCGCCCCGGCCGGGGTCCGGGCCGAGCTGGCCGCCGTACTGGCCGCGCCGGGCGGGGAGCCCTCGTACGGGCTGCGGGGCGAGCTGGCGGACGTACTGCTGCGCGAGGAGGCCGACCCGCTGGTGCTCGACGCCTTTCTCGGGTCCATTGCGGCCGGGGCCGCGGCCCGGGCGGAGGGCCGGACGCGGGAGCTGCTGCGCCGCACGGGGCGGCAGCTGCTCGGGGCCCCGGGCGGGGCGGCGGTGTTCGAGCGCCGGACGGTGGAGCTGGCCCGGACCGCGCCGGCGTTCGGGACGCTCGTGGCCCGCTGGCTGGCGCAGTCGGGCGCGGAGGCGGCGGCCCTGCTGGGGCCGAGCGCGCGCCGGACGGTGGAGACGCTCAGCAGAGCCGCCCAGGATGTGACGTGACGATCTGACATGGCAGTTGTCGCTCCCAGACGCCGATGCGGGGCACCGGGCAGCGGCATGGCAGTCTTAGACCTGTCATCGGCATTCACATACAAGGCCTAATGGGTTCGGGCGAGGAGCGGTCACAGTGCAGCGCTGGCGTGGCTTGGAGGACATCCCCCAGGACTGGGGACGCAGCGTCGTCACCATCGGCTCCTACGACGGTGTGCACCGGGGTCATCAGCTGATCATCGGACGGGCGGTGGCGAAGGCCCGCGCGCTCGGCGTCCCGTCGGTCGTGGTCACCTTCGACCCGCACCCGAGCGAGGTCGTCCGCCCGGGCAGCCACCCGCCGATCCTGGCCCCGTACGACCGGCGTGCCGAACTGATGGCCGGGCTGGGCGTGGACGCGCTGCTGATCCTGCCGTTCACGGCGGAGTTCTCGCAGCTGTCCCCGGCCGATTTCATCGTGAAGGTGCTCGTCGACAAGCTGCACGCGCGGGCCGTCATCGAGGGGCCGAACTTCCGCTTCGGCCACCGGGCCGCCGGGAACGTCGACTTCCTGCGCGAGCTGGGCTCCACGTACGACTACGAGGTCGACGTCGTGGACCTGGTCGAGCGGGGCGAGGCGGGCGGCGGCGTGCCGTTCTCCTCGACGCTCGCGCGCAAGCTCGTCGCCGAGGGCGACATGGACGGCGCGGCCGAGATCCTGGGCCGGCCGCACCGGGTCGAGGGCGTGGTGGTGCGCGGTGCGCAGCGCGGGCGCGAGCTCGGCTACCCGACGGCGAACGTCGAGACCGCGCCGCACACCGCGATCCCGGCGGACGGGGTGTACGCGGGGTGGCTGACGGCGGCCGGCGAGCGGATGCCCGCGGCGATCTCGGTGGGGACGAACGTGCAGTTCGACGCCACGGAGCGGACGGTCGAGGCCTACGCGATCGACCGGATCGGGCTGGACCTGTACGGGATGCGGGTGGCGGTCGACTTCCTCGCGTACGTGCGGGGCATGGCGAAGTTCGAGTCGCTCGACGGGCTGCTGGAGGCGATCGCGGACGACGTGAAGCGGGCGCGGGTGCTGACGGACGCGTACGACGCGCAGCGCTGACGGCGCCGCCGCCGCTGGGTGGACGTGAACGGCTGAGGGCCCGCACCGGTTGGTGCGGGCCCTCAGCCGTTCGGTCGCTCAGCCGAGGCGCGGATCGCGCGGGGGCTGCTGGGGAGCCGGGGGCTGCTGCCAGGGCTGGCCGGGCTGCGGGTACGGCTGGCCGTAGGGCTGCTGGGGGGCCTGCAGCGGTTGGGGCTGTTGCGGCTGCTGGTACGGCGACGGGCCCTGGGGCTGGCCGTACGGCTGCTGCTGGGGCTGCTGGGGCTGCTGGGGCTGCGGGGCTTGCTGGGGCTGCTGAGCGCCCCAGTGGCCGTGGGCGGACTGCTGCTGGGCCCGGACGAAGTCCTCGGCCACGAGCGCGGAGAGGTTGAAGTACGCCTCGCGCGTCTTGGGCCGCATCATGTCGAGGTCGACCTCGGCGCCGGCCGAGAGGTGCTCGTCGAAGGGCACGACCACGACTCCGCGGCAGCGGGTCTCGAAGTGCTGCACGATGTCTTCGATCTTGATCATCTTGGCCGTCTCGCGGACCCCGGAGATGACCGTGATCGAGCGGGAGACGAGGTCGGAGTACCCGTGCGCGGAGAGCCAGTCGAGGGTGGTGCTGGCACTGCTGGCGCCGTCCACGGACGGGGTCGAGATGATGATCAGCTGGTCGGCCAGGTCCAGGACCCCGCGCATGGCGGAGTAGAGGAGCCCGGTGCCCGAGTCGGTGAGGATGATCGGGTACTGGCGGCCGACCGTCTCGATGACGCGGCGGTAGTCCTCGTCGTTGAAGGTCGTCGAGACGGCCGGGTCCACGTCGTTGGCGATGATCTCCAGACCGGAGGGCGCCTGCGAGGTGAACCGGCGGATGTCCATGTACGAGTTCAGGTACGGGATCGCCTGGACCAGGTCCCGGATCGTGGCGCCGGTCTCGCGGCGGACGCGGCGGCCGAGGGTTCCGGCGTCGGGGTTCGCGTCGATGGCCAGGATCTTGTCCTGGCGCTCGGTGGCGAGGGTGGCGCCGAGGGCGGTGGTGGTCGTGGTCTTGCCGACGCCGCCCTTCAGGCTGATGACGGCGATGCGGTAGCAGGACATGACCGGCGTGCGGATCAGGTCCAGCTTGCGCTGGCGCTCCGCTTCGGCCGCCTTGCCGCCGAAGCGGAAGCGGTTGCCGCCGCCGGCGGCGTTGGCGCTCTTCGGCTTCTGCTTGTTGCGCAGCAGGCGGTCCGAGGACAGCTCGACGGCGGCGGTGTAGCCGAGCGGGGCCCCGCCGGCGGTCTGGCCGGAGGAGTAGCGGGGGTCCTGGGGCTGCGGCGGCAACTGGTGCTGGGGCGCGGGCCACTGGGCGCCGGAGCGGGGGTCGTACTGCGGGGTCGCCTGCGGGGTCGCCTGCGGCTGGGCCTGCGGGGGCTGCTGCGGCTGCGCCTGCGGCGGCGGGAAGGCGTAGCCGCCCCCGGTGGCGAAGGCGGGCGGCAGCTGCGGCAGTTCACTGCCGGGCCCCGCGGCCGGGGCCTGGTCGGCGCCGGGAGCGGCCGGCAGCGAGGGAACCCCGTCGGCGGGGGTGTCGTGCCGCCCGCCCACGGGCGCGGCGGCCAGGGGATGCGGGGTCGCCGGTGCCGGCACGGGGTACGCGTGGGCATCCGGCGCCGACGGCGGGGCCGGGTACGGCGGCAGCGCTTCGGCCGGAGCGGTGGGCGCGTCGGGCGCGGGCGCGCCGGCGAAGGGCGGCAGGGCCGGTGCGGGTACGGGGTACACGGGGAGGGCCTCGGCGGGGGCCGTGGGTGCGTCGTGCGCGGGCACGCTGCTCACGGGGGCCGGCGGGAGGGCCGGTGCCGGGTACGCCGGGACGGCGTCGGCCGGGGTGGTGGGGGCGTCCGGTGTGGGCGCGTTGCTCTCGGGGGTCGGCGGGAGGGCCGGTACGGGGAGGGCCTCGGCGGGGGCCGTGGGTGCGGCATCGACGGGGGTCGCTGGGAGGGCGTCGTGCGCGGGCAGGCTGCTCACGGGGGCCGGCGGGAGGGCCGGTGCCGGGAACGCCGGGAAGGCCTCGGCGGGGGCCGTGGGTGCGTCCGGTGCGGGCAGGCCGCTCACGGGGGCCGGCGGGAGGGCCGGTGCCGGGTACGCCGGGACGGCGTCGGCCGGGGCGGTGGGGGCGTCCGGTGCGGGCGCGCTGCTCTCGGGAGCCGATGGGGCGGTCAACGCCGGGTATGCGGGGAGGGCGTCGGCCGGGGTGGTGGGTGCGTCCGGTGTGGGCGCGCTGCTCTCGGGGATCGGCGGGAGGGCCGGTGCCGGGAACGCCGGGAAGGCCTCGGCGGCGGCCGTGGGTGCGTCCGGTGCGGGCAGGGTGCTCTCGGGGGTCGGGGTGAGGGCCGGTGCCGGGTATGCCGACAGGGGTTCGGGTGTGGGCGCGTTGTCCACGGGGGCCGGCGGGGCGGCGTCGGGTTCGGGCGCGTTGCTCGCGGGGGCCGGCGGGGTGGCGGGTGCCGGGTACGCCGGGTAGGCCGGGAGGGCCTCGGCCGGGGCGGTGGGTGCGTCCGGTGCGGGCAGGCTGCTCTCGGGGGTCGGGGTGAGGGCCGGGGCCGGGTATGCCGAAAGGGGTTCGGGTGTGGGCGCGTTGTCCATGGCGGCCGGCCGGGTGGCCGGGTACGCCGGGTATGCCGGGAGGGCGTCGGCCGGGGCCGTGGGGGCGTCCGGGGCGGGCGCGTTGGTCACGGGGGCCGGCGGGACGGGCTGTGCCAGGTAGGCCGGAAGGGCTGCTGCGCTCGGGGAGCCGCCCAGCGGGACCGGCGGCGCGGGCACCGCGTCGGGGGCCGGGCGGGGGGCCGGCGGGCGCACGCGCATCGTCGGGGGAGAGACCACCTCCGACTCCGACGGACGGTGCGGCTCGAAGCCGCTGCCCTCGGGCAGCCCCGGCACCGCGGCCGGGCTCGCACCCTGCGTGTACCAGGCCGGCGGGGTGTAGTCGATGGTGAACTCGCCCGTCTGCTCGGGCTCCGCGTCGGACTGATCGTCCGTCGGGACGTCCCACGTCCCGCCGCGCCTCTCGTTCCGATCGCCGCTCACTGGTCCTCCTGGTCTGTCGAACACTGGTCCGGCGCCCACATCGACGCGCGCCCGTGCCAAGCCTAATCGCGGCCCGTCGCCCCTGTCCGCCCCGGTCGGCCCGGTCCTGCCCGGTCAGGCACGGTATGGGGGCCGCCCCCGGTCAAACGGAGGCGCCGAACGTCGGCCGGTCGGCGTTCCGCCGGCGGTCAGTCGATGCGCCGGGCCCCGCCCAGCAGGCCCGTCTCGGCTTCCGTCCCCTGCGTCATGACGAACCGCCGGTCCCGTGGCGTACACCACAGCGTGACCCCGTCGCCCAGCGTCGGCAGTGAATTCACCGCCCCTTGCGGAAGGTTCATCAACCGGCCGATCTGGTCCGCCTCGTCCGGTGACACCCGCTGCACGCCCACCAGCGCGGACTGCCGCAGCAGCCGCGGCGCCGTCGGGCTCAGGTACGGCAGCAGGGTCAGCACCGACTGCCAGGCCCCGGCCGCCACGCGCCCGCGCGGCGGCCGCATCCCGCAGTCGCGGACCACCAGCACCGGGCTGCCCGCGGAAGCGCCCTGCGGCGGGACCCGGCCCACATCGTGCAGGGTCACGCACGGCTGCCCGCCGCCCGCGGCCCGGGCCAGCCCGGACCACACGGGCGCGCGCCCGGTCTCCACCGCGACCCGCGCACCCGTGGCCGCCGCCCGCAGCGCCAGCACCTGCGCCGTCCACAGGCCGCCGATCAGCGTCACCTCGTAGGGCGTCGGCCGGTTGATGCCGAGCACCGCCGGCTTCCCCCCGGCGTCCACGCCGATGACGACCCCGTCGTCCCCCACGGGCAGCGCCAGCGCCTCCAGATCGGCGGCGGCCACCAGGTGCCGCTCCCGGCGCGGGCCTACCAGCCCGAATCCGCCCCTCATCGCGCCCCTCCCAGCGGGAGCGAAGCCAGCAGCCCCGGCACCTGTTCCCGGTCGAGCCGGACGAGGCCGGCCTTCACGCCCCGCGCCGTCCGCTCCAACTCCCGGCGAGCCGCGACGAGTTCCTCATCGCTGCGTCCTGTCACCCGTACGTGTCCGGTCAGGGTCACGCCCTGTCGCCCGGCGGAGGCCATCGTGAGGCTGAAGGTGGTCGCGAGCGCGGGCAGCGAGGTCAGCAGTGCCACGAACTGCGGCAGCCCCGCCCCCGAGCCGCCCAGCTGCGGCCAGCGCGCCAGCCAGTACGTCGTGTGCCGCCGGTCGTCAACGCGCCAGGCCCGCGGGGTCTCCTCCGTGCGCCGCGCGGTGCCGGCCGACCGGCCCGCCTGGGTGATCGCCATCGGGTTCGCGCACGAGGAGGTGGCCAGCGCCGCCGTCAGCTCCTGCTCGGTCAGCACGGTGGCCTTGAACCCGGCCCCGGCCAGCCGGCTCGCCAGCTGGTCCGCCGCCCGCACCACGCACCGCTGCGCGCCCGCCGGACCGCCCCCGCGCGCGGTGACCGCCTCGGGGCACAGCTCGGGGTCGAGCTTGAGGGCGATCCAGGTCAGCCGCACCGCCGGCGTCCCGGTCCGGGCCTGTAGCGGCGCGTAGTTGAGCGTGGCCGTCGACCGGGCCGGCAGGTGCGGGGCCGGAGCCGGCTGGGTGTGCTGCACCAGTTGCGCGGACTCCAGCCGGATGCCGTCCACTTCGAGGACGTCCCGTACGAGTCCCAGCGGCAGCGGCCGCTCCGACCGGTCGGGCCGCAGCGCGGTGGCGTCCGCGTCCACCCGGACGACCGCGGTCAGGAAGGTGCCGTCGCCGACCATCCCGACGGGCCGCCGGTCGCGGCCGCCGAAGGAGAGCGTCCGCAGCGCCGGCTCCGCCTCGACGAGGGGGGCCAGCCCGGGCTCGGTTCCCGCGCGCACGGCCGTCGAAGCCGTCCGGCGCCGCCGCGCCCGCAGCGCGAGCGCGCTGCCGAGCCATTCCGGCAGGGAGCGCTGGTGGCGGCGTACGACCGCGAGCACCACCAGCACCAGGGCCAGGGCGCCGGCGGGAACCAGCAGCACCGGCTCCACCGCCCGCGCCGCCAACAAAACGGCCGCGGCGACCTGGAGCAGTACGAGCTGTTGCAGTCGGAACGGTCCGAAACGGCCGGGACCCGACTGCGGATGCGGCGTCACGCCGCCGCGCACGGGTGCGGCCGTGCCGGTGCGCGGCGGCGTCGCGGTGGCCATCACTCGCGCGGCTCCCCTTTCCGGGGTCGCGCCCCGAGCATCCCGGAACCGTGCGGCAGCCCCACTCGGCCAGGGCCCTGCCTACGGTCCGTCAGGAGGCATAGTAGGTGCCCGGTCCGACCATCCAAGCCCGGAGACCGTACCCACCGACCGGGCCGTGCGGGGAGAAACAGGCGTTCATGGCATCACGGCGTGATGAGCTCAACGCGTACACCTTTGCGAAGCGGCGCACGGTGGCGGCGTTCCTGCAGCCTTCGGCCACGGGGACCGAGGAGGGCGCCCCGAGCCCGCTGCGCGCCGTTCTGCCGGGGCTGGTCGCGGGTGCGCTGGTGCTCGCGGGATTCGGCGCCTGGGGCATGTTCCGGCCGACGGCCCCCGTGGGCTGGGACAAGCCCGGTGTCCAGGTCGTCGTCGGCAAGCACTCGACGACCCGGTACGTGGTCCTGACGACGAAGGTGAACGGCAGGAAGCAGCCCCGGCTGCACCCGGTGCTGAACCTCGCCTCCGCCCGGCTCCTGCTCGAACCCGCCGAGTCCGGCAAGGTCGCCACCGTCACCGTCGGCGACGACGTCCTCGACAGCGGCAAGGTGCCGCGCGGGCCCGTCATCGGCATCCCGTACGCCCCCGACCGGCTCCCCTCCGAGGAGGACGCGGCCAAGGCCAAGCGCTGGGCCGTCTGCCAGCAGCCGGGCGGCAACGGCAAGGGCGTGCAGACCGCGACCTTCGTGCTCGCCGACCGCGAGGCCGTCCGCATGGACGACGAGCGGGGGCTCACCGACTCACAGGCGCTGTACGTGCAGAGCACCGGCGCGGGCAAGGAGCGCTACCTCGTCGACGGGACGGGCACGAAGTACGAGTTCCCGGAGGGCACCCCGGGCGCCGGGACGATGACCGACGCGCTGGTCGGTGCCGGCGCCACCCCGCAGCAGGTCACCGAGCAGTGGCTGGCCACCCTCGGCTCCGGTGACGAGCTGGCCTTCCCGCAACTGCCCGCCAAGGCCGGGCCGCCCGCCGGAGTCAGGGGCCTGGCCACCGCCGACGACAGGGTCGGCATGGTGCTCAAGGCCATGACCGGCTCCGGCGCCCAGCACTACGTGGTGCTGCCCGGGAGGGTCGCGCAGGTCTCGGAGTTCGTCGCCTGGCTGCTGATCTCCGCCCCCGCCACCAACGGCCTCGGCATGCACGGCAAGGCCCGGGAGGTGGACCTCCAGGCACTGGACTCCGACGCGGCCCCGTTCGCCGGGGACACCAGGTGGCCGCGCAAGAGGGTCGAGCCCGTCAACCAGACGGCCCCGGCAGCTCCCGGCCACGCGGCGGGCCCCGGCCGCGGCAAGGGCCGCGACACCGTCTGCAACGTCCTGCACTCCGTCGATGCCGAGGGCAACCAGACCCTGAGCACCTGGGCCGGCACCGCCTTCCCCGTCGACATCACGGCCGGCGGCACCAGCTCCTACGTCACCCCGGGCTCCGGACTGCTCTACACCCAGGTCCAGGGGAAGCAGACGACGGCCGGCGGCTCGCTCTTCCTCGTCACCGACACCGGCCTGCGGTACGCCGTGCAGGCCAACGGCGACAGCGACGCCGAGAAGTCGAGGATCGGCGCGCCCGACCAGCAGCCGCAGGACGCCGCGGACCACCGTCCCGAGGCGAGCCAGGCACAGATCCGGCTGGGCTACAGAAGAGTG
The DNA here is from genome assembly GCF_040684275.1 of Streptomyces sp. NPDC091371. NCBI lineage: Bacteria > Bacillati > Actinomycetota > Actinomycetes > Kitasatosporales > Streptomycetaceae > Streptomyces > Streptomyces sp. NPDC091371. Next base: position 87,756 of record NZ_JBFBFP010000028.1, read on the forward strand.
ACCCCGGCCCTGGTGCCCATGGCCTGGTCGGAGTTGCTCGCCAAGGGCCCCCGCCTGGACACCAACTCCGCCCGCCAGCCGCAGGGTTCGTGAGGAAACCGCCCATGCCATGCACCCGCCGCCGTCGCGCGCCCCTCCTCACCACGGCCCTCGTCCTCCTCGCGGCCTGCGCCGCACCCGCGGCCGCCGCGCAGCAGCCCCCGTACACCTCGCGCATCGACGGCGCCGGCGAGTGCTCCTTCCCCATGAAGGAGCAGATCGCCGACCGCCCCTGGGCCCTCCAGCGCCTGCTCCTCGACGAGCTCTGGGCGCAGACCAAGGGCAAGGACAAGAAGGGCCGCAGCGTCCGGGTGGCCGTCATCGACACCGGAGTGGACCGGGTGAACCCGCAGCTCGCCGACGCCGTCGACGCCAGTGCCGGCAAGGACTTCGTCGACCCTGGGGGAGACGGAACGAACGACACCATCGGCCACGGCACCAAGGTCGCCGGGCTGATCGCGGCCCGCCCCCAGCAGGGCACCGGCTTCGTCGGCCTGGCCCCGGAGGCCACGATCATCCCGATCCGGCAGCACGACGGGCAGGGCGCGGGCAAGGTGCTGTCCCTGAGCCAGGCCATCGACCACGCGGTGACCCAGGGCGCCCAGGTCGTCAACATCTCCCAGGACACCGACCTGCCGATGTCCCCGGACTCCGAACTCGGCAGGTCGGTCCGGAACGCGATCGACCACGGGGCCGTGGTCGTGGCCTCCGCGGGCAACGACGGCATGAGCGGAGAGAAGCGCAAGACCTACCCCGCCGCCTTCCCGGGCGTGCTCGCCGTGGGCGCCTCGGACCGCAGCAACGAGCGGGCCGCCTTCTCCCAGCCCGGCGACTTCGTCGGGGTCGCTGCGCCCGGCGTCGACATGGTCTCCACCGTCCCCGGCTTCGGCCAGTGCATCGACAACGGCACGAGCTTCTCCGCCCCGTACGTGGCCGGCGTCGCCGCCCTGCTGCGTGCCGAGCACGAGGAGTGGAGCGCGCAGCAGATCGTCTGGCAGATCCAGAACACCGCCGAACGTTCCGTCAACGGCCGTGACGACTACGTCGGTTGGGGCATCGTCGACCCCGTGCGCGCCCTCAGCCAGGACCGCGAGGCCCCCCGGGCGCCGGTACCCGACCCCGGCCCGCCGCCGGCGGCGGCCCCGGAGGCGGCGGAACTGGAGACGGGCGAGACGGCGCAGGGGCGCGAGGAGCGCCTCGGCGCGTACGCGCTCGGCGTCGGCGCGGTCCTCATCGCCGTCATCGCGGGTACCGCGACCGTCGTGCGGGAGGCACGCAACCGCACGAAGCGGCGGCGATCTCCGGCCCCTCCTGGCCGATAACCGCCCCGGGAGTGTCCGCTCCGCCACCTGGTTCGTTGGTCCTGCCGGCGAATTGAGAAGTGAGGAGCCTCGCATGAGCAGCAACTTCGGACTCGCGGACGATCCCGTCCTCCAGGCCAAGGTCAAGATCTCCGAAACGGCCGAGGCCGTCACCGCGCAGGCCCGCGAGCTGGCCGACATCCTCGCCACCGTGGGCGCCGGCTGGACCGGAGTCGGCGCCCAGGGGTTCGTCAACGCCCAGACGGTGGTCAACGAGGACCACGACCAGATCCGCCGGCTGCTCGGGGTGCTGCACAACGCGGTGGCCCAGACCAAGAACCTGAGCAACGCCCAGGACGACGACGTACGCGCGGCCTTCCGCGCCGTCCAGTCCGGCGCGGGCGGCAGCCGCTCGGGCCTCGACTCCATCTGACGCACGCCGTTCCCGGCGAGCCCGCCCAGCACCGAGGAGAAGCACATGGCTGCCACTGACGGCCACACCAAGATCACGTACGAGTCCGTCCAGCAGATGGCCAACCGCATCCGCAAGGTCTCCGAGAAGATCGTCGAGGACCTGGCCGCGATGGACCAGGCCCTCAAGGTCGTCACGGACACCTGGGACGGCGAGGCCCACGCCGCGTACGTCCAGCTCCAGGCCAAGTACAAGGGCCGGGCGGACCACATGAAGCACCAGCTGGAGCAGGTCGCCCAGCTCATCGAGCGCGGCAAGGCCGACTACCGCGCCACCGACGTGAAGGCCTCGCGCCTGTTCACCGAGGCCTTCTGAACCCGGTACGCGCGAAGGGGCGCCGCCCGCACCGGGCCCGCCCCTCCGACGTCTCCACGGCCCCGCCGGGCCGCTCAGGGGTGATGGCGGTCCAGGTCGAACTCGCCGTCCCTGGCGCCCAGTACGAAGGCCTCCCACTCGGCCGCCGTGTACCGCAGCACCGTGTCCCGGTCCAGCGAGGACCGCATGGCCACCGCGCCCTCCGGCAGCCGGGCGATCTCGACCCGCTCCTCCTCCGGGCTGGTCCCGGGCGGGCCCTCCCACTCCACGCCGCTGATGTCGAGCGCGTACAGCTCGTCCTTCTCCTGCTGGGTGCCCATGTGCGGCCTTTCCCCTCGGTGGCGCGTTCTTCACCGCCGATTATCGGCGCTGCGCCGCCCGAGGGGACGGGATTCCTCACATCCCCGGCATCCGCCCGAGCTGCACCAGCGACGTACCCCGCCTGCGCGAGGCGTAGAAGGCCCGGCCCGGCGGCATCGGACGCGGCCGGACGCTGCCGACCAGGTCGCCCTCGGACGGATCGCCGGACAGGACGACGCCCTGCGCGCCCAGCTCCTTGATCCGCTGCATGAACGGCTCGTACAGCGAGCGCGAGGCACCCGCCGAGTTACGCGCGATGACGAACCGCACGCCCGTGTCCCGGGCGAACGGCAGGAACTCCACCAGCGGGGCGAGGGGGTTGCCCTGGCTCGTCGCCACCAGGTCGAAGTCGTCGATGACGATGAACACGTCCGGGCCCGTCCACCAGCTGCGGTCCCGCAGCTGCCGCGGAGTCACGTCGGCCGGCGGCTGCCGGCGCGAGAACACCCCGCCCAGCGCCTCCATGTGCGTCTGCAGGGAGCTCGCCGTCGGCGCGTACTCCAGCAGGTGCTCCTCCGGCAGCGCCCCCAGCAGGCTCCGCCGGTAGTCGCCCACGACCAGGCGCGCCTGGTCCGGGGTGTAGCGCTGCGCGATCTGCCGGGCGATGAGCCGCAGCAGGTTCGTCTTGCCCGACTCGCTCTCGCCGAAGACGAGGAGGAAGGGGTCGGACTCGAAGTCGACGAACACCGGCTCCAGATCGGTCTCGTCGATGCCGATCGCGAGCCCGCGCCGCGGGTACTCCCCGCCCTTGGGCAGCTCGTCGGAGCGGAGCAGCCGCGGCAGCAGCCGTACGCCGGGAGCCGCGGCCCCCGCGCAGTTCTGCCGCACGGCCCGCACGAAGGCCGCGGTGGCCTCCGACAGGCCGTCCGCCTCGTGCGAGCCGTCGATCCGCGGCAGCGCGCCCAGGAAGTGCAGCTTCTCCGCGACCTGACCGCGCCCGGGCATCCCCGCCGGGACGTTCGCGGCGACCTTCCGGTCGAACTCGGAGTCCATGACGTCGCCGAGCCGCAGCTCCAGCCGGCCCAGCAGCTGGTCCTTGAGCGCGGGCCGCACCTCCATGTACCGGGCCGCGGTGATCACCACGTGGATGCCGTAGCCCAGACCGCGGGCCGCGACGTCCGTGACGACCTGCTCCAGGCCCTCGTACTCGCCCCGGAAACCGCCCCAGCCGTCGATGACGAGGAACACGTCGCCCCACGGCTCGCCGGGCAGGTCGCCCGCCGCGCGCCGGCGCCGGTAGGTGCCGATCGAGTCGATGTCGTTCGCCCGGAAGAACTCCTCGCGGCGGCCCAGGATCCCCGCCACCTCCGAGACCGTGCGCCGCACCCGCTCCGGGTCCAGCCGCGAGGCGATCCCGCCCACGTGCGGCAGCCCGGCGACCGCCGACAGACCGCCGCCGCCGAAGTCCAGCCCGTAGAACTGCACCTCGCGCGGGGTGTGCGTGAGCGCGAACGCCGAGATCAGCGTCCGCATCAGCGTCGACTTCCCCGACTGCGGACCGCCGACCACCAGCATGTGGCCCGCCGCACCCGAGAAGTCCCGGTACAGCACCTCGCGCCGCTGCTCGAACGGCTTGTCGACGAGGCCGAGGGGTACGACGAGCCCGCCGGGCCGCGTGTACCCCTGCGCGTGCAGCCCGCGCTCCGCGCCCGGCGCCAGGGCCGGCAGCAGCTGGTCCAGCGCCGGCGCCCGGTCGAGCGGCGGCAGCCACACCTGGTGCGCCGGCACCCCCTGCCCCTCCAGCCGGCCCACGATCACGTCCAGCACCGTGTCCGCGAGCGCGTCGTCCTCCCGCGGCGCCTGCTGCGCCGCCGGGTACGCCGGGTCCGGGGCCGCGTACACCACCGGCACCGGCGCCGCCGTGAACAGCGCGGGCCGCCGCTCCACCGGGAACGCGCCCGCCGACGGGTCCGGCCCGCCCGAGCGGTGGGGGCCCGAGACGTACGCCGCCTTGAAGCGGGTCATCTCGTCCGTACCGAACTTCAAGTAGCCCGAACCGGGCACCGACGGCAGGTGGTAGGCGTCCGGCACACCGATCGCGGTCCGCGACTCCGCCGCCGAGAAGGTCCGCAGACCGATCCGGTACGACAGGTACGTGTCCAGGCCGCGCAGCTTGCCCTCCTCCAGCCGCTGCGAGGCCAGCAGCAGGTGCACGCCCAGCGAACGGCCGATGCGGCCGATCTGGATGAACATGTCGATGAAGTCCGGCTTCGCGGTCAGCAGCTCGCTGAACTCGTCGATGACCAGCACCAGCGAGGCCAGCGGCTCCAGCGGGGCGCCGGCCGCGCGGGCCTTCTCGTAGTCGTGGACGTTCGCGTAGTTGCCCGCGGAGCGCAGCAGCTCCTGCCGGCGCTGCAGCTCGCCGCGGATCGAGTCGCCCATCCGGTCCACGAGCGTGAGGTCGTCCGCCAGGTTGGTGATGACGGCCGCGACGTGCGGCAGCTGCCCCATGCCGGTGAAGGTCGCACCGCCCTTGAAGTCGGCGAGTACGAAGTTCAGCGTCTCCGAGGTGTGCGTGACGGCCAGCCCCAGCACCAGCGTGCGCAGCAGCTCCGACTTGCCGGAACCGGTCGCGCCCACGCACAGGCCGTGCGGGCCCATGCCCTCCTGCGCCGCCTCCTTCAGGTCCAGCATCACCGGGGCGCCGTCCTCGCCGACACCGATCGGCACGCGCAGCCGCTCACCGGCCGACCGCGGCCGCCAGGTCCGCGCCACGTCGACGCAGGCCGCGTCGCCCAGGTTCAGCAGGTCCGTGAAGTCCAGGTTGGCGAGCAGCGGCTCGTCCTCGTCCCCGCCGCCGGTCCGCAGCGGCGCCAGCTGCCGGGCCAGGGCCTCCGCCGCCGGCAGCGACAGGGTGTCCGGGACGCCCTCGTAGGCCACGCCCGCACCCGACTCCAGCCGCAGCCGGCCCGGCCGCACCACGACCGACAGCCCGCCCCGCGCCTCGGCCGGCTCGCCCGCGACCACCTCGACGACGGTCACGCCCTGCAGCCCCTCGGCCGCCGCGAACGCCGAGTCCGGCGGCACCAGGGCACCGCGGGGCGAGTCGCGGTCCAGCACCACCACCAGGTGCGGCTGGTCCAGCAGCGGGGGCACCTCGCGGCCGAACCGCGGCCGCCCCTCCAGCCGGGACCCCAGCAGCCCCTCCAGCTCCGCGAGATCATCGCCGAACAGCCGCTTCGTACCGGCCCCGTCGACCTGGCCCGGCACCTGCGCGTGCGGCAGCCACTTCGTCCAGTCCCACGCGGCCACCGCCCCAGGCGCCGCCACCACGGCCACCACCAGGTCGTCGGGGGAGTGCAGCGTCGCCAGCTGCGCCACCAGCGCCCGGGCCGTACCGCGCGCCGACTCGGGCTCCCCGGACACCGCCACGTGGTAGAACGCCCGCATCGACACCGCCACGGGCAGCCCGTCCAGCGCGGAGTGCACCGCCAGGAAGCGCTGCATCGCGCCCGCCGTCAACGGCTCCAGCTCGTCCACCGGGGCCGTGTCCGGAGCCACCAGCGGCGTCGCCAGCCGCTGGGAGCCGAGGCCGATCCGCGCCTGGGCGAAGTCCGCGTCGCCGACCCGGCGCTCCCACAGCCGCGAGCCCCCGGCCACCACCGACCACAACTGATCGGGGGCCGGGTGCAGGTACAGCTGCGCGTCGCGCTGCGCCCGCGCGGTCCGGCGTACCCGGCGGCGCGTCCGCGCCAGGTATCTGAGGTAGTCCCGGCGGACATCGGCCATCTGCCCCTGCGTACCGCGCCGGTGGCGCACCAGCTGGGCGATGACCAGGCCCACGGTCGACGCCAGCATCAGCACGCCCATGATCCGCATGACGGGACCCGGCGCCAGGAAGAAGAACACGACCGACGAGCCCATGCCGAGCATCGGCAGGACCTGCATCAGCACGCCCTCCTGCCGGCCGCGCGGGAGTTCCGGAGGCGCCTCCAACAGCAGCTCGTCCGAAGGGACTTCGGGCGGCAGGGACCGCGGCGGGCGCTTGACGACGATCTGGCTCACCAGAGCATCCATCTCTCGGGCACGGACGGGACACCGCAGCCGGCGCCCCCAACTCCCGGGCACGGAGCAGGTCTTCTCCGCGCGACCGCGATCCTATGCGTCCGACGGTCCGTCACACGCCCGGTATGGTGGCGCGCCCAATGCCCGTCAGGGCATGCGCTCCGCGAACCGCCCGTCGTCGCCCCAGGCGTCAACCAGGAGGTCACACAGGTGAGTACGGCCGCAACGACGGGCTTCCGCAGGGTCACCGTCGTGGCCCCGGACAGCCGTATCGACGTCGCCCTTCCGGAGGACATCGCCGTCGCCGACGTCTGTCCCGAACTGCTGCGCCTCACCGGCCAGACCCAGCCCGTCGGCGCCCCCACCGGCTTCCACCTCGTACGCCGCTCCGGCACGGTCCTCGACGGCGCGCGCACCCTCGCCGCCCAGCAGGTCCTCGACGGAGAAGTGCTCAGCCTGCGCCCCTTCGCCGAGTCCCTGCCGCCCGCGGTCTTCGACGACGTCTCCGACGCCATCGCCTCCGCCGTCGTGCGCGACCGGCGCCGCTGGAGCGACGACATGCTGCGCGGCGCGGGCCTGGCCGGCGCCGCACTGCTCCTCGTCACGCTGGGCTTCGTCCTCTGGTACGCCGACCCGGTCCGCCACGACACGAGCGGACTGCCCGGCGTCATCGCCGGCGTCCTCGGCATCCTGCTCACCGCCGTCGCCGGGGTCCGCGCCCGCGTCTACAGCGACCGCGGCTCCGCCGTCGCGCTCGGCCTCAGCGCGCTGCCGCACCTGCTGATCGCCGGCTCCGCGATCGCCGCCCCGGCCGCCGGCCAGGGCCCCGGCCGGCTCCAGTTCCTCCTCGGCTGCGTCTGCGTCATGGTCGCCTCCGTCGCCCTGGTCGCGCTCACCCCCAGCGGGGACGCCCCCTTCGTCGCGGCCGCCCTCGCCGCCGCCACCGGCACCCTCGCCGCCTTCGCGGCCATCGCCACCGGGGCCTCCGCCGCCCGGACCGCCGCGGTCTGCGCCCCCGTCGCCATCGGCCTGGTCGCCTACCTCCCCGGCCTCTCCGCCCGCGTCGCCCGGCTGCCCATCGGCTACGCGCCCCCGAGCAGCGCCGCAGACGAGTACACCGAGCCCACGGCGACCCCGGACCGCTACGACACCGACCCGTACGGTGACCCGCCCGGCGCGGACGGCACCGGGCAGGGCGCCCCGCTCGACGCCGGGGCCATCGCCGCACAGGCCCGCCGCGGCCACGAGATGCTGCTGGGCCTGGTCGCCGGCTGCGCGGCGGTCGCCGTCGGGTCCGCCGCCGTCCTCGCCTTCTCCGGCGACACCGGGGGCCGCCTGCTGGCCCTCGCCACCGGCCTCGCCATGCTGCTGCGCGCCCGGATCTTCCGGCGCACCTCGCAGGTGGTCTGCGCCCTGACCGCGGGCCTGGCCGCCGTCGCCCTGCTGATCCTGGGCCTGGCCCTGCACACGCCGGCCGCCCTCCCCGAAGCCGTGGCAGCCGCCCACGGCCGCGGCGGCACGGACGTCCGTACGATCTGGCTGACCGCTGCCGTCGCCGCCGGAGCGGCCCTCCTCACCGGAATTGCGCTTGTCATCCCCCGCACGGGCCTGTCACCCTTCTGGGGAAGGCTGCTCGACCTCACCGAGGCGGCGGTCCTGCTCAGCCTGTGCCCGCTGGCCCTGGCCGTGCTGGACGTCTACTCCCGGGCCCGCTCTCTCACCAGCTGAGACGCCGCGACCCGGCAGCCTGGTACGCTGTGTGACGGCCGTTTGTGTACGCGCTCCCGGAATCCTCTGGAAGCTGCGCTCAGCGGACCCCGCCTCCCGAGTTACGGAAGATCCCCAGAGAATTCGACCTGGGGCACTCGGTGGCAACGAAGACCTAAACGAGGAGTACGCGTGCCGCTCGACGCCGCTACGAAGAAGCAGATCATCGCAGAGTTTGGTGCCAAGGAGGGCGACACCGGCTCCCCCGAGGTCCAGGTCGCGATGCTGTCCCGCCGCATCTCGGACCTGACCGAGCACCTCAAGACCCACAAGCACGACCACCACTCCCGTCGTGGTCTGCTGATCCTGGTCGGCCAGCGTCGCCGCCTGCTGCAGTACCTGGCCAAGAAGGACATCCAGCGCTTCCGTGCGCTGGTCGAGCGCCTCGGCATCCGCCGCGGTGCGGCCGGCGCCAAGTAAAGCGCTGTGGAGGGAGCGGTTCCCACATCCGGGGGCCGCTCCCTTTGCTGTACGTGCGGACCGGACCGGACCCTTTGTAGTCTGGAACGGACGCCCGTGTGCGTCTGAGGAAGACGTGCACAACTGAAGAGGAGGAGCGCCCTCCCTACGCCGCCGGTCCTCGGTAGTGGCACCCGGAATGCCCCCGCGGGCACCGAACCGGATGCTTCGATCGAAGACCGGCCCCCAGGCCAGGCGCGCTTCTCCGCAACCGTCCACCGCCACACGGGCGGCGGACGGAGACGACGAAAATGGAGAAAACGCTAGTGGAGAACGAGACCCACTACGCCGAGGCCGTCATTGACAACGGTTCCTTCGGCACCCGCACCATCCGCTTCGAGACGGGCCGTCTGGCCCGCCAGGCCGCCGGCTCCGCCGTTGCCTACCTGGACGACGACACGATGGTCCTCTCCGCGACCACCGCGTCGAAGAAGCCCAAGGACCAGCTCGACTTCTTCCCCCTGACGGTGGACGTCGAGGAGCGCCAGTACGCGGCCGGCAAGATCCCCGGCTCGTTCTTCCGCCGCGAGGGCCGCCCCTCCGAGGACGCGATCCTCACCTGCCGCCTGATCGACCGCCCGCTGCGCCCGTCCTTCAAGAAGGGCCTGCGCAACGAGATCCAGGTCGTCGCCACCATCATGGCGCTCAACCCGGACCACCTGTACGACGTCATCGCGATCAACGCCGCGTCCGCGTCCACCCAGCTGGCCGGCCTGCCCTTCTCCGGCCCGATCGGCGGCGTCCGCGTCGCGCTGATCCGCGGCCAGTGGGTGGCCTTCCCGACGCACACCGAGCTCGAGGACGCCGTCTTCGACATGGTCGTCGCGGGCCGCGTCCTGGAGGACGGCGACGTCGCGATCATGATGGTCGAGGCCGAGGCCACCGAGAAGACCATCGCCCTCGTCAAGGGCGGCGCCCAGGCGCCGACCGAGGAGATCGTCGCCGCGGGTCTCGACGCCGCGAAGCCGTTCATCAAGGTCCTCTGCAAGGCCCAGGCCGACCTGGCCGCCAAGGCCGCCAAGCCCGAGGGCGAGTTCCCGGTCTTCCTGGACTACCAGGACGACGTGTACGAGGCCCTCGCGGCCGCCGTCAAGGGTGACCTCTCCCAGGCGCTGACCATCGCGGGCAAGCAGGACCGCGAGGCCGAGCTGGACCGCGTCAAGGAGATCGCCGCCGAGAAGCTCCTCCCGGCCTTCGAGGGCCGCGAGAAGGAGATCTCCGCCGCCTACCGCAGCCTGACCAAGGCCCTGGTGCGCGAGCGCGTCATCAAGGACAAGGTCCGCATCGACGGCCGCGGGATCACGGACATCCGTACCCTCGCCGCCGAGGTCGAGGCCATCCCGCGCGTGCACGGCTCGGCGCTGTTCGAGCGTGGCGAGACCCAGATCCTGGGCGTCACCACCCTCAACATGCTCCGCATGGAGCAGCAGCTGGACACCCTCTCCCCGGTGACCCGCAAGCGCTACATGCACAACTACAACTTCCCGCCGTACTCCGTCGGCGAGACCGGCCGCGTCGGTTCGCCGAAGCGCCGCGAGATCGGCCACGGCGCGCTCGCCGAGCGCGCGATCGTGCCGGTCCTCCCGACCCGCGAGGAGTTCCCCTACGCGATCCGCCAGGTGTCCGAGGCCCTCGGCTCCAACGGTTCGACGTCCATGGGCTCGGTCTGCGCCTCCACCATGTCGCTGCTGAACGCCGGTGTGCCGCTCAAGGCCCCCGTCGCCGGTATCGCCATGGGCCTGATCTCCCAGGAGATCGACGGCAAGACGCACTACGTCGCCCTCACCGACATCCTCGGTGCGGAGGACGCCTTCGGCGACATGGACTTCAAGGTCGCCGGCACCAAGGAGTTCGTCACCGCGCTCCAGCTGGACACCAAGCTCGACGGCATCCCGGCCTCCGTCCTGGCCGCGGCCCTCAAGCAGGCCCGCGACGCCCGCCTCCACATCCTCGACGTGATGATGGAAGCGATCGACACGCCGGACGCGATGTCCCCCTTCGCCCCGCGGATCATCACCGTCAAGATCCCGGTGGACAAGATCGGTGAGGTCATCGGCCCCAAGGGCAAGATGATCAACCAGATCCAGGAGGACACCGGCGCCGAGATCACGATCGAGGACGACGGCACCATCTACATCGGTGCCTCCGACGGCCCGGCGGCCGAGGCCGCCCGCGCCACGATCAACTCGATCGCCAACCCGACCATGCCGGAGGTCGGCGAGCGCTACCTGGGTACGGTCGTCAAGACCACCACCTTCGGTGCCTTCGTCTCCCTGATGCCCGGCAAGGACGGCCTGCTGCACATCTCGCAGATCCGCAAGCTCGCCGGTGGCAAGCGCGTGGAGAACGTCGAGGACGTGCTCGCGGTCGGCACCAAGGTCCAGGTGGAGATCGCCGAGATCGACCAGCGCGGCAAGCTCTCCCTGATCCCCGTGATCGACGGCGAGGCCGCCGGTGACGACGCTGACAAGGACGACTCCGACAAGTGACGTCGCGTAGTTCCCGTGTGACGGCCCGCCCCTCTTCGGAGGGGCGGGCCGTCGCCCGTACCCAAACCCTCCTCAAGGGCAGCAACGGCATCGGCACCGTCCGGCGCACCGTCCTCCCCGGCGGTCTGCGCGTGGTCACCGAGACACTGCCCTCGGTCCGCTCCGCCACCTTCGGCATCTGGGCCAATGTGGGCTCCCGCGACGAGACCCCGTCGCTGGCCGGCAGCACGCACTACCTGGAGCACCTCCTCTTCAAGGGCACGCGACTGCGCAGCGCCCTCGACATCTCCTCCGCGATCGACGCGGTCGGCGGCGAGATGAACGCCTTCACGGCGAAGGAGTACACCTGCTACTACGCGCGGGTGCTCGACACCGACCTGCCGCTGGCCATCGACGTCGTGTGCGACATGCTCACCGGCTCGCTGATCCGCGAGGAGGACGTCGACGCCGAGCGCGGGGTCATCCTCGAAGAGATCGCGATGACCGAGGACGACCCGGGCGACATGGTCCACGACCTGTTCGCGCACACCATGTACGGGGACACCCCGCTGGGCCGCCCCGTCCTCGGCACCGTCGACACGATCAACGCGCTCACCGCCGACCGGATCCGCCGCTTCTACAAGAAGCACTACGACCCCCGCCACCTGGTGGTCGCCGCGGCCGGCAACGTCGACCACAACAAGGTCGTCCGCCAGGTCCGCGCCGCCTTCGAGAAGGCCGGCGCGCTGAAGCACACCGACGCCGAGCCGATCGGCCCGCGCACCGGCGCCAAGCGCATCCGCACCTCCGGCCGCGTCGACCTGGTCAACCGCAAGACCGAGCAGGCCCACGTGGTCCTCGGCATGCCGGGCCTGGCCCGCACCGACGAGCGCCGCTGGGCGCTGGGCGTGCTGAACACCGCGCTGGGCGGCGGCATGTCCTCGCGCCTGTTCCAGGAGGTGCGGGAGAAGCGCGGCCTGGCCTACAGCGTGTACTCGTACACCTCGGGCTTCGCCGACACCGGCCTCTTCGGCGTGTACGCGGGCTGCCGCCCCAACCAGGTCCACGACGTGCTCCGGATCTGCCGCGACGAGCTCGACAAGGTGGCCTCCGACGGGCTCGCCGACGAAGAGATCAAGCGGGCCGTCGGCCAGCTCTCCGGCTCCACCGTCCTCGGCCTGGAGGACACCGGCGCGATCATGAACCGGATCGGCAAGAGCGAGCTGTGCTGGGGCGACCAGATGTCGGTCGACGACATGCTGGCCCGCATCGCCGCGGTGACCCCGGACGACGTCCGGTCGGTCGCACAGGATGTACTGGCCCAGCGGCCCTCACTCGCGGTGATCGGCCCGCTGAAGGAGAAGCAGGCGGCCCGCCTCGACGAAGCGGTCGCCTAATTCCGTACGGACGTAAGGGAAGCAATATGAGCAAGCTGCGCGTGGCGGTCCTCGGCGCTCAGGGCCGCATCGGCTCCGAGGCGGTCAAGGCCGTCGAGGCCGCCGAAGACATGGAGCTGGTGGCCGCGCTCGGCCGCGGCGACAAGCTGGAGACGCTGGCCGAGGCCGGCGCCGAGGTCGCCGTCGAGCTGACCACCCCCGCCTCGGTGATGGAGAACCTGGAGTTCCTCATCCGCCACGGCATCCACGGAGTGGTCGGCACGACCGGCTGGAACGAGGACCGCCTCGCGCAGCTGAACACCTGGCTCGCCGCTTCCCCGAAGACCGGGGTGCTCATCGCCCCGAACTTCTCCATCGGCGCCGTCCTCACCATGAAGTTCGCCGCCCAGGCCGCCCGCTACTTCGAGTCCGTCGAGGTCGTCGAGCTGCACCACCCGAACAAGGTCGACGCGCCCTCCGGCACCGCGACCCGTACGGCGCAGCTCATCGCGGCCGCCCGCGCCGAGGCCGGCCTCGGCGCGCAGCCCGACGCCACCGCCACCGCCCTCGACGGCGCGCGCGGCGCGGACGTCGACGGCGTCCCGGTGCACGCCGTCCGCCTGCGGGGCCTGCTGGCCCACCAGGAGGTGCTCCTCGGCGGCGAGGGCGAGACGCTGACCATCCGTCACGACTCCCTGCACCACAGCAGCTTCATGCCGGGCATCCTGCTCGGCGCGCGCCGCGTGACGCAGACCCCGGGCCTCACCTTCGGCCTGGAACACTTCCTCGACCTGGGCTGACCGGACTGATTCCACGATGCGCGCGAAGATCACGTACTTCCTCACGGCCGCCGTCCTGGTCGTCTACTTCGTCCTGGCCGGCAGCCGGGGCCTGATGCTGATCCAGCACGGGACCTGGCTCTCCGTCACCTTCGGGGTGGCCGTGCTGATCCTGCCGGTCATCGGCGTCTGGTTCCTCTGGCAGAACACCCGGTTCGTCACCAAGGCCAACCAGCTCGCGACCGAGCTGGAGGCCGAGGGCGGCCTGCCCGTCGACGAGCTGGAACGCGACCAGTACGGCCGGATCCTGCGGGACTCCGCCGACGAGGTCTTCGCGCGCCGCAGGGCCGAGACCGAGGACGCGCCGGGGGACTGGCGCAACTGGTTCCGGCTCGCCGTCGCCTACCGCGACGCCCGCGACACCCCGCGGGCCCGCACGGCCATGCAGCGCGCCATCGCCCTGCATGACGAGAAGCCCGTACAGGCCTGACCTGTACGGGCTTCCCGCGCGGGCTCCGCTACGACGTCACACGGCGACGGGCCGGTACTCGTCGGCCCAGGCCCCGACGGTGTCGGCGGCCCGGTCGAAGGCCTCGGCCCGCGACAGGAAGTCGGCGTTGTGGTCGGTCAGCAGCACCGGCAGCTCCGCGCCGTCACGCGCGGCCGCCGTCAGCGCCTGCCCCTGTACGGTCCGCGGCAGCCCGAGCAAGCGGACCGGCTGCTGGACCGTACGCAGCTCGACGATCTCGCTCCAGGCAACCGAGCGCGTCCCGAAGAACCCCACGCGGCGCAGCCCCGCACGGCTCACCCACACGCCCATCTGCAGCATCCGCAGCGCCGACCCGACCACCGAGAGGGCGGCGACCAGGCACACCGCCGCCCCGGCCCACGCGCCCACGAAGGCGATGATCATCGTGGCCAGCAGCATGAAGGCGGACACCAGGAGCAGCACCGCGGAGATCGCCACCCGCCAGGGGCCGGGCCGGTAGGGGCGCCGCCAGCGGTCGTGGTCGACATGGGCCAGTACCGCGTCGGCATCGTCGTCCGCGTCGGACACGCCGTCGGCCGTCAGGAAGGGCAGGGGCACGGCTGGACCTCACTCACATGCACGTTCGGTTGGGCTGTGCCCGTGAGGCTACCGCCCCTCGGAGGCCTGCGACTGCTGCGACTTCTCGGGCGCCTTGCTCGGCTGCAGTGCCGGCATGCCGAAGAGCAGCGAGCCGACGAGCCCCGCCACCACGGTCAGACCGACCAGACTACGGGCGGCCAACTGGCTCTTGCTCAGACTCTCGCGCGGCGGCGGAGTGACGTTGCTGCGGAATCGGTCGGCCTCGGCGACGAAGGCGAACGGGACGGGTTCGCGCCGGCGGAACATCAGGGTGAGCCTCCTCGGGACGGGTGGTGTGCGCTCTCCTGGATAGACGTACGAACCGCACAATCGGTGCCGGATTTCGGGACATTAACCAAATTTCATGTCGGAGCGTCAGCTGTTCGCCCGTCCGGGCCGCCCCCGCTGCCTGCGCGGAGAGCCGCGCGGAGCGCCGTAGAGTGGGCGCGCCCCATGAAAGACCCGTTCGGAAGGACCTCCGGTGCGCGAGACCGCCGCTTCAGATCTGAAACCCAGCTTCCGCAGCGATGTGACGGTGGAGCTGGTGAAGCACACCGCCACCGACTCCGACGTGCTGTGGGCCGCCCGTGTCTCCACGGCCGGCGAGCAGTCCCTCGACGAGCTGCAGAAGGATCCGGAGCGCTCCAAGGGCCTCATCAACTACCTGATGCGCGACCGCCACGGCAGCCCCTTCGAGCACAACTCGATGACCTTCTTCATCAGTGCCCCGATCTTCGTGTTCCGCGAGTTCATGCGCCACCGCGTGGGCTGGTCCTACAACGAGGAATCGGGCCGCTACAGGGAGCTGGAGCCGGTCTTCTACGTCCCGGACGCCGAGCGCAAGCTCGTCCAGGAGGGCCGCCCGGGCAAGTACGTCTTCGTCGAGGGCACCGAGGCGCAGCAGGAGCTGACCGGCCGGGTCATGGAGGACTCGTACCGGCAGGCCTACGAGGCCTACCAGGAGATGCTCGCGGCCGGCGTGGCCCGCGAGGTTGCCCGTTCGGTCCTGCCGGTCGGCCTCTTCTCGTCGATGTACGCCACCTGCAACGCGCGCTCGCTCATGCACTTCCTCGGCCTGCGCACCCAGCACGAGCTCGCGACGGTGCCGTCCTTCCCGCAGCGGGAGATCGAGATGGTCGGCGAGAAGATGGAGCAGCACTGGGCGAAGCTCATGCCGCTCACGTACGCGGCCTTCAACAACAACGGCCGCGTCGCCCCGTAAGGGCCGGTGTGCCCGTCGCGCACACATGTGCTGAGCTAAGTCCGAAGTGTCCGTATTGCGACGCTTCGTAAAGTTCATCTAGGCTGATCAAACGGACCCGGCACTGCTTGAACCCCCGAGCAGGCAGTGCCGGCGTCCAACACCCTGTTGACGTCCCCCGAGGGGACACCGCGAGCATGGCAGCGAGTAGCGTGTTACCCATGGCTCCGATCTCGACTCCGCAGACCCCCTTCGGGCGGGTCCTCACCGCCATGATCACGCCGTTTACGGCGGATGGCGCACTCGACCTCGACGGCGCGCAGCAGCTCGCCGTCCACTTGGTGGACGCAGGCAACGACGGCCTGATCATCAACGGCACCACCGGTGAGTCGCCGACCACCACCGACGCGGAGAAAAACGACCTCGTACGAGCCGTGCTCGAAGCCGTCGGAGACCGCGCCCACGTGGTCGCCGGCATCGGTACCAACGACACCCGCCACACCCTCGAGCTGGCCCGCCAGGCCGAGCGCACCGGCGCCCACGGCCTGCTCGCCGTCACCCCGTACTACAGCAAGCCGCCGCAGGAGGGCCTCTTCCGGCACTTCACGGCGATCGCCGACGCCACCGAGCTGCCGGTGATGCTCTACGACATCCCCGGCCGCAGCGGCGTCCCGATCGAGACGGAAACCCTCGTCCGGCTGGCCGAGCACCCCCGTATCGTCGCCAACAAGGACGCCAAGGGCGACCTCGGCCGCGCCAGCTGGGCCATCGCGCAGAGCGGCCTCGCCTGGTACTCCGGCGACGACATGCTGAACCTGCCCCTCCTGTCCGTCGGCGCGGTCGGCTTCGTCTCCGTGGTCGGCCACGTGGTCAGCCCCGACCTGCGCGCCATGCTGGAGGCCCACCTGGGCGGGGACGTCCAGAAGGCCGCCGAGATCCACCAGAAGCTGCTCCCCGTCTTCACCGGCATGTTCCGCACCCAGGGCGTGATGACCACCAAGGCCGCCCTGAACCTGCAGGGCCTGCCGGCGGGCCCGCTACGACTCCCGCTGATCGAGCTGACCCCCGAAGAGACGGCCCAGCTCAAGATCGATCTTGCCGCGGGCGGGGTACAGCTCTGACAACAGACTTCACAACTGAATAAGCAAGACCACAACAGACATAAGCAAGTGCACGAACGACATGCGCGCCACGTGCCTTCCGAGGTACGTGGCGTGTGTGGTGAGGAGAGACTTTTGAGCCATCCGCATCCTGAACTCGGTCCGCCGCCGAAGCTCCCCAAGGGCGGCCTCCGGGTCACCCCCCTGGGTGGCCTCGGTGAGATCGGCCGCAACATGACCGTCTTCGAGTTCGACGGTCGCCTCCTGATCGTCGACTGCGGCGTCCTCTTCCCCGAAGACGAGCAGCCGGGCATCGACCTGATCCTTCCGGACTTCTCGTCCATCCGGGACCGGCTCGACGACATCGAGGGCATCGTCCTCACGCACGGTCACGAGGACCACATCGGCGCCGTCCCGTACCTCCTGCGGGAGAAGCCGGACATCCCGCTGATCGGCTCCAAGCTGACGCTGGCCCTCATCGAGGCGAAGCTCCAGGAGCACCGCATCCGCCCCTACACCCTGGAGGTGAAGGAAGGCGAGCGCGAGAACCTCGGCCCCTTCGACTGCGAGTTCATCGCGGTCAACCACTCCATCCCGGACGCGCTGGCCGTCGCCATCCGCACGGGCGCGGGCATGGTCGTCGCCACCGGCGACTTCAAGATGGACCAGCTCCCGCTGGACGGCCGCCTCACCGACCTCCACGCCTTCGCGCGCCTGAGTGAGGAGGGCATCGACCTCCTCCTCTCGGACTCCACGAACGCCGAGGTCCCGGGCTTCGTCCCGCCGGAGCGCGACATCTCGAACGCCATCCGCGGCGTCTTCGCGAGCGCCCAGAAGCGGATCATCGTGGCCTCCTTCGCCAGCCACGTGCACCGCATCCAGCAGATCCTCGACGCCGCCCACGAGTACGGCCGTCGCGTCGCCTTCGTCGGCCGCTCGATGGTCCGCAACATGGGCATCGCCCGCGACCTGGGCTACCTCCGGGTCCCGGCCGGCCTCGTCGTCGACGTCAAGACCCTCGACGACCTGCCGGACGACGAGGTCGTGCTGGTCTGCACGGGCTCCCAGGGCGAGCCGATGGCGGCCCTGTCCCGCATGGCCAACCGCGACCACCAGATCCGCATCGTCCCCGGCGACACGGTGATCCTGGCGTCCTCGCTCATCCCCGGCAACGAGAACGCGGTCTACCGCGTGATCAACGGCCTGACCCGCTGGGGCGCCAATGTCGTCCACAAGGGCAACGCCAAGGTCCACGTCTCGGGCCACGCCTCCGCCGGCGAGCTGCTGTACTTCTACAACATCTGCAAGCCGCGGAACCTGATGCCGGTCCACGGCGAATGGCGCCACCTGCGCGCCAACGCCGAGCTCGGCGCCATGACGGGCGTTCCGAAGGACCGCATCGTCATCGCCGAGGACGGCGTGGTCGTCGACCTCATCGACGGCAAGGCCCGGATCTCCGGCAAGGTCCAGGCCGGCTACGTGTACGTGGACGGCCTCTCGGTCGGCGACGTCACCGAGGCCTCGCTCAAGGACCGCAAGATCCTCGGCGACGAGGGCATCATCTCGGTCTACGTCGTGGTGGACAGCAGCACGGGCAAGGTCGTCAGCGGCCCGAACATCCAGGCCAGGGGCTCGGGCATCGATGACTCCGCCTTCGGCCCGGTGGTCGCCAAGATCGAAGAGGCCATCGCCCGCGCGGCCTCCGACGGCGTGGCCGAGCCGCACCAGATCCAGCAGCTCATCCGCCGCACGATGGGCAAGTGGGTCTCGGACAGCTACCGCCGCCGCCCGATGATCCTCCCGGTCGTCGTCGAGGTCTGACCCTCGCCGTAACGACATCACTGGAGCGGGGCAACCGGATTTGCATCCGGGGGCCCCGCTCCAGTACGTTTACGTCTCCACCCCAGCACAACAGCCGGGCACACATGTGTGTCCGGTCGAGTCATGCGGGCGGGTGGGAATCCAGACCTGGGGAAACCTGATAAAGTCTGGTTCTCCCGAAAGGGAAAGGCCCCCCGAAGGCCATCGGAATTCCAATCCGGTCGGAAACGACTGAGAAAAGGTTCTGATAGAGTCGGACTCGCCGGAAAGGGAAACGCGAAAGCGAAAACCTGGAAAGCACCGAGGAAGTCGGACACGAAAGAGTCTGATAGAGTCGGAAACGCAAGACAGCAGAACGAAAGCCCGGAGGAAAG
>NZ_JBFBFP010000029.1:0-97787 GCF_040684275.1 Streptomyces sp. NPDC091371
CTCGTACTGGACGTACTTGCGCGGTCCGACAACGCAGCGAGGTGCCGTGCCGGGCGCCGTGACCCGGTGAACCTTGCCGGTCACAGCACTAGGCGACCCAGTGCGGCCGGTCCACCGCCGACGGCAGCGGGACCCCGTCGTGGAAGGCGCTCGCGAGCCGGCGGACGCCCTCGTCGAGGCGGTCCGCGGGGAGGGTGTACGGGATGCGGAGCCGGTGTTCGAAGGTGCCCGGGTCCACGCCGAAGCGGGCGCCCCGGCCGATGTGCACGCCGGCCGACGCGGCCCGCTCGGCCAGCGCGGAGCTGACCGGCTCCCCGAGGTCCACCCAGAGCGAGAGGCCGCCCGGCGGAAGCTGCCAGGACCACTCGGGGGTGTGCCGCTGGAGCGACTGTACGAGGGCCTCGCGCTGGATCCGCAGCTGTGCGAGCCGCGCGGGCATGGACCGGCCGAGGTCGTCCATCAGCGGGAGGGCGACGAGCTGGTCGAGGACCGAGCCGGTCATGTCGGCCGATACCCGTACGGACGTCAGCTCGGTGATCATCTTCGCTGTGGCCCGGACCCAGCCGACCCGCAGGCCGCCCCAGTGGGTCTTGCTCAGCGAGCCGATGGTGATCACGTGGTCGGCGCCCCCGCGCGGGGCCAGCGAGGCCAGCGGCGCGGGCATGGGGACGTCCAGCGCGATGTCGGCGATGGTCTCGTCGACCACCAGCCAGGTCCCGGTGGCCCGGGTCGCCGCGAGCAGCCGCAGCCGCTGCTCCGGCGGCATGAGGCCGCCCGTGGGGTTGTGGAAGTCAGGGATGACGTACGCGAGCCTCGGCACGGTCTGGCGGAGCGTGGACTCGGCGATCTCCATGTCCCAGCCGGCGTCCGAGACGGCTATGGACCCGGTGCGCAGCCGGGCGTGGCGCAGGGCGTCGAGGGCGTTGGCGTAGGTCGGGTTCTCGGTGAGGACCCGGTCTCCGGCCCGGCACAGGAGGCTGACGACGAGCGCGAAGGCCTGCTGCGCCCCGGCCGTGATCAGGATCTGCTCGGGGCGCGTGTGCAGCCCGCGCCGGTTGAACCGCTCGGCGACGGCGGTGCGCAGGTCGGGCAGGCCGAAGGGGTGGTAGCCGGGGGTGCGGGCGAGCTGGGGCAGCCTCGGCGCGGCCCAGGCGAGGGCGGCGGCGAGGCTGCCCTCGGGGGCGCCCATGGCGGCGATGGCGAGGTCGATGCCGGGGTCGTCGTCGGCTCTGTAGCCGCCGGCCCCGAGGATGGCGTGGGCGCCGACGGGGCGGTGGCCGTCGGGGAGTTCGGTCCAGGTGCCGGAGCCGCGCCGGCTGCGGACGTAGCCGCTCTCGCGCAGCAGGTCGTAGGCGCTGGTGATGGTGGCCCGGCTGGCGCCGACGGCCTCGGCGAGCTCGCGCTCGGCGGGCAGCCGCACGTGCAGGGCGATGCGGCCGTCGAGGATCAGGGTCCGCACCGCGTCGGCGAGCGTCCGGTAGCCGGGGCGGGCCAGCACCTCGGCGGGGAGCAGGGCCGCGAGCTGCCGGCTGCCGATCGTCCTGTCCGCCGTATGGACCACTCGCCCGTTTGCCATGCCAACCTCCCCTGATTGGCTCTGCCAGCCAGGCCAATCGAGGACCAGACTCGCCGTATTGGCCCCCGATTGGCAAGGAGAAGCCGAGATGCTGACCGACCGTGACGAACGCGCCCTGCTGGCTGCCGCCCAGAACCGGATCTCCGAGCCGCTGCGCATCGGTGCCGCGCTGGCCTCCGTACTGGCCGCCCTGACGCGGCGCCCGCGGGCCTCCGGGCACGAGCGAGAATCGGTGGCATGTCAGCCAACGCCCACCCAGCTGCCCACTCCCCTGCCCACGCCGCTCCACCGGTGATCGCGGGCCTGCTCCTGGCGGCCGGGGGCGGCCGCCGCCTCGGCGGCCGCCCGAAGGCCCTGCTCCCCTACCGCGGGCGCCCACTGGTCGAGAACGCCGTACGGGTGTTGCGCGAGGCGGGCTGCGGCCCGCTGCACGTGGTGCTCGGCGCCTCCGCGGCCGAGGTCCGCGAGCGGGCCGACCTGGCCGGCTGCGTGGTCGTGGACAACCCGGACTGGGCGGAGGGGATGGGCTCCTCGCTGCGGGTCGGCCTCGCCTCGCTGGCCGGTACGGGCGCGAGCGCGGCGCTGGTCTCGCTGGTGGACCAGCCGGGGATCGGTCCGGCCGCGGTGGCCCGGGTCCGGGAGGCGTACCGCTCCCCCGCGAGCCTGGTGGCGGCCGCGTACGACGGGGAGCGCGGCCATCCCGTGCTGTTCGGGGCGGACCGCTGGGCGGACATCGCGGCGACGGCGACGGGCGACAAGGGCGCCCGGGTGCACCTCGCACGACATGCCGGGGAACTCACCCTGGTGGAGTGCGCGGACGTCGCGGAGGCCTTCGACATCGACACCCCTCCCGACCTGGCCCGTCTTTCCTGAGCACGGTGTGACGACGATGGCACTGAGGGCCACGGGAGAGTGGAATCTGTCGACCCAGAGAATCTCGACATCAACAAACCATTGAACTTCCACCATGAGGAAATTACTATCCACTGGTCAGAAGCGCCCTGAACCCCCAGACGGCGCCCGCGACCGTATCCGGAACTCTCCACACCCGACGGCACTGCGTGCCGTCCAGCGCGAGCATTCCCCCGCGGCCGCCAGGCACCGCCGCTGAAGGAGTGACAGATATGTCCGCACCAGCGCCGTCCCCGCTGGCCATCGTCGATGCCGAGCCCCTGCCCCGGCAGGACGAGGTCCTCACCGAAGCGGCTCTCGCCTTCGTGGCGGAGCTCCACCGGCGGTTCGCCCCGCGTCGCACCGAGCTCCTCGCCCGCCGCGCCGAGCGCCGTGCCGAGATCGCCCGGACCTCCACCCTCGACTTCCTCCCGGACACCGCACAGGTCCGCGAGGGAGACTGGAAGGTCGCTCCGGCCCCGGCCGCGCTGAACGACCGCCGTGTGGAGATCACCGGTCCGACGGACCGCAAGATGACCATCAACGCCCTGAACTCGGGCGCCAAGGTCTGGCTCGCCGACTTCGAGGACGCCTCGGCTCCCACCTGGGAGAACGTGGTCCTCGGCCAGCTCAACCTGATCGACGCCTACGAGCGCCGCATCGACTTCACCGACGCCCGCACCGGCAAGGCGTACGCCCTCAAGCCCGCCACCGAGCTGGCGACGGTCGTCATGCGCCCCCGCGGCTGGCACCTCCAGGAGCGCCACCTGCAGTTCGAGGGCGCCCCGGCCTCCGGCTCGCTGGTCGACTTCGGCCTGTACTTCTTCCACAACGCGCAGCGCCTGATCGACCTCGGCAAGGGCCCGTACTTCTACCTGCCGAAGACGGAGTCGCACCTGGAGGCGCGCCTCTGGAACGAGATCTTCGTCTTCGCCCAGGACTACGTCGGCATCCCGCAGGGCACCGTCCGCGCGACCGTCCTCATCGAGACGATCACCGCCGCGTACGAGATGGAGGAGATCCTCTACGAGCTGCGCGACCACGCCGCGGGCCTGAACGCCGGCCGCTGGGACTACCTCTTCTCCATCGTCAAGAACTTCCGCGACGGCGGCGAGAAGTTCGTCCTGCCGGACCGCAACGCGGTGACGATGACCGCCCCGTTCATGCGGGCGTACACCGAGCTCCTGGTCCGCACCTGCCACAAGCGCGGCGCGCACGCCATCGGCGGCATGGCGGCCTTCATCCCGTCCCGCAAGGACGCGGAGATCAACAAGATCGCCTTCGCGAAGGTCAAGGCCGACAAGGACCGCGAGGCGGGCGACGGCTTCGACGGCTCCTGGGTCGCCCACCCGGACCTGGTCCCGATCGCCATGGCCTCCTTCGACGCGGTGCTCGGCGAGAAGCCGAACCAGAAGGACCGACTGCGCGAGGACGTCTCGGTGGCCCCGGGCGAGCTCATCGCGATCGACTCCCTGGACGCGAAGCCGACCTACGAGGGCCTGCGCAACGCGGTCCAGGTCGGTATCCGCTACATCGAGGCCTGGCTGCGCGGCCTCGGCGCCGTCGGCATCTTCGGCCTGATGGAGGACGCGGCAACCGCCGAGATCTCGCGCTCGCAGATCTGGCAGTGGATCAACGCCGGCGTCGTGTTCGAGAACGGCGAGACGGCCACGGCCGACCTGACCCGCAAGATCGCGACCGAGGAACTGGCCGCCATCCGCACCGAGGTCGGCGAGGACGCCTTCACCTCCGGCAAGTGGCAGCAGGCCCACGACCTCTTCCTCCAGGTCTCCCTGGACGCGGACTACGCGGACTTCCTGACGCTCCCCGCGTACGACCAGCTCGCCGGCTGACACCAGCCCTTCGGCCGACCACGCACAGCGGCCGAAACGAACGGCTCCGCCCCCGCTGCCCAACGGCACGGGGGCGGAGCCGTTCTCACGTCCGTCCAGCCCCGGCGGACACCGAACGACCGATCGGTCGTTACTGGTTCGTAACTTGCCTGTACCTAGCGGTAACAAGTGGCCGCGTGTCACCTTTCCGTTGCCACCGGCCGGCGGTACCCCCACTTCCCAGCCATGCAACGGAGTCGTTGCCGACTTCGGCATGGCCGAACGCAGGAGTTCCGCAGTGATCGGATTCCGCACCGCAAGCAAGGACCGGGACCGCCGTCGTGTGCGACGACTGGCCGGAGCCGGGATGGTTCTGCCGCTCGCCGTCGGCGCCCTGTTGGGCGGCGGGGCCGGGACGTCCGCCGCCAGTTCCGGCAGCGGCCCCACCGCCGTCGTCTCGATGGGCGACAGCTACATCTCCGGCGAGGCCGGGCGCTGGCAGGGCAACAGCCTGACCAATACCGGGAGCCGCAACGGGACGGACCGGGCCTGGGTCAGCGGCAGCGTCTACGACCCCGCGAAGGTGTACGGGACCACCGCCGGCGGGTGCCACCGGTCGGACTCGGCCGAGGTGCGCAGCGCCGGGGCGATCGCCGACGTCGCGGTGAACCTCGCCTGCTCCGGGGCGGTCTCGCAGAACGTGTTCCGGGCGGCCAACGGCGGGGTGGCCTTCAAGGGCGAGGCCCCGCAGGCCGACCAGCTCGCGGCGGTGGCCGCGACCCACGACGTCAAGGTCATCGCGCTGTCCATCGGCGGGAACGACCTGGGCTTCGCCGACATCATCAAGGAGTGCGCGTACGACTTCGTGCTCTGGAACTCGTACTGCTACGACGACCAGCAGGTCGTGGTGGACCAGAAGATCGACGCGGCGATGGCCGGCGTCGGGAAGTCCGTGGACGAGATCCGGGCCGTGATGCGGGCGGCCGGGTACGCCGACTCGTCGTACCGGATCGTGCTCCAGTCCTACCCGTCGCCGATCCCGCGCGGCGCGGAGAACCGGTACACGCAGAGCGACTGGAGCCGGCTGAACACCGGCGGGTGCCCCTTCTGGAACCGGGACTCGGACTGGGCGCGGGACTCGCTCGTGCCGCAGATCGCGAACCGCATCAAGGGGGTCGCGGCGGCCAAGGGCGTCCAGTTCCTGGACCTGCGGGACATGCTCCAGGGCCGCGAGGTGTGCGCCAAGGCCAGCAAGCAGGTGAGCTCCACGGCGCCGGCCTCGGCGAAGACGAGCGAGTGGGCGCGCTGGATCGACAGCAGCGAGACCCAGAGCCTGGTCCAGGAGTCCATGCACCCGAACTACTACGGCCAGCTGGCCGTCGGCCGCTGCCTCGCCCTGGCCGTGGGCCAGCCGGCGGGCTCGGGCGTCAGCTGCAAGAACACGGCGGGCGGGGACGCGACGGGGATGTTCCTGACGCCGGCCCCGTAGTTCCGCTCGGGCCTACGCGGGCTCCTGGAGGACGGACAGGACGTTGCCCGCCGGGTCCTCGAACCAGGCGATGGAGGGCGCGCCCTCCTGGCGGACGATGCCCTTGTCGTCGGCCTCGAACCCTTCGTAGCGCTCGAAGCGGACGCCCTTCGCGGTGAGTTCGTCGACCGCCTTCTCCAGGTCGGCCACCGCGAAGTTGAGGATCGTGAAGCTCGCGGGCCGGTGGTTGTCCTTCGGGTAGACCAGCACCTTCGCGCCGCCCGCGAGGTTCAGGTACAGGAACGGCATCTTCCCTTCCTGCTCCTCCGAGACGCTGAGCCCCAGCGTGCCGCCGTAGAACTCCTTCGCCCGGCCCAGGTCGTCGACCGAGAAGCCGCTGAACGCCTTGGTGTCCTCGAACATGACCACTACCTCGATCCGCCGACGCACCCCGCTTCCCATCCTCCCCCCGGGGCGGAGGTGCGGCGACCGGGAAATCAGGTGATCGTTCCTGCCAAGGGCTGGCATGCTCTCGCGCATGGCAGCCCGCAGCGCACGTCCCAGTCTGTACATCTCCGTCGACATCGAGGCCGACGGACCCATCCCCGGACCGTATTCGATGATCAGCTTCGGGGCGGCCGTCGCCGGCCGGCAGGACGGTGACGCGTACGCGGCCGCCGATCCGGAGCGGCAGACGTTCTACCGGGAGCTGCGGCCCATCAGCGGCGAGTACGTCGCCGAGGCGCTCGCCGTCAGCGGGCTGGACCGGGAGCGGCTCGTACGGGAGGGCGCGGATCCGGCCCTCGCCATGGCCGAGTTCCGCACCTGGGTGCGGGACGCGGCCGCGGAGGCGGGCGCGCAGCCGGTGATGTGCGGCTACCCGGCCTCCTTCGACTGGACGTTCCTGTACTGGTACCTGATGCGCTTCGGCGGGGACAGCCCGTTCGGCCACTCCGGCTGCCTGGACATGAAGACCCTGTACGCGACGAAGGCGCGCGTGCCCCTGCGGGCCGCGGTCAAGGGCCGGATGCCGCGCGAGCTTCGCTCCTCGCGCCGGCACACGCACCACGCGCTCGACGACGCCGTGGAGCAGGCCGAGCTGATGAGCAACCTGATGCTCTGGACGCCCTGACCGCCCCGGTGCTGCGGTGGCCGCTCAGAGGTCCGGGAGCAGCCGGTGGAGCGGGGTCCGGGCGCCCGCCCGGTAGGCCGCGCGGAAGGCGTCCGGGGTGAGCCGGGTGCGCAGGACCTGTTCGGCGCGGGGGGCGCAGGCGGCCGCCGGCCGGGTGCGGGAGACCGATCCGAGCAGCCGGGCGGCCTCGGCGTACCGCCCCTGGTCCGCCTCCAGTTCGGCGAGCAGCTCCACGGAGAAGGACTCGCCGAGGCGGTCGTCGAGGGCGAGCTGGGCCCGCAGGGCGCGCAGCAGGGCGGTGCGGGCCTCGGCCGGGCGGCCCTCGTGGCGGTGGACGATGGCGTGGGCGAAGCCGGTCCAGGAGCCCGCCCAGGGGTCTGCACGGCGGGCCGCGGGGCCTGCCGCCGGGCCCGCCGGCAGGCCGTCCTCGACGGGGACGGACGCGGGATCGGTGTAGGCGAGGGCCAGGGTGCGCGCGGCCCGGAGCGCCTCCGGGCCGGGGCCGAACTCCGGGTCCTCCGGGAGGAGTTCCAGCCCCTCCCGGTATTCCGCGGCGGCATCCTCGTAGCGCTCCTCCCACAGGGCGACCGTGCCCCGGACGTGCGCGAGGTACGCCAGGCAGGTGTCCTCCCCCTCCTGTACGGCCGCGCTCCACGCCTCCACGAGCAGGGGGTCGGCGCCGTGCGCCTCGCCGAAGCTCGCCACCAGCCAGGCGGCCAGCCACAGCGCGCGGGCCGGCCGCGGCGCCGGGTGCAGGGCCAGGGCCCGCTCCACGTGGCGCCGGCCCTCCGCCGTCAGCCCGCACGCCGACCACAGGAACCACAGCGACACGGCGATCTCCAGGGCCGCGGCCGGCCCGGGCGCGGACAGCGGGTTCATCGCCACCCGCAGCTCCGGCAGCTCCCGTACCGCCAGCTCCCGCGCCTCCCGCTGCGCCCCCTCCCGCCACAGCTGCGCCGCCCGCTCGGCCAGCACCCGGCAGCGCTCGTGGTGGCGCCGGGCGGCGGTCGCCCCGTCCCCGCCCCGGCCGTGCGCGAGCAGCCGGGCCCCGTGCGCCCGTACGGACAGCGGCAGCCGGTAGCGACCGGGCGCGGCGTCCGCGAGCAGCCCGGGGGCGAGGTCCCGCAGCGCCTCGGCGGCGCTCTCCCGGCTGAGCGCGCCGAAGCCGCACACCTCGGCGGCGGCCGCCGGCTCGAAGGAGCCCGCGAAGACGGACAGCCGCTCGCGCAGCAGCCGCTCGGCGGGCGGGGCCAGCCTGTGGGAGCGCTCCGCGTCGACGCGGGTGCCGCGGCCGGCGCCGCCCGCGAGGAAGGTCAGCGGGTCCGCGGCCAGCCGGCGCAGCGCCTGGCCGGGGGCGTACTGGTGCGAGCGCCCGGCCGCCAGCTCCAGCGCGCCCGGGAGCCCGTCGAGGGCCCGGCACAGGGCCGCCACGGCGCCGGCGTTGCGTTCGGTGAGCTCGAAGAAGGGGTCCGCGCCACGGGCCCGCTCCTCGTAGAGCCGTACGGCCGCGAACCCGGCGATTTCGGCCACGGGCAGCCGCGCGGCCGGATCCGCGGGCGCCGCGGGCAGCGACAGCGGGGGCACCGCGGAAGCGGCCTCCCCCGGGAGTCCAAGGCGGCGCTGCGAGGTGGCCAGAATCCGCAGTCCGGGCAGCCTCCCCAGCAGCCGCTCCGCCAGGGCCGCTGCCTGCCGGCCGAGCTGCTCGCAGCCGTCGAGGACCAGCAGCGCCTCGCGCCCGGCGAGCGCGGCGAGGAGCTCGGCCTCCAGCTCCGGCAGGCCGGGCGGATCCAGCCGGGCCAGCTCGGTCCAGCAGGCATCGAGCCCTTCGCTGCTGGTCAGGGAGCGGACGGTGCGTACGGCGAGCCGGGTCTTGCCGATGCCGGCCGGTCCCGTGAGGGTGATCAGGCGTTCGTCGGCAAGCAGCTTGGCGACGGCGGCGAGCTCCCGTTCACGGCCGATGAAACTGGACAGCTCCGCGGGCACCGTCTGGCGCATGCCCGAGCCGGCCTCGCCCACAGGTCCTCCCCGATGTCCTGAACGTGCCTACAACAGCCCGGGTGAACGGTTGAATGCACGAAGAGAGATGATCGGCCGAAAGTCCCCTTGGCCGACCGGCTACCGGGAGATCCACCAGGAGAGGGTGATGAAGTCGGCCATTTCCGCCATGGACGACATGGACCGGGCACTCGTCCACGCACTGCAGCTCGCGCCGCGCGCGAGCTGGGAACGGCTGGGACCGGTGCTCGGCGTGCGCCCCGACACCCTCGCCCGCCGCTGGGAGCGGCTGACGGAGACCGGTGAGGCGTGGGTCAGCGGGATCGGGCTGCGCACGGGCAGCCAGCCGCCCCGTATGGCGTGGGTGGAGGTCGTCTGCGCCGCGGGCACCTCGCCGGCGGTCGGCGCCGCGCTCGCGGGAGACGCGCACACCCTCGGTGTGGAGCACAGCACCGGCGGACGCGACCTGCTGGTCTTCGTGGCCGTGCCGGACCTGCACACGCTGTACCGGTACCTGTCCTTCCGGGTGCAGCAGATCCCCGGGGTCGTCTCCACCCGCTCGTCGGTGGTCACGGCCGTGCACTACGCCCCCGACCGCTGGCGCCTGGACCAGCTCACCCCCGCGCAGACCGATCTGCTGACCGGCAGGACCGGACGCACCCGCCGCCCGCCGGGCGGTCCCGCTTCTGCGACGCCCCTCGCCGGCGCCTCGATGACCGAGGAGGAGCGGCCGCTCGTCCTGGCCCTGGCCGCGGACGCGCGCCGCAGCGTCGCCTCGCTGGCGAGGGAGTTCGCGATGAGCGAGTCGACGGTGCGCCGGCGGATCGCCCGGCTGGAGGCGGGGCACAGCCTGCGCTTCAGCAGCGCGCTCGCCTCGGGCATGTCGGGGTGGCCGATAGCGGCGACGGTGTGGGCGGAGGTGCCGGAGTACGAGGTCGCGGACTTCGCGGCGGCCGCCACGGGGCTGCGCGAGACCCGTACGTGCATGTCCGTCAGCGGTCGCTGGAAC
This sequence comes from Streptomyces sp. NPDC091371, assembly GCF_040684275.1. Lineage (NCBI taxonomy): Bacteria > Bacillati > Actinomycetota > Actinomycetes > Kitasatosporales > Streptomycetaceae > Streptomyces > Streptomyces sp. NPDC091371. The sequence goes on from NZ_JBFBFP010000029.1 coordinate 9,904, forward strand.
TTCATGATCAGCGCACGCTTGCGTTCGGTGGAGGACCTCGCCCGCTACACGGCCGACCTCGCGCGGAGGTTGCCGGGGCTGCGCATCACCGATTCGGCGGTGTCGCTCCACGTGCGCAAGTCGGAGGCGCAGGAGCTGGACCACGAGGGCCGCCGGATCCGGACGGTGTCGCCGGACATCTGGTCGGACCCGGCACCGGGCACCCCGTAGGGGTGGCAGCGGCGGTGCGCACGCCACACCCGCAGTGGGTGGCGTGCGCACCGCCGTCCGGTCCGGCCTGGACCAGGGGCCGGACCGGGGCCCGTCAGTGCGCCGGAACCGGTTCCGGGCCGGAGGCCATCCCGGCGCCCTTCTTGGCGCCGAGGTGGTTGAAGGCCAGGTTGAGCAGGATCGCCACCACGCAGCCGGTGCTGATGCCGGAGTCGAGGACGACCAGGAGGTCCTTCGGGAAGGCGTGGTAGAACTCCGGCGCTGCGATCGGGATCAGGCCGATGCCCACGGACGCGGCGACGATCAGGGCGTTCTCGCCCTTCTCCATGGCCGCCCCGGCCAGGGTCTGGATGCCGCTGGCCGCGACCGAGCCGAAGAGCACGATGCCGGCGCCGCCGAGCACGGGCAGCGGGACCACGCCGATCACGGAGGCGGCCATCGGGCACAGGCCGAGCAGGATCAGGATGCCGCCGCCCGCGGCGACGACGAACCGGCTGCGCACCTTGGTCATGGCGACGAGCCCGATGTTCTGGGCGAAGGCGCTGCACATGAACCCGTTGAACAGGGGGCTGATCGCACTGCCCAGGGTGTCGGCGCGCAGGCCGCCCTCGATGGCCTTCTCGTCCGCCGGCCGGCCGACGATCTTGCCCAGCGCGAGGATGTCCGCGGTGGACTCGGTCATGCAGACGAGCATGACGATGCACATCGAGATGATCGCGGCGACCTGGAACTGCGGGGCGCCGAAGTGGAACGGGGTGGGGAAGCCGACCACCGAGGCGTTCTTCACGGCGTCGAAGTTCGTCATCCCGAGCGGAAGTGCGATGACCGTGCCCGCGACCAGGCCGAGCAGGATGGATATCTGCTGGAGGAAGCCGCGCAGGAACTTGCGCATCAGCAGGACGATCACCAGGGTGAGGGCGGCCATGCCGATGTTCTTCATCGAGCCGTAGTCGGTGGCGGTGCTGTTCCCGCCCTGCGACCAGTTGAAGGCGACCGGCAGGAGCGAGACGCCGATCAGGGTGATGACCGTACCCGTGACGACCGGTGGGAAGAACCGGACGAGTTTGCCGAAGTACGGGGCGGCGAAGAAGCCGATGACTCCGGCGACGATGATCGCGCCGAAGATGATGGGGATGGCGTTGTCCCCCTCCCCCTTGCCGATGGCGATCATCGGGGTCACGCCGGCGAAGGAGACGCCGTTGACGAAGGGGAGTTTGGCGCCGATCTTCCAGAACCCGAGGGTCTGGAGCAGAGTGGCGAGACCCGCGGTGAAGAGCGAGGCGCCCATCAGGAAGGCCGTCTCGGTGGCCGAGAGGCCGACGGCCGGGCCGACGATCATCGGCGGGGCGACGACACCCGCGTACATGGCGGCCACGTGCTGGAGACCGCTGGTGAACATCTTCAGCGGGGGCAGGGTCTCGTCGACGGGGTGTTTCTCCCCCGCCTCCTCGGAGACCTGCGGTACTGCGACTGCGTCTTTGCGAAACCTGGGCACCTGGGCCATGGGTTCCTCCGAACTGTTGAACGCGCCGGCAGGGACGCGTTGTGTCTGGGAGGTCGTGCGAAAGCTGTGCGAGTCGGGCCTGTATGGAGTTGTGGGTACTGCGAATTCCTGTCCCAAGGGGTGCGAAGCGGGCCGTGGAAACGTTCGTCTGAAACGATCCGCGGCTGTTTTCGCGCATGGCGAAGCCACCCGTGACGGACACGGTGAGAAGGGTGGCGAGGCCATGGGTGGAGCGAGTGGCACGAGTCACCGCCCCCGGGGGCGCCTTCGGAAAATCCTCAGGCGCGTCCCGGGAACGGCTGCCGCGGACCCCGCTCGGGTCCGCGGCCGCCGGCCGGGGGCCGTCCCCCCCGGCCGGACTCCGTGGGATCAGCCCTGCGCGGAGATCCGCGCGAGGCGCTGGGCCTCTTCCCGCGTGGACACCGCGATGGCGTCCTCGTCCGCGGTGAGGAGACGGTTGTTCTCGACGATCTGCCTGCCGTTGACGAACGAGGCGGTGACCGGGGCGGCCGCACCGAAGACGAGCGCGGTGACCGGGTCGGCGATCGAGGAGTGCAGGAACGTGTTCAGGTTCCACAGCACGAGGTCGGCGCACTTGCCGGCCTCCAGCGAACCGATGTTGTCGGCGCGGCCGAGGACCTGGGCGCCACCGTACGTGCCGAGGCGCAGGGCCTGGCGCGCGTTCAGGGCGCGCTCTCGGTGGACCGGGTTCAGGCGGTTGATCAGCAGCGCGTTGCGCAGCTCGGTGTGCAGCTCACCGGACTCGTTGGAGGCGGTGCCGTCCACGCCGAGGCCGACCGGGACGCCGGCGGCCAGCATGTCCGGGACGCGGGCGATGCCGGCGGCCAGACGGGCGTTGGAGGACGGGCAGTGCGCGACACCGGTCTTGGTACGGGCGAACGCGGCGATGTCGGAGTCGTTCATGTGGACGCTGTGCGCCATCCACACGTCCTCGCCGAGCCAGCCGGTCGACTCGAAGTAGTCGGTCGGGCCCATGCCGAAGAGCTCGTGGCAGAACTTCTCTTCCTCGACGGTCTCCGAGCCGTGCGTGTGCATGCGCACACCCAGGCGGCGGGCCAGCTCGGCGCCCTGCTTCAGCAGCTCGGTGGAGACCGAGAAGGGGGAGCACGGCGCGACGGCGACCTGCGTCATCGAGTCGAAGGAGGCGTCGTGGAACTTCTTGACGGTCGCCTCGGTGTCGGCGAGCGCGCCCTCGAGGGTCTCCACCGCGTGGTCCGGGGGCAGGCCGCCGTCCTTCTCGCTGCGGTCCATGGAGCCGCGGGCGAGGGTGAAGCGGACGCCCATCTCGGAGGCGGCGCGGATGATCGACCCGGAGAGGTCGCCGGAGCCCTTGGGGAAGACGTAGTGGTGGTCCATCGCAGTGGTGACGCCACCCCGGGCCATCGCGGCCAGGGAGCCCTGCGCGGCCGTGTACGTCATCTGCTCGTCGATGCGCGCCCAGGTCGGGTACAGCGCGACGAGCCAGTTGAAGAGGTTGTGGTCGGTGGCCAGACCACGCGTGATCCACTGGTAGAAGTGGTGGTGCGTGTTGACCAGACCGGGAGTAACGAGGTGTCCGGTGCCGTCGATGCGCCGGACCACATTGTCGAGGTTCTCGGGGGCCTTGCCCGCTCCGATGGACTCGATCTTGTTACCGGCGATGACGATGTGACCCGAGGCGTACTCGGTGTCATTCGCATCGACGGTTGCAATCGCACAGTTCTCGATGACGATGCGCTCTACGGCGCTGCCAGCGGCTGACGATGCTGCCATGGGACTTCCTCGCACTTTCAAGTGGCGATGCGGGCACGGCAAAACCCTGGGGATTTGAGTGCCGGAGCCGGGGGCCTTGGCAGCTGACAGTACTGCCGCCCCATATGTTGCGTCCGGGTGCCGATTCATGAGGGTGAAGAGTGTCGCGGTCCCGGGGCCACTGCGGAGCCCCGGGACACACGTGCCGAGCTTCGACCGGCCCCTAGAGGTTGGTCATGTCCACAGGAATCCGGGCGTCGACGCCGTCACGGAGGACCGTGGCCTCGATGAGACCGTACGGACGGTCCGCGGCGAAGTACACCTCGTTGTCGTTCTTGAGGCCGAACGGCTCAAGGTCGACCAGGAAGTGGTGCTTGTTCGGGAGCGAGAAGCGGACCTCGTCGATCTCCGAACGGTGGTTGATGATGCGCGAACCCATCTGGTACAGGGTCTGCTGCAGCGAGAGGGAGTAGGTCTCCGCGAAGGCCTGAAGCATGTGCTTCTTGGTCTCGGCGTAGGACTTCTCCCAGTTGGGCATCCGCTGCTCGTCGTCCGACCAGTTGAAGCGCCAGCGACCCGACACCTGGGTGGCCAGGATGCGGTCGTACGCCTCCTGCAGGGTCGTGTACTTGTCCTTCACGTAACCCCAGAACTCGGAGTTCGTGGAGTTCATGACGATCAGGTCCTTGAGGCCGGAGATGACCTCCCAGTTCTGACCGTCGTACGTGATCTGGGTGACGCGGGTCTCCATGCCCTTGCGGACGAAGGAGTGGTTCACCTCATCGGCGCCGATGAACTTGGAGTTGGCGTCGGACGTGGCGATCCGGTCCCAGGCGTACTCTTCGATCCGGATGCGCGCGCGCTTGATCGGCTCCTGGCTGTTGACGAACCAGCGCGCCAGGTGGATGCCGAACTGCTCGGCGGACTCGATGCCGTACTCCTTGGCGAAGGCGTACACCGTGTTCTTGGTGGTGTCCGTCGGCAGGCAGTTGGCGTTCGAGCCGTTGTAGTGGACGTCGTCCATGTCGCCGGAGAGGGCGACCGAGACGTTCAGGTCCTTGATGTGGTGGGTGTCGCCGTCCCGCGTGATCTTGACGACGCGGTTCTCTGCTTTGCCGTACTGGTTCTGGCCCAGAATCGTGGCCATGCTAGCTCCCTCGGTAAACGGAGTAGCCGAACGGGTTGAGCAGCAGCGGTACGTGGTAGTGCTCGCCCGGGTTCACCGCGAACGTGATGGTGACCTCGGGGAAGAACGTAGCGCTGTCCCTTACGCGGGGGGCGTCCTGCTGCGCCTCGGCTTGCTTCTTTGCGAAGTACGTCTCGGTCTCGAAGTCGAGACGCACGTGTGTGGTGCCCTCCGGCAGCGCCGGCAGGTCCTTGCAGCGCCCGTCCGCATCGGTGGCGGAGCCGCCCAGGGCCGCCCACTCGCCGTCGAGACCCGTACGGGCCGACAGGGAGATGGCGACGCCCTCGGCGGGCTTGCCGATGCTGGTGTCCAGGATGTGCGTGGACACCGACGCGGTGGTTGCGGTGCTCATGCTCACGCTCCTTCTTCTGCGAGTTCTACGAGTCGGGTCAGGCGGATCTTGTTGATCTTGACGAGCTCGCCGCGGGCGATCTCTCGCTCCTGCTCCGGCGAGTTGTCGATCCGGACCTTGACCGCGTCCCGCATGAACTCACCGGTCGCACCGGTGGCGCAGATGAGGAAGACGTGGCCGAACTTGTCCTGGTAGGCCAGGTTCAGTTCGAGGAGCTCGTTCTTGAGCTCCTCCGAGGCACCGGCCATGCCGCGCTGCTCGCGGGCGGAGGTCGGGTCTCCCGGCTTCGGCCGGCCGATCGGCGCGTGGCCTCCCATGGCCTCGCCGAGGTCATCCGCGGTGAGCTCCGCCATGGCGGCCTCGTTCGCGGTGAAGAGGGACTCGGCGGTGGCGAAGGGGCGCTGGGCGAGCATCTTGCTCCCCCATGCCGAACTGGCGCACACCTCGTGCAGCTCGGCCGTGGCCGCGCTGTCGTCCAAGGCGTTGAACCGGGTGAGACCCGGGGTCGGACTCGAAGTCACGGTAGGCCTCCGTGGCCTGTTGTTGCTTTGACGGGCTCCGCATAGCTAACGCTGTCCACAACACGGCGTCAACACTTTGTTGAAACTTCCCGTACACAAAAGCCGCCGCCCGGGTGAATTGGGCGGCGGCTCGTCACTGTGGGTCAGATCGCTCTCACTCTTGGCTGCTCTTGTTCGACTTCGCCGAAGTGTTCGCGTCCCGGTTCAGGTAGTTGTAAACCGTGAAGCGGCTTACACCCAGTGCGCCCGCGACCGTCTCCACACCGTGCCGCACGGAGAAGGCGCCCCGCGCCTCCAGTATGCGTACGACGTCCTGCTTGGACTTCCGGTCGAGCTGTGACAACGGTACGCCGTGCCGGCGCTCCAGGGCGGCCAGGATGTGGTCCAGCGAGTCCGAGAGCTGGGGCAGGCGTACGGCGAGCAGCTCCTGGCCCTCCCAGGCGAGCACGACGTCGTCGGGCTGGGCCAGCGCCGGATCCATCAGCTCGCCGCCCATGGCGTCGATCAGCGGCTTGACCGCGGCGACGAAGGGGTGGTCGCGGGGTTCGGTCATGGGTTCTCCTCCCCGATCACGCTGACCTGGAGCGAGACGCGCGTGGCACCGGCCTCCAGGGAGTCGCGCAGCAGCGCGCCCACGGCGGCCAGGACGCTGTCGGCACCGCCCTCGGCGGTGTTGCCGAACGGACCAACGTCCACCGCGTCCAATTGGGCCTTCTGGATGACCTCTCGGGCCGCCACGGCGTGGGCAGGGGCCTCTTCGAGGTCGAAGGGCTCGGTCGTGAACTCCACTCTCAATCGCACGCGGTCAAGCTACCTCCCGGTCACGTTTTTTCGGGAGTCCGCACTTGACATCCGCGCGCAAGCCCATGCAGTCTTCCATCAAGCAGAAACTAACTTCCGCAATACGGAAGGAGCGCACACCCCTCATGGGATACACGGACCAGCGCTTCGATGTAAACCTTTCGATCCTCTTCACGGAACTCCCGCTCCTGGAGCGCCCCGCGGCTGCCGCCGCGGCGGGCTTCACGGCGGTCGAGCTGTGGTGGCCCTGGATCGAGACCCCCACCCCCGCCCAGGAAGAGCTGGACGCCCTCAAGAAGGCTCTTGAGGACGCCGGCACGCAGCTGGTGGGCCTGAACTTCTACGCCGGCCAGCTGCCGGGCCCGGACCGCGGTGCGGTCTCGGTTCCCGGTGAGGAGTCGGAGCGCTTCAACGCCAACATCAACGTGGCGGCGGACTTCGCCGCCTCGGTCGGCTGCAAGGCGCTGAACGCCCTGTACGGCAACCGCGTCGAAGGCGTGGACCCGGCCGTCCAGGACGAGCTCGCCCTGAAGAACCTGGTCGTCGCGGCCCAGGCCGCGGACCGCGTCGGCGCGATCCTCCTGATCGAGACCCTCAACAAGCCCGAGTCGCCGCTCTACCCGCTGGTGAGCGCCCCGGCCGGCATCGAGGTAGTGGACAAGGTGAACGAGGCCACCGGCCTCGGCAACGCCAAGTTCCTGCTCGACCTGTACCACCTGGCGATGAACGATGAGGACCTCTCGGAGGTCATCGAAAAGTACGCCGCCAAGACCGGTCACGTCCAGATCGCGGACAAGCCCGGACGCGGTGCCCCCGGCACCGGCGAGCTGCCCCTCGAGGAGCTGCTCGACCAGCTGAAGAAGGCCGGATACGAGGGCTACGTAGGCCTGGAGTACAAGGCCGCCGACGCTGCCGCCTCCTTCGAGTGGCTGCCGGCCGAGGCCCGCGCCGCGAAGTAAGCGGACAAAGTCCGGGCGATCAGCCAGGCACGTCACGCACTTTTCGTACGAAGCATTAAGAGAAGGACCCTCATCATGAGCAACCTCCCCAAGATCGCGTGGATCGGTCTCGGCATCATGGGCTCCCCCATGGCCGAGAACCTCCTGAAGGCCGGCTACTCGGTCACCGGTTTCACCCTGGAGCAGGACAAGCTGGACCGCCTGGCCGCCGCCGGCGGCTCGGCCGCCGGCTCGATCGCCGAGGCCGTCGCGGACGCCGACGTCATCATCACGATGGTGCCCGCCTCCCCGCAGGTCGAGGCCATCTCCTACGGTGAGAACGGCATCCTCGAGAACGCCAAGTCCGGCGCGCTGATCATCGACATGTCGTCGATCACCCCGCAGACCTCCATCGACCTGGCGAAGAACGCTGCCGAGAAGGGCATCCGCGTCATCGACGCGCCCGTCTCCGGCGGCGAGGCCGGCGCCATCGAGGCCGTCCTGTCGATCATGGTGGGTGGCGAGCAGGCCGACTTCGACGAGGCCCTCCCGGTCCTCGAGGCCCTCGGCAAGGTCATCGTCCTGTGCGGCCCGCACGGCTCCGGCCAGACGGTCAAGGCCGCCAACCAGCTCATCGTCGCGGTGAACATCCAGGCGTGCGCCGAGGCCGTCGTCTTCCTCGAGAAGTCCGGCGTGAACCTCGAAGCCGCTCTGGACGTGCTCAACGGCGGTCTGGCCGGCTCCACGGTCCTGACCCGCAAGAAGGCCAACTTCCTGAACCGCGACTTCAAGCCCGGTTTCCGGATCGACCTGCACCACAAGGACATGGGCATCGTCACCGACGCCGCCCGCAACGTCGGTGCGGCCCTGCCGGTCGGCGCGGTCGTCGCCCAGCTGGTCGCCTCGCTGCGCGCCCAGGGTGACGGTGGCCTGGACCACTCCGCGCTGCTCCGCGCGGTCGAGCGCCTTTCCGGCGCCCAGCTCTGATCTCGCAGAGCACCCCTCCCCCTAGGGGGACCTGAGTTTCCGGATGGTGCCGGTGCTGACACCTGTCCTGTCGCGCCCAAGCGCCGGCACCGTCCGGATTACCTCTCTCCCATCTTTGTTCAACAAACTGTTGACGTTTAGTTCCCGCCGAAATTAGGCTCCGCATGGCGGAAGGTACTTTCCGTCAGCAGTTACCCGTACGGAAGGTCACCATGTCGAAGCGCACGCTGACGACCGAGTCCGGCGCCCCGGTCGCCGACAACCAGAACTCCGCCACCGCCGGCGTCGGTGGCCCGCTCCTGGTCCAGGACCAGCAGCTGATCGAGAAGCTTGCCCGCTTCAACCGTGAGCGCATCCCGGAGCGCGTGGTGCACGCCCGCGGCTCGGCCGCGTACGGCTACTTCGAGGTGACCGACGACGTCACCGCGTACACCAGCGCCGCGTTCCTGAACACGGTCGGCAAGAAGACCGAGACCTTCCTGCGGTTCTCCACCGTCGCCGACTCGCTGGGTGGCGCGGACGCGGTCCGCGACCCGCGCGGCTTCGCGCTGAAGTTCTACACCGAAGAGGGCAACTACGACCTCGTCGGCAACAACACCCCGGTGTTCTTCATCAAGGACCCGATCAAGTTCCCCGACTTCATCCACTCCCAGAAGCGCGACCCCTTCACGGGCAAGCAGGAGCCGGACAACGTCTGGGACTTCTGGGCGCACGCCCCCGAGGCGACGCACCAGATCACCTGGCTCATGGGTGACCGCGGTATCCCGGCGTCGTACCGTCACATGAACGGCTACGGCTCCCACACGTACCAGTGGACCAACGAGTCCGGCGAGGCCTTCTTCGTCAAGTACCACTTCAAGACGAACCAGGGCATCCGCTCCCTCTCGGGCGAGCAGGCCGCCGAGATCGTCGGTTCGGACCCGAACTCGCACCAGACCGACCTGCTGCAGGCCATCGAGCGCGGTGTGAACCCCTCGTGGACCCTGTACGTGCAGATCATGCCCGCCGCCGAGGCCGCGGACTACCGCTTCAACCCGTTCGACCTCACCAAGGTGTGGCCGCACGCGGACTACCCGCTGCAGCGCGTGGGCCGTCTGGTCCTCGACCGCAACCCGGACAACGTCTTCGCCGAGGTCGAGCAGTCCGCCTTCTCCCCGAACAACTTCGTCCCGGGCATCACCGCCTCGCCGGACAAGATGCTCCAGGGCCGTCTGTTCGCGTACGCCGACGCCCAGCGCTACCGCCTCGGTGTGAACCACACCCTGCTGCCGGTCAACGCCCCGAAGGCGACGAAGGCCGAGAACTACGGCCGCGACGGTGTCATGGCGCTGCGCAACGGCTCGCGCCACGACAAGAACTACGAGCCCAACTCGTACCAGGGTCCGGCCGAGACCGGCCTGGCGCTCGGCGCCCCGAAGGCCGTCTCCGGCTACACGGGCACCCACGCCGCCCCGGCCCACACCAAGGACGACGACTTCTTCCAGGCCGGTGAGCTCTACCGCCTGATGTCGGAGGCCGAGAAGCAGCGTCTGGTGGCGAACATCGCCGGCGGCCTGTCTCAGGTCACCCTCGAGGACGTCATCGAGAAGAACCTGGCTCACTTCCACGCCGCCGACGCCGACTACGGCAAGCGCGTCGAGGAGGCCGTTCGCGCCCTGCGCGACGCCTGAGAGCCGCACAGCTGTACCGGGGGCCTGACGGGAGGTCAGGCCCCGGGTACCGAGCCCGACCCGCTTACCCGGATGAGGGGTGGTACGCGGTGAGGGCAGGACGAGGACCGTGGCGAGCGTGCGAGCCAGTGCGGTGGTAATGGGTTCCGAGGCCCGTCTCTTGACCTGAGGGAGACGAAGCCGGAGTTCTCGTCGCCGTTCGCCACGGTCCCAGCCACTCCTCTTCCCGTACAGGGGCTACGCACAGAGCCCCCTGCACGGGACTGAGGAGCCTCCTACTCCGCCCGGCGGTGCGAACGTCCTGTCGCGCCAGCCTCGCACTGTCGGGCGGTACCAACCAGAGAGCCGAGTCACGGACGGTCCCGTGACTCGGCTCTTTGCCGTTCCCGGTCCGCCCAGTCCGCCCATGAGGGTGTCAGACGGGTCTGGCAGGCTCCGGTCCATGACGGACGATCTCATCGACATCGACGTACAGACACCGAAGCGCCGCATCACCGATCCGGCAGAGGCTCTGGCTGCGCTTGAGCGCGCCGTCCCCGGCCTGGCCGACCACCGCCGGCCGGCACCGGCCCCTCTCGACTGGGCGTTGGTCGAGGAGAGCCTGGGCACCACCCTGCCGTCCGACTACAAGCACCTCGCCGAGCGGTACGCGTCGTTCGTCATCGGCGACTACTTCCATGTGGGCCTGCCCGAGCCGGGCGGGGAGCAACTCTGGCTCCGCGGCCTTCTGCCATGGGCGGATTCCCACAACGGTGACCAGTCCGTGTGGAGTACGGCCGGCGAGACCCCGCAGCAATGGTTCGTCACCGTGGCGGGTCGCGGCGGAGCCTGGTGGCACTACGAGGGTGGGGCGGTGCAGTTCCTGGCCGAACTCTGCGACGGCACAGTGGAACCCTGGGGCCTGTGTCTCTTCGACCCCGAGGTGACGCCCTGCTGAGGCCATCCAGGAAGCCCGCTGGGCGGGGCCGGAGGGCCTGGGGTGCCACGGGCGCCCGCGGGCCCGGAGGAGGCCCCTGAGGGGCTGTTCCGGGCGCTGCCGAGCGGCCCCCGGGGCGACCCCGGCTCCAGGGCCACCCCAGGCCGCGCGAACGGCACTGGTCGGGCCACCGGCACCGGCCCCGCACCCCCACGGCACCCGCTGCGCACGAACGACAGCGGCCCCCGTCCCTCCCGGAGGAGGAGCGGGGGCCGCTGTCTACTGCGTACTACGGGTACTACGGGTACTACGGGTACTACGGGCGACCGATCAGACCTGGAGGGACTTGATCGCGGTCGGGGCGTGGCCCGGCTCGGTCGCGAGCTCTTCGAACTCGGTGACGTCGCTCATGTCGACCGTCTTGCTCATCGCGATGTTGGTGACGCGCTCCAGGATGGCCTCGACGACGACCGGGACCTGGTACTCCGCGGCCCACTTCTTGGCCTGCTCGAACGCCTCGCCCAGCTTGTCCGGGTCGGTGACGCGGATGGCCTTGACGCCCAGGCCCTCGGCGACCTTGACGTGGTCGACGCCGTAGACGCCGATCTCCGGGGTGTTGATGTTCTCGAACTCGAGGTTGACCTCGAAGTTGATGCCGAGGCCGCCCTGCGCCTGGCGGATCAGACCCAGGTACGCGTTGTTCACGAGGACGTGGACGTAGGGGACCTTGTGCTGGGCGGCGACCGCCAGCTCCTCGATCATGAACTGGAAGTCGTAGTCGCCGGAGAGGGCGACGACCGGGACCTCGGGCTGCGCGGTGGCGGCACCGATGGCGGCCGGGATGGTCCAGCCGAGCGGGCCGGCCTGGCCGCAGTTGACCCAGTGGCGCGGCTTGTAGACGTGCAGGAACTGCGCGGCCGCGATCTGGGAGAGACCGATGGTGGTGACGTAGCGGGTCTCGGGACCGAACGCCTTGTTCATCTCCTCGTAGACGCGCTGCGGCTTCAGGGGGATGTTGTCGAAGTGCGTACGGCGCTGCAGGGTGGCCTTGCGCTCCTGCGCCGAGGCGGTCCAGGCGGAGAAGTCCGGCAGCTTGCCCTCGGCCTTGAGCTCCTTGGCGATCTCGATGAAGAGCTCGAGCGCGACCTTGGCGTCGGAGGCGATGCCGAAGTCCGGGGCGAAGATCTTGCCCAGCTGGGTGGGCTCGATGTCGACGTGGACGAACTTGCGGCCCTTGGTGTAGGCGTCCAGGTTGTAACCGGTGTGACGGTTCGCCCAGCGGTTACCGATACCGATGACGGTGTCCGACTCGAGGAAGGTCGCGTTACCGTAGCGGTGGGCGGTCTGCACACCGACCATGCCGGCGGCCAGCTCGTGGTCGTCCGGGATGACGCCCCAGCCCATCAGGGTGGAGATGACCGGGACGTTGACCAGCTCGGCGAACTCGACCAGCAGGTCGGAGGCGTCGGCGTTGATGATGCCGCCACCGGCGACGATCAGCGGGCGCTCGGCCTCCAGCAGGAACTGGAGGGCCTTCGCGGCCTGGGCACGGCTGGCCTGCGGCTTGTAGACCGGCAGCGGGGTGTAGGTCTCGGGGTCGAACTCGATCTCGGTCAGCTGGACGTCGATCGGCAGGTCGATGAGGACCGGGCCCGGACGGCCGGAGCGCATCAGGTGGAAGGCCTGCTGGAAGACACCGGGGACCTGAGCGGCCTCCAGGACCGTGGTGGCGGCCTTGGTGACGGGCTTGGCGATCGAGGCGATGTCGATGGCCTGGAAGTCCTCCTTGTGGAGCTTCGAGACCGGAGCCTGACCGGTGATGCACAGGATCGGGATGGAGTCCGCGATGGCGGAGTACAGACCGGTGATCATGTCGGTGCCGGCCGGGCCCGAGGTACCGATGCAGACGCCGATGTTGCCGGCCTTGGCGCGGGTGTAACCCTCCGCCATGTGCGAGGCACCCTCGACGTGGCGGGCCAGCGTGTGAGCGATGCCGCCCACGTTCTTGAGCTCGCGGTAGAACGGGTTGATCGCAGCACCGGGCACGCCGAACGCTTGTTCGACACCCTCAAGCTTGAGGATCTCAACTGCAGCGGCGGCGGCTGTCATACGAGGCATCAGGTTCTCCTGCGGGTGTGGCGGTCAGGCTTTTCCGTCATCCGGAAGTTTTGTTCTGCTATACGGAACAAGCTAAGCGGCGGGTCCCCGGACGTCAAGGCGGTTGGGGACCCCGGAAGCCACCAAAAGCCACATCTCGCTCGGTGACTTACACAAATGACCAAGCCGATGACCGGAAATGACGCGCCACTCGCCCCGGCGGTCGCCGGTGGTGGAGCATGGACGTACGCACAGCGACGGAGGGGGTCCAGGTCTCATGGCGGAAGCGGTACCGGTGCGCTGCCCGGCGTGCCTGCGCGAGAACGGCTACACCGCCCCGGTCTTCCCGTGCGCCTGCGGGAGCCCGGTCAATCCGCCGCTGGACCTGGCGGCGCCCCCGCAGCCGCTGACCCACCGCACCTGGTCGGACAGCTGGGTGGCGGTGCGGTGCGAGTCCTGCGGCCGGGAGAGCGAGTGGCCGCATCCGGAGCTGGGGTGCGGATCGTGCGGCACGGTGGTGCGGCTGCCGGTGCACCCGGTGGGGGCCGGGGCGGCGGCCGGGCCGGATCGGCGCGCCGGTGGGGCGGAGGGCGCGGCGGATGCGACCGCGGACGCGCCCCCGCACCCGGAGGACGGCGGAGACGGGCAGCGGCCGACACCACACGGATCACCACAGGCGCCGTCGCCACACTCCCAGTCTCCATCGCCGCAGGCGCCGTCACCACGGGCTGCGTCGCCGACACCGTCGCCGCAGGCACCATCACCCCAGCCCACGCCGGTGCCGCGCCCCGCCTTCCGCCCGGTGACCATCCGTACGGCCCGGGACGCGGTGGCCACGGCCGCGCTGTACCTGCGCTGGCTCGGCTTCCAGGACGTACGCCAGCCCGACGGCCGTCCGATCCCCTCCGCGGCCGTGGACCTGCGGGCACCGGGCCTCGTCGCCCAGGTGGACCCGACCACCGCCCCGGCGGGGCTGCGGGCGGTGGAGTGCGTCTGGCTGAACGGACTCACCGCCTCCGCGACGAGCGTCTACTTCGCGCTCGCCGGATACACGGAGGCCGCCCGCGCCCGCGCGGACGATCTGGGGATACCGCTGTTCGTCATGGACCTCACGGGCATGCCGCAGCCGGTGAACGACCCGGCCGACGAACTGATCGGCTCGGGCGCTTAGCCTTTCCCTTCGAGTACTTCGAGCGAGTGCGTCGAGTGAGTCCTTCGATCGCGCCCTTCGAGCGAAGTACGAAGTACTTCGAGCGCTCCCGTCCGAGCGCTCCCCCCGAGCCTTTGCCTGCCCTTCCCGCCGAGGAGAGCCTGATGAGCCTGTACGACATTCCGCTGACCACCCTGAACGACGAGCCCACCACCCTCGGGGCCCACAAGGGCAAGGCGATCCTGCTGGTGAACACCGCCTCGCAGTGCGGGCTCACCCCGCAGTACTCGGGGCTCGCCCGTCTGCAGTTCAAGTACGAGGCGAAGGGCTTCACCGTCATCGGCGTGCCCTGCAACCAGTTCGGCGGGCAGGAGCCCGGCAACGCCGAGGACATCCAGACGTTCTGCGCGGCCGGCTTCGGCGTGACCTTCCCGATGCTGGAGAAGTCCGAGGTCAACGGGGAGAACCGGCACCCGCTCTACCAGGAGCTGGTGAAGGTCGCGGACGCGGACGGCGAGGCGGGCGACATCCAGTGGAACTTCGAGAAGTTCCTGATCTCCCCCGCCGGCGAGGTCGTGGCGCGCTTCCGCCCGCGCACCGAGCCCGAGGCCGACGAGGTCATCGCGGCGATCGAGGCGCAGCTGCCGGCCTGACCGGGAGTACGCGAAGGGGCCCGGGCCGTCTTCGGCCCGGGCCCCGGCGGTTTCCGACGGGCCGCCGACAACGGGTAGTACGAGGAGGAAGCAGTCCGTGTCCGATCCGTTCAACATGTCCGGGCCGAGTTCCGCGCAGCAGCCGGTCCCCCCTCCTGCGGCGGGCGGGAACGCGGCGGCGCTGGATGCGGAGATAGCGCGACAAGGGGTCCGCATGGCGGCGTACGAGCTGGGCGCGGTGCTGTCGGGCTCGACGGTGGCAGCGCAGCTGGGCATCAACATGTACGCCTCGGCGCAGACAGAGGAGAGCGCCAGTGCCGGTGAAGCGCTGGGGCGGGCGGTGAGCGAGGGAATCCTCGCGGCCGCGACGGCTCCCCTGCTGTATGCGGGGCTGGTGGCTCTGGCGGCGTGTGCGGGGTTCGGGTTCGCGGCGCACACGAACCGGGTGAAGTTGATGCAGCGGCGCATGGGAGTGCGCTGAGGGCGCGTGAGGGCCCGGTCTGCGGCGCCTGAAGGCCCGATAGGCAGCGGTGCCGGGCGGAGCGGCGAAGCCTGATGTGGCGCTGTGACGAGATCCGGCCATATGGCGCAGTACGAGTCATGAGCCTGGTGGAACTGATCGCCCGTGCGGACGAGCGTGCGCTTGCCGCGAGCGCCGTCGCCTGCGTGGACCGCTGCATGCCCCTCCTCGAAGGCGTCGAAGGCCTCGGCCTGGACGTCGACGAATCGGTACTGCGCCCCCTCTGGGTCGCCGTCGAGGGAGGTGACCGCTGGCTCGGCCGACTGCGCGCCGCCGGCATCCGGGTGCGCCGGGTCACTCCGGACTGCGAACTCGCCGAGTACGCGATGCGGCTGGTCGAGCACATCCCCGCGACCTACTGCGCGGACGCCCTCCGCGCCTGGGCCGACGAGTGCTCGACCGTACTGCTCGGCATCCACCAGCTGCTGGACGGCGCTCCGGCCGTCGACGAGGCGCGCATCCAGGCGTACCGCGCTGGTGACACCGAGGGCGTCCGCCCCCTCACCCTCGGTGAACAGCGCCGCCAGGCGGCCCTGCTGGAGATGCTCGCCGACGAATCGGGCTCGGGCCTGCGCGGCGCGCTCGCCCTGTCCAACGAGGGCAAGCGGGTCCTGCGCGCGGCGGTGTCGCGCCGCAACAGGACGATCGGGGCGTCGGCGGACACGCAGGGCTGACCCACAGGGCCGACCCGCAGGGCCGACCCGCAGGGCTGACCCACAGGGCGGACCCGCAGGGCAGGACTCGCGAGCCTGCGGCTCGAGCTCGCGGACGATCGCCGGATGCGGCCGCACGTACCCGCATCCGGCTCACTTACATGCGGTGACCGTCAGTTGATCTGCCGGTCGAGGCCGGTCCAGTACGGTTCGCGGAGCTTGAACTTCTGGATCTTGCCCGTGGCCGTGCGCGGGATGACCTCGCGGAACTCGACGCTCGTCGGAGCCTTGTAGCCGGCCATGCGCTCCTTGCAGTGGGCGATGATGTCGGCCTCCTGCGCCGTGGCTCCCTCGGCGAGGACCACGAGGGCCTTGATCGTCTCGCCCCACTTCTCGTGAGGCACGCCGATGACCGCGACCTCGGCGACCGCCGGGTGGCTGAAGATCGTGTCCTCCACCTCGATCGACGAGACGTTCTCGCCCCCGGTGATGATCACGTCCTTCTTCCGGTCGGAGAGCGTCAGGTGCCCGTCGGCCTCGTCCAGCGTGCCGCCGTCGCCGGTGTGGAACCAGCCGCCCTCGAGCGCCGCCTCCGTCTCCTCCGGCTTGTCCCAGTAGCTCTCGAGCACGACGTTCGACCGCGCCAGCACCTCGCCGGACCCGGAGACCTTCAGCTTGACGCCGAGCGCGGGCAGCCCCGCGCGGGACAGCTTGCGCGCCCGCTCCTCGGCCGGCAGCCCTTCGTCGCCGGGCCGGGTCCGGTTGAAGGTGAGCAGGGGCGAGGTCTCGGTCAGACCGTAGATCTGGGTGAACTCCCAGCCCAGCTCCTCGCCCATCCGCTGGATCGTCCTGCTCGGCGGGGGCGCGCCGGCGCAGACGACCCGTACCCGGTCGCGGCCCGGGATCTCGCCCTCCCAGGTCGCCGCGGCATCGAGCACGGCGTTCCACACCGCGGGCGCGCCGCACATGAGCGTGACGCCGTGCTCGTCGACCCGCCGCAGGATCTCGGCGCCGTCGACCTTGCGCAGTACGACCTGCTTCACGCCGAGGCCGGCCATCACGTACGGCATTCCCCAGCCGTTGCAGTGGAACATCGGCAGCGTGTGCATGTAGACGTCGCGCTCCCACACGCGGGTGTGCAGTCCGAAGGTCAGACCGTTGACCCAGATGTTGCGGTGGGTCAGCTGCACGCCCTTGGGGCGGGCGGTGGTGCCCGACGTGTAGTTGATCGTTGCGGTGGCGTCCTCGTCCGGGTTCGACCACGGGCGCGGCTCGACGCCGAAGCGCATGAGCTCGGCCTCGGTCCGTGCGCCGAGGACGAACCGGTGGCGCGCCTTGACGCCGGCGAGGGCCTCGTCCAGCTCCGGGTCGACGAGCAGGACCGAGGCCCCGCTCTGCCGCACCACGTACTCGATCTCCTCGGGCTTGAGGCGGAAGTTGACCGGCACGCAGATCCGGCCGCTCATCGGCACCGCGAACAGGAGCTCCAGCAGCCGCGTCGAATTGTGGCTGACCACCGCCACCCGCTCGCCCTCCCCGACACCGAGCCGGTCGAAACCGGCCTGCCAGGCCCGGACCCGCTCACCCAGTCGTCCGTACGTCGACACGGGCACGGGCGGAGCGGGCTGGTCCGGCTCGTCGACCACGCCGGGGCTGGAGGAGAACCCCAGCTCGGCCCGGTCGAGGAAGTCCGCGACGGTCATCGGAATCCGCATTGCTCTCTCCTGGAATCGGGACGACTACAAGGAAACGACCGACACCTGATCTCGCCCCGCCCGGGGCACCCTCACCCCTCACCCCGCACCCCTCACCCCACTGAGCACTCTCGGTCGTCATGGCAGGCATCGTGCCGCGTCCGGTGCACGGACCACCAGGCCGCCGTCAGCCGCGGATTGACCCGAAGCGCACACCTCCGGCTCCGCCCCCTCCCCCCATCCCCTCGATCATCGACTCCCCCTCGGCGACGACCTCCGCCCGCCGCGCCCTGGACAGCTTCCCGTCGAACAGCTCGACGGTGAGCAGGCCCCCGTCCAGCTTCCACAGCCCGGCGAGGAACCCGTCGACGAGGAGCACGCAGTGGGCCTGGTTCCCCGTCCAGCTCCGCCCCCTCCCCTCCGGGGTGATCACTCGACTGCGGTCGGCGTGCGAGAGCAGCAGGTTGTCGAACTCGGGAAGGAAGCGGGGCGGCGCCGGAGTGTCCGCCTCGGGCCGGGGAGCGTCGGGCAGGTCGAAGAGCTCCACACCGTTCTCGTCCCGGAAGACGGCCAGGCCGGGCCGCAGCCGCTCGAAGGCCTCGCGCAGCCGGGTGAGCCCGGCCCAGGTCTGCATGTCCTTGACGGAGGCGGGGCCGAAGGCGGCGAGGTAGCGCAGCACGACGTCGTCCACGGACTGCGACCCGGGGGCGGACCGGCCGAGCCAGTTCTCAGTGGTGGTGAGCCTGACCTGCCCACTGCGCCCCCACACCCCGCGCGGCGTGACCTGCACCAGCGGCAGCCGGCAGCGGGCAGCGACGGACAGGGACTGCGGGTCGGCGTCGGGCCACTCCTTGAGCAGCTCCTCACGGATCTCGGCCATGGTGCGCGGCTCGTCCTCGACGAACGCCCGAGCCCGCGCGGCCAGCCGCTCCAGGTCCACCCCGACGAGCCCCTTGCGGAAGTAGTTGACCTCCCTGTCCCGGGCCGGCTGGACGAGCGGGCGCAGGGTCAGGGCGTCGTCCGCCGTGTGGGTGTGGATGGTGGACCGCATGGTGACCATCCGGACCACCTCCCGGGACTCCATGAGCCCGGCCAGCTCGGCGGGCCGGAACCCGGCGAGGCGGGCGTGGAGCTGGAAGTACGGGGGCTTCACGTTCTGCGCCTGCAACCCGACGAGGTGCGCGACGGCGTCCCGCGCGGACATCTCGGCGCGGCTCAGCAGCAGCTGACGGGCGAGCGTGGCACGGTTCAGAGCGCGGGTACCGAGTACGGGAAGTGCTGTCCTGGAGGCCATAAGAGCAAGCTAACCTCCTTTGCGGACACCTTCTGTCCGCAACTCAACCCAACCCCACCGGAACCCCACTCACTCACCCACCCCCCATTCCCCCTATATCCTGCCCATTGCCCATAAACACACGTTCGACCGGGAGCTGACCTGCGATGTCGGAGCGCCCAGACCGCCGCCCCTCGCCGCCCGCCGTGAAGCGGGCCGGTTGGCGCCGCCCCGCCTCGCCGCCCTCCGCTCCCCCGTCGGGACCGCCGGCCTCCGCACAGCCCGCGCCACCGCCACCCACTCCCCCGAACCACCGCAGCGTGATCGACTCTGCCGTCTACCGCGACGGCCTCCGCGTCGCCTCTCCCACCACCCTGGCCGACACTTTCCGCCGGCTGCGCGAGGAACCCGACGGCATGGCCTGGATCGGCCTGCACCGCCCGACCGAACCCGAACTCCACTCCCTCGCAGCGGAGTTCAACCTCCACGAACTCGCCGTCGAGGACGCCCTGGAAGCCCACCAGCGCCCCAAGCTGGAGCGGTACGGGGACACCCTCTTCGTCGTCCTGCGCGCGGCCCGCTACCTGGACGCCCAGGAGGAGGTCGACTTCGGCGAACTCCACGTCTTCGTGGGCCCGGACTTCCTGATCACGGTCCGCCACGGCGGCGCCCCGGACCTCTCCACCGTCCGCCACCGCATGGAAGAGACCCCGGAACTCCTCTCCCTGGGCCCCGAGGCCGCCCTGTACGCGATCCTCGACGCGGTCGTCGACGGCTACGCCCCCGTAGTAGAGGGCGTCCAGACCGACATCGACGAGATCGAGACGGAGGTCTTCCGCGGAGACCCGGCGGTCTCCCGCCGCATCTACGAACTCTCCCGAGAAATGGTCGAGTTCCAACGCGCCACCCGCCCCCTGGTCGGCATGCTCCACGGGCTGATGGCGGGCTTCGCCAAGTACGGCACGGACGAGGAACTCCAGCGCTACCTCCGCGACGTCGCCGACCACGTCACCCACACCAGCGAACGCGTCGACGGCTTCCGCCAGGCCCTCACGGAAATCCTGACGGTCAACGCCACTCTGGTCTCCCAACAACAGAACGCCGAAATGCGCGCCCTGGCAGAGGCCGGCTTCGAACAGAACGAGGAGATCAAGAAGATCTCCTCCTGGGCCGCCATCCTCTTTGCACCCACGTTGGTCGGCACCATCTACGGCATGAACTTCGAGCAGATGCCTGAGCTGAGTTGGAGCTTCGGATACCCCTTCGCGGTCGGCTTGATGGGCGTGGTCTGCGTAAGTTTGTACGTGATTTTCAAGCGTCGGGACTGGCTCTAGGGGTCGACCGGCTCCACCCACGCAGCGTACATAGTTTGCTGTTGCATCTCCGGAATGGGTGCTCATATGGGGCGCTGGGGAGTCTCTGGGGAGAATCGGCTGACGACCCAGGTCTTGCGTCTGCGGCTTCGGCCCTGTCCCGCTTTCCTGGTCAACAACTCACCGTGGCCCTTGCTGCACCCGCAACGGATCACAGAGAGTGACATTGCTGCTGACCGGAGGCACCATCGGCCCGCTCTGTACGCCTCCCGATGCCGGCGCTGAACCGCCCGCCACCCACCGCCCGCGAAGGCCGCCGACGTCAGCATGTGTGCCGGAGTGGTCTGCTACCCGATGGTGTCCCGCCGAGGACACCATCGGTGGCGGTCGTCGATGCAAGGCCGGATGAAGCGGGAAGTGCTGGTGGTGACGAGTGGTGTTCAGGTCAACCCAGCGTCTTCGCGTCCAGGTCTCATACACAAGCGGCCGACAGCCCGCGCCTCCTGCTGAGGGCAAGAACGGGCTGCGACAGCCGGCGCACCGCCGCGGTCCACCGCTGCTTACTCCGGGCGCGGGCTCGCACATCGTGGCCCGCATCACTTCTGCGGCCGCCATAATGGAGACATGTCCTCCAGCCCACAGCATCCTGCACCCGCGCCGAGGGACCTCTCCGGCGCGGAAGCCGAGGACCTCGCGCTGTACCGGGAGAAGTTCCGGCGCCGTCTGCCGAAATCTCTGGACGAGCTGCATGGGCCGGCGCAGGGTGTCGTAGAGCTGCCGCTGCACCTGGCCTGGTCGGAGATGACCTCGTACGACCTGGGCAAACCTCGCCAGCGCATGGGCCTGTACCGCACCGTCCTGCACGAGGGCCTGCATGGCGACCTGCCCCTCTACCTCAATCAGGATCTGCTCCTCCAGCTGTGGCCCGTGCTGCGCACCCTCGTCGGTCGCACCGTGCGCACCGTGTGGGAGGACGCCTTCCCCCAGCTCGCCTCCCGCACCCGGGCAGCCGCGTGACGGACATGCCGGAGCTGCACACGCGGCTCCTGGCGGATGTGATTGCCCTCGGCTCGCCGTATCCCTTGGTCCTCACCGGCGGGTACGCCGTGAGGGCGCACCGCCTCGTGAACCGTCCCAGCCAGGACCTCGCTGTCGCCACGGAGAACCCGGCGCCCATGGCCGACATCGCGGCCGCAGTCTGTCGCGGCCTCGAGGCCCAGGGCTGGAAAGTGCAGGCGCTGGAAACTGCCCCGCTGTCCGCTCGCTTCACCGTGACCGACCCGGTCACCGGGCAGGACTGTGAAGTCGACATCCTGAAGGAAATCTTCTGGCGGCCCGTCTCCCAGAGCCCGTACGGGCCCGTCCTGGCGGAGGAGGACGTGATCGGGACCAAGGTTCGCGCCCTCGCCGACCGCGGAGCGCCCCGCGACCGCCGCACAGCAGGACCTCGTCCCCGGGCACGACGGCCGCTCCTACCAGGCCGACACGGCGCTGCACCTGGACGATCCCGTCCTGAACGCGTCCATCGGCGAGGCGGCGGCCGAGGCCGTCGGCGTCCTGGTGCGCCTGAGCGCCGCCCACGGCAGGCGCAACCACCTCACGCGCTACCGCGAGGAGTTCACCGAACGCTATGGCGAGGGCACCCGCATCCCGGTGCTCGGTCTGCTCAGCCCCGACACCGGGCTCGACGCCCCACCGACCTACACCAACCCGCCGCGCAGCATCGAACTGCCGGCGGCGACGCCCGAGCACACCGCCCGACTGGACGCCCTGCTCGTCGAGTTCGCCCAGCAGGCCTGGTGGGACAGGTCCTTCGAGGTCGAGCTGACCGACGCCTGGCTGGAGCGCCTCGCCCCGCGCGGGCCGGTGCCCGACCCGCCGCCCGCCATGGAGGTCTACCTCCAGCTGCACGCCGCCGACCGCGCCGCCCTCGACCGGGGGGACTGGCGGGCCGTGCTGCGCTACGACAGCCTCACCTACGGTGGCCGCACCTTCGGGCGCTTCAGCGAGCTGCTGGGCGAGTCCACCTCCGAGCGGCTGCGCGGATACGCCCGCGCCGAGGAGGCGCTCTTCCCCGACGTCGCCTACGCGGAGCTCGCGTTCCTGCCCCCGTACGGCCGTGCGGCCAACATCACCCTGCGCCCCGCCGTCCGGCCGTACGAGATCCCCGTCAACACCGCGCCGTCCGTCGGCCCGGACCAGGTCCTCCCGCTCGACGACATCCTCGTCGGCGTCAACGGGGACCGGTTCCACCTGTGGTCCCGGAAACTCGACCGGGAGGTCGTGGTCGCCCAGCACCACATGCTCAGCCCGACGATGGCACCGAACGTGGCCCGGTTCCTGCTCGAGGCCTCCCAGGACGGCTGCGTCATGCCCTCCGGCTTCCACTGGGGCCCCGCCGAAGCGGCCCCCTTCCTGCCGCGCGTCACCCGCGGGCAGATCGTCCTGCGCCCCGCGCAGTGGCGGCTCACCGCAGGACCCGCGACCACGGACACCGCGGACGCGCACGGCGGGGCCGGTCTCGCGGCACCCGCAGCCGGCCCACCGTCCGCGCACCCGCTCGACGACCTCGACGGCTGGCGCCGCCGCTGGAACGTGCCCCGCCACGTCTATCTCGTCGAATCCGACCAACGGCTGCTGCTGGACCTTGACCACCCCGCCTGCCTCGCCGAACTCCGAGCGGAGCTGGACACGCGCGGCACCCTCGTCCTCCATGAGATGCTGCCGTCCTTCGACGGCATGTGGCTCCAGGACGCCGACGGCGAGCGCTACGCCGCCGAGGTGGTCGTGCCCGTCCTCGCCCGCGACGCGGAACGCGTCACCCGCGCCCCCGTGCCGCGGCAAGGCCGCGAGGTGCCCGTGGAGCGCCACCTGCCCGGCGGCGCCTGGACGTTCCTCAAGGTCTACGCGGCCCCCGAGCGGCAGGACGAGATCATCGCCGGCCCGCTGCTCGACCTCGTCGCGGGACTGCGCCGCGAAGGACTGCTGGACCGCTGGTTCTACATCCGCTACGCCGACCCCTTCCCGCACCTGCGCCTACGGGTCCGCGGCACCGACGCCGACCGTACACTCACCCACGTCACCGCGTGGGGGCGCGATCTCGTCGCCCGCGGACTCGCCACGGACCTCGAACTCGCGGGCTATGCACCGGAGATCGCCCGCTACGGCGGCCCGGAGGTCTTCGACACGGCCGAGCGGCTCTTCGCGGCCAACAGCGAAGCCACCGCTCTGCTGCTGTCGCGACAGCCCGACATCAGGCCCGAGTTCCTCGCCGTCGCCGCTCTGGACACCCTCCACGCCCAGTGGGGCGTGCCTCCGGGCGGCGCGCTCACCCACCACACCAGCGGCCACGACGAGGCCCACGTCCGGGACACCCGGACCCTGTTCCGCGAGCACCGCGCCTACCTGTGCGAACTCCTCAGCCCGTGGGAGCGCGACACGCACGAGGAAGGGCGGGCCCACCGGCTGCTCCTCCAAGAGACGTTCGCCGCGCAGGCCCCCGCCGTCGCCGAGACGGCCGCAGCCGTCCGCGAGGCGGCCCGCCGTGGCCTCCTGGTCGGCTCCGAGGACGCCATCCTCGCCGGCCTCGCGCACATGCAGATCAACCGGCTCCTCCCCATCGACCTCCAACGGGAGGCTCGCAGCCACGTCCTGTGGGCCCACGTCCGGCGCGCCGTCCGGGGCCGCACGGCCGCGAAGGAGAGGGAGGGCCGATGATCTGGCTGCGCGTGAGCACGCTGTTCTGGCGGCTCAGCCCACTGCGGGTATCCGCCTTCACAGGCGTCTCCCTCCTCCTCGCCCTCATACCGGCCGCGCAGATCGGGCTGGTCGCCGCCGCCGTGCAGGGTGTGGCCGACGCCGTCACCGGCGACCGGGACGCCGGACGGGCCGCGCTCATGGCGGGCGCCGCCCTTCTCGGGGTGGGCCTCGCCAGCCATGTCCTGGGCACCTTCCTGCAGTACCTCGACACCCTCCTGCGGCTCGAACTCACCGCTCGCATCGGCGAATGGGTGATGCGCAAGGGCACCGTGCTCGACCTCCAGCAGTACGAGGACGCCGAGGTCTACGACAAGATGCAGCGCGCCTTCCAGGAGAGCAGCGGAGGCCGCGTCTACCAGGTCTTCACCCAGCTCCTGGAGGTCGCGAGGGAGTTGGTCACCCTGGTGACCGTCAGCGTGGTGCTGTTCTCCTGGAGCCCCTGGATCGCCCTGGTGATCCTGCTTTCGCCCATGCCGTCGGTCGTCTCGTACATGCTCTTCAGCCACAGGGCGTACGAGATCGAGTACGACCGGACCGCCGACCGGCGACGCGCGTACTACTACCAGCACCTCACCACCACCGACCACTCCTACAAGGAGGTCCGTCTCTTCCAGCTCGGCCCGCACCTGGTGGACCTCTACACCCGGCTCATCCGCGCCTTCTTCGACGTCGACCGCCGTCTCGCCCGCCGGCAGTCGGTGCTCGGCGGCGTCCTCGGTCTCCTCAGCGTCGCCGCTTCCTCCGGCGCCGTGCTCTGGGCGATCCACACCACCACCCACGCCGGGCAGGTCGGCCAGCTCGCCGGCTACCTCCAGGCCGTCGGTTCGATCCAGGTCTCCGCTCACGGCATGTTGCTCGGCATCGCCGCTCTCTACAAGGACAGCCTGTTCCTCGGCAATCTCTTCGACTTCTTCGCCCTGCCCGAGCGTCAGATCAAGGGCGGCACCCGCCCGTTCCCGGACACGCTCCGCAAAGGCATCGAGTTCCGCGACGTGCGCTTCGTCTACCCCGGCACCGGCCGCGTCGTCCTGGACGGCGTCAGCTTCACCTTGCCCGCGGGCGAATGCGTCGCGCTGGTGGGCCAGAACGGCTCCGGCAAGACGACGCTGGTCAAGCTGCTCACCCGGCTCTACGAGCCGACGAGCGGCCAGATCTTCGTCGACGACGTCCCGATCGAGGAGTACGACCTCGACGACCTGCAACGCCACATCGGCGTCATCTTCCAGGACTTCATCCGCTACGAGCTGCCCGTCCGCGACAACATCGGCTTCGGCAGCGTCGAAGCCCGCGAGGACACCGAGCGCGTCGCCGAGGCGGCACGGGCCGCCGGCGCCGACGGGTTCGTCGAGGCGCTGCCCCGTGGCTACGACACGACGCTCGGCCGCCACTTCGAGGACGGCCACCAGCTGTCCGGCGGCCAGTGGCAGAAGATAGCCCTCAGCCGAGCCTTCATGCGCCGCGCTCCCGTCGTCGTCCTCGACGAGCCGACGGCCGCCATCGACGCGGAGGCGGAAGCGGAGATCTTCGGCCGGCTCAAGGACGTCGCCCGCGGCGCCACTTCCCTGGTCATCGCCCACCGCTTCGCCACGGTCCGGATGGCCGACCGGATCGTCGTCCTGGAGAACGGCAAGGTCATCGAGGACGGAGTGCACCAAGACCTCCTGAGGGCCGACGGCGTGTACGCCCGGCTCTTCCGTATCCAGGCTTCGGGCTACCTGACCGAAGCCGCGTCCCCCTGAAGGCCGAGTGATGCGCGTATCCGTCCTGTACCCCGCCATGCCGACGGACCCCCGGCACGTCGCCCCCTTCGCCGCGATCGTCCGCGACGGAGGCGCGGCCCGCCTCTGGCAGGGCCAGTCCCTCTGCGCCGACACCCAGCAGGTCTTCGCCTACCTGGCCGGCATGGGCTACCACGTCCCGGTCGGGACCAGCGTCGCCCTCATGCCGCTGCGGCATCCGCTGGACGCGGCGATCCAGGCCCGGTCCCTGTCCCTCCTCACCGGACACCGCACGGTCATCGGCCTCGGTCCCGCGACCCCCGACGTCGTCGCCGGACTGCACGGAAAGCCGTACGACAGCCCACGCGATGCCTGTGTGGAATACCTGACCGAGGTGCGGCGCCTGATCGGCACCGAGGACGGAGCCGCCGGACCCGGCATCGGCGCCTCCATCGGTCTGCCGGGCCTGCCGCACCCGGGAGTGGAGACCGGGCTCGGTGTGCTCCGGCCGACGCTCGCGCGGGCCGCGGGCCGGGCGGCGGACGCGGCGATCAGCTGGATGACCCCGCCCGGCTACGTCCGCGACACCCTGCTGCCCGCCATGGCGAAGGGCGCGGCCGAGTCGGGTCGCCCGGTGCCCCGCATGGTCACCGTCGTGCACGCCGCCGTCGACCGCCCCGGACGCCACGCCTACCGGCTCGCCTTCGCAGCGGCCCACGTCCACCTCGCCGGGCCGCACTACTGCGACATGCTGCGCCGCGCCGGCCTGCGCGTCCACCACAGCCGCCCGGGCCTCGGCGCCCGTGCCCTCGTCGACTCCGGAGTCTTCCTCTACGGCACGCCCGGGAACATCGCCGCACAGCTGGCCGAATTCGATCGGGCGGGGGTGGACGAAGTTGTCGTCAACGTCGCGGGAGTGTATTCCGAGCATGGCCGACCGGACGCCGTACGGGACCTCCAGGAGATCCTCGCGGCCTGCCGGGAGGCGACGAACTGAACCATGAACGGGTGCGAGAGGCAGGGGCATCACCGCGTGCCGCCCTCCCGCACGCGGTGAGGAGAGGCAAGACGGTGCCCGACGACATCGCCCGATGGCTGAACGAGCACGCGAACCCCTTGAGTACCCTGACCCCCGGCGCGCCGGTGGAGGACCTGAAACCCCTGGGCGAGGCACTGCGGGGGACACGGATCGTCGGTCTGGGGGAATCCACCCACGGCACGGGCGAGTTCTTCCGGCTCAAGCACCGCATCGTGGAGTTCCTGGTCCGTGAGGAGGGGTTCACCACCCTCGCCATGGAGGCCAGCCAGTCCGCCGCCCGCGCGCTCGACGCGTACGTCCGGTACGGCACGGGCTCCCCCGAACGGCTCGTCGCCAGGCTGGGCTTCTGGACCTGGCGCACCCGCGAGATGGTCGAACTCGTCGAGTGGCTGCGCGCCCACAACCGCGACCTGCCCGAAGGGCGCCGGATCCGCTTCGTGGGAACCGACCCCCAGCTCTGCGCCGACTCGGTCGGGGCCGTCGCCGCCTTTCTGCGCCGGGCGGCGCCCGATCAGGCCGGGCGCGTGGGCGCCTTGGACGTACTGGCGCGGGCCCGCCCGGGCTCGCTTCCGGACCCGGACAAGGCCCTGTTGCGGCGCGCCGAGGAGATCGCCCGCCTCGTCGCGGACCACGTCGAGCGGTCGGGTACCGGCGACGACGCCGACGAGGCTCTGGAACACGCGCGGATCCTGGTCCGCGCCGCCGACCTGGTGACCCGGCCCTTGGAGGCCTCGGCCGGCGAGGACGGCGTGTACGCCGCGCGTGACCGCTACATGGCCGAGGCCGTCGCACGGCTCGTGGACGACGACCCCGAGGCTCGCGTCATGGTCTGGGCACACAACGGGCACATCGCGAAGGGCACGTACGGGGACCAGGTGCCGGCCCTCGGCAGCAGACTCCGCGAACGGTACGGCAACGCCTACTACGCGCTGGCCCTCCTCTTCGGCAAGGGCTCCTTCCTGGCCCGCCGCGGCAACGACCTTCAGCGCCCGCCGGCCCGCCACCGCATCGGCACCGGCCTCCGCTCCCTGGAGGCCAGACTCACGCACGCCGTACCCGGCGACTACTACGCGGACCTCCGCGCCGCGGGTTCCCCCGCCGACGCCGCGCCCTGGCTGCACGCCCCGCACGCGCAGCGCAGCTTCGGCGCCAACGTCCAACGGTTCCTCTACCGCTTGAACACCGCCCCGCTCGTCCCGGCCGAGGACTACGACGGCATCGCGTTCGTAGCACGCTCGACCTGCTCCCACCTGCTGCCCCCGGCGGAGGACTGAGGTTCTCTCACGGCCACAGGTCGAGCGCGGCGTTCAGAGTGAGCTGCCACATCGGTTCGGCACCGGTGCCGAATGCCGCAGCGAGCCCGTACCCCACGGACGCGTCGTACGGGTCCCGGGCACGCTCGGACTCGCCCTCCGCCTCCCAGTCGGCCGACACGCGCCTGTCGCCGCTCGATGTGAAGACGCCGAGCAGCCGCTCGTCCCGCAGCAGCCGGCTGGTGCCGAGGGAGTCCGGAACCAGCAGATAGCGGCACTCCCGCGCCGCTGAGACGACCTCGACCCGGTACGAGCGCCGGGTCAGGAATCCCTTGGACGGCCGCAGGGTCTCCTCTGCACCGTCGACGAGCAGAGTGAGGTGCTCGGGGTCGCGCGTCCCGATCGGCACATGGCTCTCCGGCACTGTGTTCGGGGCCCGCCGGATGTCGACCGGCGGCAGACCGTCCCCGCTCACGCCCAGCGTCCCGGCCTCGTGGTCGAGTTCGATCCGGATCGCGCCGAAGAGCGGATCGTCGGCTGGCACGTACGCGTACGGATTCATCGGGACCCTTGCCTCCTATTAATCCTGGTGATCGTCTTCCTTCAGTCTCGTCCGGACGCGGAGGGCCGGTTCCCTTTTCCGGCCAGAGGCGGGCCGGTGGGCAGGGGCGGCGCCACGGCCTGGGCGTCGGGGAGCGCAGCGGTTGTTCCCCTGTGAACGAGCAGCCGTACCCAGCCACGAGCTACCGCCAAGCGAATGAGGCAGCCGCGGCCGGGGAGAATCTGGGGAGAACGAAGCCGCGTTGGGGAGCGGCTGGGGAGGATCGGCCGTACAAACGGGCAGCACGGTGAAAGGGACGGAAAGGCTGATCGCCGCAGATCAGAGGGCCTCTCCGGACGCTTTCCGCAGGTCAGCGGCGTGAGGGTGACGACTTCAAGAAGATCTCCTCCTGGGCCGCCATCCTCTTCGCACCCACACTCGTGGGAACCATCCACGGCATGAACTTCGAGACCATGCCAGAACTGAAGTGGGCAGCCGGTTACCCCTTCGCGATCCTGCTGATGGCCGTGGTCTGCGTCAGCCTGTACGTCATCTTCAAGAAGCGCGACTGGCTGTAGACAGCAGGGGGCGAACCTGTTGACGGCGGGGGCGTGCCAAACGGCGTTCGGACGGGCCACGGCCCAGCGGGTGAGGGCGAGGCGTGGTCAGCTGCCGAAGCCGAGACCGAGGCGGTCGAGGGTCCGCAGCCACAGGTCGCGGCGGCCCTCGTTGCGGTCGGCGCGGGCGAGGGAGCGCTGGGTGATGCCGATGCCGAGGGAACGGATGGGGTCGGGCGGGAAGGGCAGGGGCTTGCGGCGTACGAGGTCGAGGGCGGCGCGTTCGGTGTGCTCGCCGGCCAGCAGGTCCAGCATCACTTCGGCGCCGAAGCGGGTGGCACCGACTCCGAGGCCGGTGAAGCCGGCGGCGTAGGCGACCTTGCCGCGGTGGCTGGTGTCGAAGAAGACGCAGAATCGGGTGCTGGTGTCGATGGCGCCGCCCCACGCGTGGCTGAAGCGGATGCCCTCCAACTGCGGGAAGGTGCGGAAGAACTGCCGCGCGAGCGTCGCGTACGTCTCGGGGCGCCGGTCGTGCTCGGGACTGACGCGGCGATGGTGCACCACGTCGTAGCCGCCCCACAGGATGCGGTTGTCGGCGGAGATCCGCACGTAGTGGAAGGAGTTGGCGGGGTCCGCCCAGCCCTGCCGGTTGTGCCAGCCGACCGTGGCGAGCCGGCGCTCGTCGAGCGGCTCGGTCATGAGCGCGTAGTCGTACACGGGGACGGTGTAGAGGCGGTGGCGGCGGACCAGGGAGGGGTACGCGTTGGTGGCGAGCGCGACCCGGCCTGCGGTGACGTGTCCGTAGGGGGTGCGGACTGAGACGACGGCCCCGTGCTCGTCGAGGGAGAGCGCGGGGGTGTGCTCGTGGATGCGGACGCCGAGGTCGAGACAGGCCCGTTTGAGGCCCCAGGCGAGCCGGGCCGGGTTGACCATGGCGGTGTCGCTCTTGTTCCAGACGGCGCCGAGGAAGGTCGGGGAGTCGATCTCGGCGCGGACCGCGTCGGCGTCGAGGAGGGTGGTGGTGGCGCCGTACCGGGCGGCGGTCTCGGCCTCCTCGGCGAGCCAGGCGACCTGGTGGGGCTCGGTGGCGACGACGAGGGAGCCGGTGCGTTCCCAGTCGCAGTCGATGGAGTGGCGGGCGAAGGTGTCCTCCATGGCCTGGAGGTTCTCGCGGCCGAGGCGTTCGAGGACGCCGATCTCGTCGGGCCAGCGGGCGAGCCCGTTGGCGAGTCCGTGGGTGAGGCTCGACTCGCAGAAGCCCCCGTTGCGGCCGGAGGCGGCGCCGCCGGCCTCGTCGGCCTCGATGAGGACGACATCGGCGGAGGGGTCGCGCTCCTTGGCGACCAGGGCGGTCCACAGGCCGGTGTATCCGCCGCCGACGACCAGCAGGTCGCAGGTGGCGCCGCCGACGAGGGCGGGGGTGGGCCCGGGACGGCGTGGGTCGTCGAGCCAGAACGGGGTCGGATCGGCGTCCCGGAGCGAGAGCAGGGGGTCCATGGCGGCTTCCTTCGGGTGGCGGAGGAGCCCGCGCGAGGGGGCCCTTCCGGGGTGCCGTCATGAGAACTGGTGGGGGGCTACAAGGTCAATGGTGTTGACATAAGCCCCCTGCCGGGTCCCTTGAGTCGCCTGCCGGCCGTCTACCGCCCCGCGTCCGGGTGCAGCGCGGCCGCGCCCGTGAGGGTCAGTTCCAGGGCGAAGGGGTAGCCGCTGTCGCGCATGTCGGCGGCCAGGAGGGGGAACGTCGCCGCGATGTTCGGGTGGGTGTCGGCGGGGAGACGGCCGTAGGCGGCGTGCCAGACCTCGGCGTCGGCGGCCGCGGCCAACGGAGGCAGGGCCGCCGCGGCGGCGTCCTGGGCGGCGAAGGCGAGCGCCTGGTCGACGAAGGCGTGGTAGATCCGCACCGCCAGGGCGTCGGGGAAGCCGCCGCCACGGAGGATGCCGAGGATCGTCTCGACGGCCCGGGTCTCGTGCGGACGGCCCGTGGTGCGGTGGGCGGCGAGCAGCGCGGCCTGGGGCTGGGCGAGGTACGCGGCGTGGATGCGCAGGCCCATCGCGCGGAGATCGGCGCGCCAGTCGCCACTGGCCGTCCAGCCCTCCTGGGCGCGTCCGATGACCTCGTCGGCGAGGGCGAGGAGCAGGGCGTCGGTGTTGCGGAAGTAGCGGTAGAGGGCCGTGGGGTCGGCACCGAGCGCGGCCCCGAGTCTGCGTACCGAGAGTGCTTTCGCGCCGTGCTGTTCGACGAGACGCAGGGCGGTCTCGATGATCAGGCGCTCGGAGAGGACGGAGCCCTCTCGGGTGGGGCGGCGGCGCCGTCGGTCGCCTTCGGGGACCACGCGTTCGGACATGGCCGGGAGCTTACGTCAACACCATTGACGTGTAAACGATGTCGGGCTTCCATGGCGTCCGTCACCCGTGACCCGCCGTCCGTGACCGTCACCCGTGACCCGTCGTCCGTGACCCGTCACCCGTCACCCGTCACCCGTAGCCGCCCGGCCCACACTCAGCAGGGGAGCCACCGCATGCCTCACGCCGATCTGGTCTTCACCGGAGGACCTGTCCTCACCATGGATCCGGCCCGTACCCGGGCGACGTCGCTCGCGGTGACGGGGGCGCGGATCGCCGCCGTCGGCCATGACGAGGTACGGGAGTTGATCGGGCCCCGCACGGAGGTGGTGGACCTCGCGGGCAGGCTGCTGCTGCCCGGCTTCCAGGACGCCCACATCCACGCGGTGGGCGGGGGCGCCGAGCTGGCCGAGTGCGATCTGACCGAGATCGTCGACGTCGACGCGTACCTGGAGCGGATCCGGGCGTACGCACAGGCGCACCCCGAGCGGGAGTGGATCACCGGCGGCGGCTGGTCCATGGAGAGCTTCGCGGGCGGACTGCCGACCCGTCAGTTGCTGGACTCCGTGGTGCCGGACCGCCCGGTGCTGCTCGCGAACCGGGACCACCACGGGGCCTGGGCCAACACCCGGGCCCTCGAACTCGCGGGCCTCACCGCCGCCACCCACGATCCGGCCGACGGGCGGATGGAGCGGGAGGCGGACGGCTTCCCCAGCGGGATGCTGCAGGAGGGTGCCACGGCACTCGTCGCGCGACTCGTGCCGCCCAGGACTCCGCAGGAGCGGCTCGCGGGTCTGCTGCGGGCGCAGAAGCTGCTGCACTCGCTCGGCATCACCGGCTGGCAGGACGCGCTGCTCGGCGACTTCAACGGCATGGCGGACCCCTCGAGCGCCTATCTGGCCGCGGCACGGGACGGTTCGCTGACCGCCCGGGTGACCGGCGCGCTGTGGTGGGACCGTGAGCGTGGTGCCGAGCAGATTCCCGAACTGGTGCGACGCCGGGAGGAACTGACGTACGGACGGTTCCGGGCCGGGTCCGTGAAGATCATGCAGGACGGCATCGCGGAGAACTTCACGGCCGCGCTGACCACTCCGTACCTGGACGGCTGCGGCTGCGCCACCGCGAACAGCGGTCTCAGCTTCGTCGACCCGGACGCCCTGCGCGGTTACGTGACGGAGCTCGACGCCCTCGACTTCCAGGTCCACTTCCACGCGCTCGGCGACCGGGCCGTACGGGAGGCGCTCGACGCGATCGAGGCGGCCGCGGCCGTCAACGGGCGGCGCGGCAACCGGCACCACCTGGCCCACCTCCAGGTCGTCCACCCCGATGACCTGCCCCGGTTCGCGGCGCTCGGCGCCCTCGCGAACATCCAGCCGCTGTGGGCGGCGCACGAGCCGCAGATGGACACGCTGACCATTCCGTTCCTGGGTCCGGAGCGCGCCGCCTGGCAGTACCCCTTCGGAGGTCTGCTGCGGGCGGGCGCCACTCTGGTGGCGGGCAGCGACTGGCCCGTCTCCAGCCCGGACCCGCTCGCGGGCCTCCACGTCGCCGTGAACCGCCGGGATCCGGAGGCCGGCGACGACCGGGTGTTCCTGCCGGAACAGCGCATCGACCTCCTTTCGGCCATCGCCGCCTACACCGCCGGTTCCGCGCACGTGAACGGGTTCGACGACGCCGGCAGCCTCCTTCCCGGCCACCTGGCCGACCTCGTGGTGCTCGACCGGGACATCCTGGCCGCGCCCCCGGAGGAGATCGCCGAAGCGCGAGTGGAGCGGACCTATGTGGGCGGCGAGCTCGTGTACGGCGGCTGAGGAGGCGTCGGGCCCGGCCGCGGAAGCCGAGGCGGCCGTACCGAGGAGGCACGGACGTCGAGGCGGACCGGCACGAGCGTCCCGCCCGCCTCCCGACGCCCGTGCTCCAGTACGGCCACGAGCAGTTCGATCCCGGCCTCGGCCACCGCGTCGGGGCGCAGGCTGAGCGTGGTCACCGGCGGTTCGGTGTGCACGGCGGTCTCGTCCTCGCTGACACAGGCGACGAGGAGGTCGCCGGGCACGGCGTAGCCGTGGCGGCGGGCCGCGTCCAGGACGAGCGGCGGGCTGGCCTCGGCGACCACGAACAAGGCGTCGGGGCGATCAGGACCGGCCGTCAGGGCGGTCTCGACGGCCCGGACGACCGGCCCGTTGCCGGGCTTGGCGGCCCGGACGGCCAGCTCCGGCAGTCCGTGCGCCGCACACCAGTCGTGGTGGGCGGCGAACACCTCCCGGTGGAAGCGGGTGGTGCTGTCGGGGACGACCAGCGCGGGCCGCCGGGCTCCCTGGGCCAGGAAGTGGTCCAGGGTCCGGTGGACGGCGGCGGTCGCGTCGACGTCCACCCAGTGGGCTTCCGGCCGGCCTTCCACGGACCGGTCGCTGAAGACCGGGATGTGGGCGGCGATCAGGTCCTCGACGATCCGGTCGTCGGCGACGGGGTCGGCCACGACCACGGCGTCGAGGGGCAGCGCGGACCACTCGCTCTGCAGCGATCCGGCGGGCAGCAGCACCAGCGCGTAGCCGCGTGCGAGCGCGCTGGCGGCGGTGGCCCCGGTGAGCCGGGCGAAGTACGGCGACTCCAGGAAGGTCCAGGGGGCGTCGGCCAGCTCGCCGACCACGTATCCGATCAGCCGGGCCCGTCCCGCGCGCAGCCGGCGCGCGGTGGCGTCGGGTCGGTAGCCCATTCTGCGCGCTGTCTCGCGGGCCCTCTCCCGTACCTCGGGGGAGAGCCGGCCGGTGCCGTTGAGCGCCGCCGAGACGGTGGTCTTGGACAGTCCCGCCTCGCGGGCGACGTCGACGAGACGGACGCGCGGGGTGGGCGGCGAGGGCTGCCCGCCGGGCCCTGGAGCTTCGGTCATGGGACCGATGCTGCCATCCTCCCGAGCTCTGCAAAACCGTTCCCGCAAACCCGGCCGAAGTCTTGTGCGGGAACGTTCCCGCATCAATACTCGCTCCATCCCCCCGTGCCCGTCACAACACCCGTAAAGGGGTGGCTCTGCATGCGTATGCCCGGAATCATCGTCTTCGCCTGTACCGCCGCGCTCGCGGCCTCCCTCACCGCCTGCTCCGGAGCCACCCGGCCCCAGACCGGCACCACCGGCGGCGCCGGCTTCAAGGTCACCCCGACTTCCCCGCCCGCCAAGGGCGACCTGGACTCCTTCACCTGGTCGCTGTACGCCGAGCCGTACACCCTCGACTACGCCCTCGCGTACGACTACCCGCCGAACACCGTGCTCGCCAACGTCTGCGAGCAGCTGCTGCGGGTCACTCCCGACCTGAAGATCGAGCCCGGCCTCGCCGTCAAGTGGGCCCAGCCCGACCCGCGCACCCTCGTCTACACCCTGCGGCCCGGCGTGAAGTTCCACGACGGCACCACGATGACCGCGGACGACGTCGTCGCCTCCCTCAAGCGCCAGATGGACCCGGCCACCGCCTCCCCCTGGGGCTCCGCCTTCAAGAACGTCGAGCTCGTGGAGAAGACCGGTCCGCTGGAGGTGACGATCCGCCTCGGCAAGCCCGACGTCCTGTTCCACGAACTCCTGGCCGCCTCTCCCGGAACCGTCGTGAGCGCCGCGTCCCTCGCCAGTGCGGGCGCGGACTACGGCACCCCCAAGGGCGCCCTGACCTGCACCGGCCCCTTCTCCCTGGAGAAGTGGGCCCAGGGCGACAGCATCATGCTCCGCAGGAACGCCGCGTACTGGGACGAGAAGCTCGTCCCGAAGTCCGCCTCCGTGAAGTTCACCTTCGTCGAGGATCCCTCCGCCCGCGCCAACGCCTTCCTGTCCGGCACCGCCGACGGCGGCTACATGGTTCCGTCCTCCTCCTTCGCCCAGCTGCAGAGCAGCGGGAAGGGCTCGGTCCTCTTCGGCCCCAACACCGCGGCCGCGAACCTCGCCGTCCTCGACTTCAAGGGCCCGCTCGGCGACCTGAAGGTCCGCAAGGCCCTGTCCATGGCCCTCGACCGGAAGAACATCATCAAGGCCGCCGCCGGCGACGTCGGCGTCCCCGCCAAGGCCCCCGCCGCACGCGGTGCCTGGGCGCTCTCCCCGGAGAAGACCGCCGCCCTGTACGACACGCTGCCCGAGCCGGCGTACGACATCGAGGCCGCCAAGAAGCTGGTCCAGGAGGCCGGCGCGACGGGCCGCACGCTCACCCTGGTGACCAGCTCCCTCGCTCCCGAGATCAGCGTGGTCGCCAACGCGGTGCAGGCGGCCGGCCGGCAGATCGGCCTCGACGTCAAGCTCAAGCCCGTCGCGCCCGACGCGTACAGCAGCATCTTCGTCGACCCCGCGGCCCGCGAGGGGCTCGACCTGGTCATCACCAACGGCTACGACAACACGCCGGACCCGCTGGAGTTCTACCAGTACCTGCGCACCGGCGACTTCGGGAACTACGGCAACTGGTCCGACGCCGAGTTCGACGCCGCCTTCGACCGGGCCAACTCCGAGCCGGACCCCGGCAAGCGCGCCGAGCTGACCGCGAAGCTCCAGGAGATCGCCCTGCGCGAGCTGCCCGTCATTCCCGTGTACGAGGCGCCGTACTCGGTCTTCCTCGGCAAGCGGATCACCGGCGCGCCCACCGGCATCATCCAGCTCTACTACCCGTGGGCCGCGACGATCGGGGCCGCGCAGTCATGACCCGCTTCCTCCTCGGACGGCTCCTGGGCCTGGCGGTCGTACTGTTCCTGACCTCCGTCGTGGTCTTCGGCGCGATCCACCTGGCTCCCGGCGACCCCGTGACCTTCCTGCTGCACGGCCGCCCCGCCACCCCCGAGGCCGTGGCCGCCCTGCGCGCCGAGTACCACCTGAACGACCCCCTGGTGATCCAGTACGGCAAGTGGCTCGGCGGAGTCCTCAGCGGCGACCTCGGGCGCTCCGCCCAGTACCACCAGGACGTCACCGCCCTCCTCGGCTCCCGGCTGCCCGGCACGGCACTCCTCGTCGGCTACGCGGCCGTGCTCGTCGCCGTCCTCGGGGTGAGCGCCGGCATCCTCGCGGCGCTGCGCCCCGGCCTCCTCGACCGGACGGTGCTCATCGGCACGGGCGTGGCCACCGCCACCCCGTCCTTCGTCACCGCGATCGTGCTCGTCTCGCTCTTCTCGGTCCGGCTCGGCTGGTTCCCGGGGCCCGGCGGCGGCGCCGCGGAGGGCCTCGGCGCCCGGCTCCACCAGCTCACCCTCCCGGCCTTCGCCCTCGCCCTGACCTTCGCGGGGCTGCTGGCCCGGGTCACCCGCTCCGCGATGCTCGACGAACTCGGCCGCGAGCACGTCGAGGTGGCCCGCGCCCGGGGCGTCGCCGGCCGCACGGTGGTCCGCCGCCACGTGCTGCGCAACGCGCTCGGCCCGGTCGTCACGGTCGGCGGCACCATGCTCGCCGGCCTGCTCATCAGCACCTCGATCGTGGAGACCGCCTTCGACGTGCCCGGGCTCGGCTCGCTGCTCGTGCAGTCGGTCACGGCCCAGGACTTCGCCGTGGTCCAGGCGGTCACCCTGCTCAGCGTGGCGGCCTTCGTCCTCGTCAACCTCGCCGTCGACCTGCTCGCCCCGCTCATCGACCCCCGTCTCTCCCCCGGGGAAGGCTCCTCATGACGACCACCCTCACCACGGTGCCGTACCGCAGGCCGGGCCTGCGCGGACTGCGCGTCTTCGGCCAGGGCCCCCTGTTCGCGGTCTCGGTCGCGGTGCTCGCCGTCCTCGTTCTCGTCGCCGTGTTCGCACCCGTCCTCGCCCCGTACGACCCCGAGGCGCTCGACCTCTCCGCGAGCCTCGCCGGCACCACCGCGGACCACCTCCTGGGCACCGACCAGTCGGGGCGGGACATCCTGTCCCGGCTGCTGCACGGCGCCCGCACCGGTCTCCTCGGACCGCTGCTCGTGGTCGGCGTCTCCACCCTGCTCGGCATGCTGCTCGGTGTGGTGGCGGCCTGGCGGGGCGGCTGGGCGGACGCGGTCCTTTCCCGCTCGATGGACCTCGTCTTCGCCATCCCGGGCCTCATGCTCGCGATCCTGCTCGTCGCCGTCACCGGCCCCGGCATGACCGCACCCGTCATCGCCATGTCCGTCGCCTACACCCCCTACGTGGGCCGGCTGGTACGGGGCATCGCCCGGCAGGAGAAGGAACGGCCGTACATCGAGGCGTACGTGGTGCAGGGCTGGTCCGGCTGGACGGTCTGCGTGCGCCACCTGCTGCCGAACATCGCGCCGACCGTCTTCGCCCAGTCCGCGATGAACTTCGGGTACGCGCTCATGGACCTGGCGGCCCTGTCCTTCCTCGGCTTCGGCGTCCAGCCGCCGACCGCCGACTGGGGCGCCATGATCAACGAGGGCCAGGGGGCCGTCCTCCAGGGCGCGATGCTCCCGGCGCTGGCCCCGTCCGCATGCATCGTGCTCGCGGTCGTCGCCTTCGGAATCGTCGGCGAGGGGCTCGCCGACCGGATCGCGCGGCGGGAGAAGTGAACGCCATGAACACGACGTCGACCACGCCCGTCCTGGAGATCGACGGGCTCGGCATACGCCTCCCGGACGACCGGGCCGCCCGGCCCGTCCTGGACGGGGTGAGCCTGACGGTACGGCCCGGGGAGACCGTCGGCCTCGTCGGCGAGTCGGGCTCCGGCAAGTCCGTCGCCTGCCGCAGCGTCCTCGGACTGCTGCCCCCGGGCGCCCGCGCCAGCGGACAGGTCCGGGTCTCCGGACGGGACGTGCTGACCATGCCCCCGAAGGAGCTGGCCGCCCTGCGGGCCCGCGAGGTCGCCATGGTCTTCCAGGACCCGCGCGCCTCCGTCAATCCGCTGCGCAGGGTGGGCGACTTCCTCACCGAGGGGCTGCGCGCCTCCGGCTCCCCCGCCGACCGGGCCGCCGCGCGGGCCGAGGAACTCCTCGACGCCGTCGGCATCCGCGATCCGCGCGGCGCCCTGCGCCGCTACCCGCACCAGTTCTCCGGCGGCATGCTCCAGCGGGTCGTCATCGCCGCCGCCCTCGCCGCCGAGCCGGCCCTGCTGGTCGCCGACGAACCGACCACCGCGCTCGACGTCACCACCCAGGCCGAGGTGATCGCGATCCTGGCCCGGCTGCGGGCCGAGCGCGGCACCGGGATGCTCTTCGTCACCCACGACCTGGAGCTGGCCTCGGAGATCTGCGACCGGGTGTACGTGATGTACGCGGGCCGGATCGTGGAGACCCGGTCCACCGACGAGCTGTTCGACC
The DNA here is from genome assembly GCF_040684275.1 of Streptomyces sp. NPDC091371. Classification (NCBI taxonomy): domain Bacteria; kingdom Bacillati; phylum Actinomycetota; class Actinomycetes; order Kitasatosporales; family Streptomycetaceae; genus Streptomyces; species Streptomyces sp. NPDC091371. The sequence continues at coordinate 48,533 of NZ_JBFBFP010000029.1, forward strand.
GCCCGCGCCACCCGTACACGGCGGGACTCCTCGGCTGCACCCCGCGCATCGAGGCGGGCGCGCCCTCGCCCCGGCCCATCCCGGGCCGCCCGGTCTCGCTCGTCGAGGCCCCGCCCGGCTGCTCCTTCGCCGCCCGCTGCCCGCACGCGGTGGAGCGCTGCACGCAGGAGAAGCCCGAGCTGGCACAGCACGGCGAGGGGCTGGCCGCGTGCCTCCGCGCCGAGGAAGGAATCACACTGTGACGCACACGATGACAGAGGGCTTGGTGGTCGACGGGCTGCGCAAGCGGTACGGCGGGCACACGGCGGTCGACGGGGTGTCGTTCACCCTGCCGCCGGGCGGTTCGCTCGCGATCGTCGGCGAGTCCGGCAGCGGAAAGACGACCACGGTACGGATGCTCGTGGGCCTGGAGCGCGCGGACGGCGGCACGGTCCGCCTCGACGGCCGGGACCGCTCGGCCCGCGCCCGGGGCCGCGCCGAGCGGCTCGCCAGGGCACGGGAGATCCAGATGGTCTTCCAGGACCCCTATCTCTCCCTCGACCCCAGGGTGACGGTGGGCGGCTGCCTGGACGAGGTGCTGCGCCTGCACACCGGTCTGGACGCGGCCGCGCGCACGGCGCGCGTCGGCGAACTCCTCGACCAGGTCGGACTCGGGACCCGCGAGGCGGGGGCCCTGCCGCGCGGGCTGTCCGGGGGACAGCGCCAGCGCGTGGCGATCGCGCGGGCCCTCGCGGTGGAGCCCCGGGTGCTGGTCCTGGACGAGGCGGTCGCCGCGCTCGACGTGTCGATCCAGGCCCAGATCCTCGACCTGCTGCGCGAGATCCGGCGTACGGCGGGGATCGGCTATCTGTTCGTGACCCATGACCTGGCGGTCGTACGGCACGTGGCGGACGAGGTACTCGTCCTCAAAGCGGGCACGGTCATGGAGTCGGGCCCCGTGGACCGGGTCCTCGACGCGCCGGAACACCCGTACACCCGGCTGCTGCTGGACTCGGTACCGCGGCGCGGACGCGTGCGCGGCGGGGCCGGCTGAGCGCCGGCCGGGGCGGGCGCGGGGCCCGGCGCGGTGACGGCCTAGGTGAGGGACCGCCAGGTGCGGTGCAGGGCCTGCCTGAAGGCCTCGACCTCCACGGGGGTGAGGTCGGCGACCATGCGCTCCTCGAGCGCGCGGGCGGGTCCGGCGTACTCGTCGAGGAGTCCCCGGCCGGCGTCGGTCAGCAGGATGAGGCGCTCCCGGCGGTTGTCCGGGTTCGGCTCGCGGCGGATCAGGCCGCGGCCCTCCAGGGTGCGGACCATGTCGGCCATGGTCTGCGCGGTGACGAACGAGTCACGGGCGAGCTGGGCGGCCGAGACGCCGTCGTGCCGTCCCAGGACGGTGAGGGCGGTGTACTGCAGGGCGGTGATGCCCGCGGGTCTGACCAGCTCGTCGAGGCGGGCGCGTACCGCCAGCTCCGTCCGCTTGACCAGGTAGAGCAGCGAGGTGGTCACGTTCTTCCTCCTGTGGATGTCGGCCGGGGAACGGCGGCGGGTACAGCCTAGGGCATTGACAGGAATCCTGTTGATTGACGAGACTGTCATTCATCAGGATTCCTGTCGATCGAGCCTGGCCGCGCGCCCCGCTCTCGACAGCCCGCCCACGCTCACACGAAGGACCCGCCATGGACCTCCACGGGAAAGTCGCCGTCGTCACCGGCAGCGGACGCGGCCTCGGCCTCGCCTACGCCCGGACGCTCGCCGCCGCCGGTGCCGCCGTCGTCGTCAACGACGTCGACCAGGTCGCCGTCGACGCCGCCGTCGCCTCGATCACGTCCGAGGGCGGCACAGCCGCCGGCGTCGTCGCGGCGGTGGGCGACAGCGAGTCGGCCCAGCGGCTGGTCGACACGGCGGTCGAGGAGTTCGGCCGCCTGGACGTCCTCGTCACCAACGCCGGCATCCTCCGCGACCGCGTGCTGTGGAAGATGACCGACGACGACTTCGACGACGTCGTCCGCGTCCACCTCCGCGGCACCTTCACCTGCGCCCGCGCGGCCGCGGTCCGCATGCGCGAACAGGGCACCGGGGGCCGGCTCGTCCTCATCTCCTCCCCCGCCGGGCAGCGCGGCAACTTCGGCCAGACCAACTACGCCGCCGCCAAGGCGGGCATCGTCGCCATGGCCCGCACCTGGGCCATGGAGCTGGGCCGCGCCGGCATCACCGTCAACGCCGTCGTCCCCGTCGCCGCCACCGAGATGACCAGGACCATCCCGGCCTTCGCCCCGGTCATCGAGGAGTCCGAGCGCACCGGCAAGGCGCTGCCCGCCTGGCTGCGCCAGAACGAGGGCCTCGGCACCGTCGAGGACGTCGCCGCACTGATCACCTTCCTGGCCTCGGACGACTCCGACGGAGTCACCGGGCAGGCGATCGGCATCGGCGGCGACCGGCTGGCCCTGTGGGCACACCCCAAGGAGAAGGCGGTCGCCTTCGCCGAGGGCGGCTGGAGCGCCGACGCCATCGCCGCCGAGTGGCCGGCCGGCGTCGGGGCCGAGCCCGAGACGTACGGCATCCCCGCGCCCCAGGCCCCGGAGGCGTGACATGGCCGACCTCGCGCTCGACCTCGACCGGCTCACAGCCATCGACATGCACACCCACGCGGAGGTCTCCAAGGACGGCCACGGGTCCCTGAGCCCGGAGCTGTTCGGAGCCTCCGAGAAGTACTTCAAGGCCCACGGCCACCGGCAGCCGACCATCGAGGAGATGGCCGGCCACTACCGCGAGCGCCGCATGGCGGCCGTGGTGTTCACCGTCGACGCCGAACACGCCACCGGCCACCCGCGGATCTCCAACGAGGAGATCGCCGAGAGCTGCGCCGCACACGCCGACGTGCTGATCCCCTTCGCGAGCATCGACCCGCACAAGGGCCGCGCGGGTGCGCGCGAGGCACGGCGGCTCGTGGAGGAGCACGGCGTCCGCGGCTTCAAGTTCCACCCCAGCATCCAGGCGTTCTCGCCGAACGACCCGCTCGCCTACCCGCTGTACGAGGCCATCGAGGAACTCGGCGTGCCCGCGCTGTTCCACACCGGCCAGACCGGCATCGGCGCGGGCGTGCCGGGCGGCGGAGGCATCCGGCTGAAGTACTCGAACCCGATGCTGCTCGACGACGTGGCCGTCGACTTCCCCGAGCTGCGGATCATCCTGGCCCATCCGTCCTTCCCCTGGCAGGACGAGGCCCTGGCGGTGGCCACCCACAAGCCGCACGTGTACATCGACCTGTCCGGCTGGTCGCCGAAGTACTTCCCGCCGCAGCTCGTCCGCTACGCCAACACCCTGCTCAAGGACAAGGTCCTCTTCGGCTCCGACTACCCCGTCATCACTCCCGACCGATGGCTCGCGGACTTCGAGAAGCTCGACATCAGGCCCGAGGTCCGGCCGAAGATCCTCAAGGAGAACGCCGCCCGTCTGCTCGGCCTCCTCAACGACTGAAGGAACCGCTCGTGTTGAACCAAGGCATCGGATCCTGGCCGGCACGCCGGGCCCGCAAGACACCCGACCGGATCGCCGTCGTCCACGAAGGCCGCGCGTGGACGTACCGCGAGCTGCACGAGCGGGTCCTGCGCCTCGCCCACGCCCTGCGGGCGTCGGGCGTGGCGCCGGGAGACCGGATCGCCTACCTCGGCCCCAATCACCCGGCGTTCCTGGAGACCCTCTTCGCCGCCGGGACACTGGGTGCGGTCTTCGTCCCGCTCAACACCCGTCTGGCAGCTCCGGAGTTGGCGTACAACCTGGCCGACTCGGGCAGCACCGTCCTCGTCCACGCTCCCGAGCAGGGCGAGGCGGCCCGTGCCGCGGCGGCCGATGCGGGCGTACGCCACCGGATCGCGGTCGCAGGAGCCGACGAGGACAGTGCCCCCGGCTACGAGGAGCTGCTCGCGGGCGCCGGGACCGGCCCCCTGGACGTGGCCGTGGCGCCCGAGGACCCGTGCATGATCATGTACACCTCAGGGACCACGGGCCGCCCCAAGGGCGCCGTCCTCTCCCACGCCAACATCACCTGGAACAGCGTCAACGTCCTCGTCGACACCGACCTGGGCGGCGACGAGGTGACCCTCGTCGTGGCCCCGCTGTTCCACACCGCCGGACTCAACATGACGTGCCTGCCCACCCTGCTCAAGGGCGGCCGGGTGGTCCTCCTCGGAGCCTTCGACGCCGAGCGCGTCCTGGAGCTGATCGAGGACCTGCGCGTGACGTACATGTTCGGCGTCCCCACCATGTACGACGCCATGGCCGCCCGGCCCCGCTGGGAGACCACGGACCTGTCCAGCCTGCGCACCCTCAACTGCGGCGGCGCGCCCGTGCCCACCCGCACCATCACCGCGTACCTCGACCGCGGCCTGGCCTTCAGCCAGGGCTACGGCATGACCGAGGCATCCCCCGGGGTCCTCTTCCTGGACCGGGAGCACACCTCGGTCAAAGCCGGCTCCGCCGGGGTGCCGCACTTCTTCACCGACACCCGTGTGGTGCTGCCGGACGGCAGCGAGGCCGAGCCCGGACAGCGCGGGGAGATCCTGGTCCAGGGCCCCCACGTCATGACCGGCTACTGGGGCCGGCCCGAGGACACCGCGGCCGCCTTCGCCGACGACCGCTGGCTGCGCACCGGTGACATCGCCCGGACGGACGGCGACGGGTACGCCTACATCGTCGACCGGGTCAAGGACATGTTCGTCTCGGGCGGGGAGAACGTCTACCCGGCCGAGGTGGAGGACGTGCTCCTCACCCACCCCGCCGTCGCCGAATGCGCGGTCATCGGCGTGCCCGACCCGGTCTGGGGCGAGGTCGGCCGGGCCGTCGTCGTCCTCGGACCCGGCGCTCACGCCGGTGAGGACGACATCCTCGGCCACCTGCGGGGCCGACTCGCCAAGTACAAGATCCCCAAGTCCGTCGTCCTGACCGAGGACCTGCCCCGCACGGCCTCCGGGAAGATCGTCAAGCCCGCCGTGCGCGACGCGTACGCGAACGGCCCCAGCGGCCGTCCGCGCGCCTGACAGACATACGACACACCCTCCGCGGGCGGCGTCCCCCGCCGCCCGCACCATCGGAAGGATCCGTCATGCCCACCACCGCCCACGGCCTCGACCAGCTCATGGCCCTCACCGGAGCCGACCTCGGCCGCACAGACTGGCTCGACATCACCCAGAAGCGGGTGAACACCTTCGCCGACGCCACCGACGACCACCAATGGATCCACACGGACCCGGAGAAGGCCAAGGACGGGCCCTTCGGCGGCCCGATCGCCCACGGCTACCTGACCCTCTCCCTCATCATTCCGCTCTTCGGCGAGCTGCTGGAGATCACCGGCACCAGGATGAGCGTCAACTACGGCCTGGAGAAGGTCCGTTTCCCCGCACCCGTACCGGTCGGATCGAAGATTCGCCTCCACGGCGCCGTCGGCACCGTGGAGGAGGTCAAGGGCAACGGTGTACAGATGCCGCTGACGTTCACCATCGAGGTCGACGGCAGCGACAAGCCGGCCTGCGTCGCCCAGGCCGTCTACCGCCACTACGCCTGACCAGCCACGCGCCGGGGGCGGTACCGACCACAAGGTCGGTACCGCCCCCGGCACTGTTTCACCCCGCTCGGTCAGGAGCCCGCGACGGCGTTCAGCTGCTCCTCCAGGGCCGCCAGCGTCCGGTAGCAGGCCAGCACCTGGGCGATGGAGGAGTTCGGCTCGCGGCCCTCGCGGATCGCGGCGACGAACTCGCGGTCCTGGAGCTCGATGCCGTCCATCGAGACGTCGACCCCGCTCACGTCGATCGGCTCGTCCTTTCCGGTGAACAGGTCGTCGTACCGGGCGAGGTAGGTGCCGGTGTCGCCGATGTAGCGGAAGAACGTGCCCAGCGGCCCCTCGTTGTTGAACGAGAGCGACAGGGTGCAGATGGCGCCGTTCTCCGCCCGCAACTGGATGGACATGTCCATCGCGATGCCCAGCTCAGGGTGGATCGGGCCCTGCACGGCATGGGCCTGCACGATCGGTGAACCGGTCTGGTACGCGAACAGGTCGACGGTGTGCGCGGCGTGGTGCCACAGCAGGTGGTCGGTCCAGGAGCGCGGCTGCCCGAGCGCGTTGAGGTTCTTCCGGCGGAAGAAGTACGTCTGCACGTCCATCTGCTGGATGCGGAACTGGCCGGCCTCGATCCGCTGCCGCACCCACTGGTGGCTGGGGTTGAAGCGGCGGGTGTGGCCCACCATCGCGACGAGCCCGGTGCGCTGCTGCGCCGCCAGACACGCCTCGGCGTCCCCCAGCGAGTCGGCGAGCGGGATCTCGACCTGGACGTGCTTGCCCGCTTCGAGGCAGGCCAGCGTCTGCGAGGCGTGCATCTGCGTCGGGGTGGCGAGGATGACGGCGTCGACGTCGTCCATCGCCAGCACCTCGTCGAGGGAGGCGACGGCGCGGCCCACGCCCTGCTCCGCGGCGAACTCCTCGGCACGTTCGAGGGTGCTGCTCACCACGGCGGTCACCTCGACTCCGTCGATCCGCTTCAGCGCGGCCGCGTGCTTGGCGCCGAAGGCACCGCCGCCCACCAGGGCGATCCGTACGGTCCGGTCGTCAGTCATGTCACTCCTTCACGGCGGGCTCGTCGACCCACGGGTTGTTTTCCAGGATCAGGTGTCCGACGGCCGTGTTGGACGCCGGCACATGGTAGAAGCGGTGCTTGACCTCGACCTCGCCGGAGCCGTCGACGTCGCTCATCGCGCCGCGGGCGATCAGCCACATGACCAGTTCGATGCCCTCGGAGCCGGCCTCCTCGACGTACTCCAGGTGCGGCACCCCGGCCAGGCCGGCCGGGTCCTCGACCAGCCGGTCCAGGAAGGCGTTGTCCCACTCCCGGTTGATCAGGCCGGCCCGCGGGCCCTGGAGCTGGTGGCTCATGCCGCCGGTGCCCCACACCTGTACCTTCAGCGGCCGGTCGTACGACTCGATCGCCTTGCGCAGGGCCTGGCCGAGCTTGAAGCACCGGGCACCGGAGGGAACGGGGTACTGCACCACGTTGACGTGGAACGGGATGACCTTGCACGGCCACTTGTCGACGTCGCCGAACATCAGCGACAGCGGGACGGTCAGCCCGTGGTCGACGGTCATCTCGTTGACGAGGGTGAGGTCGAAGTCGTCCCGGATCAGCGAGTGCGCGATGTGCGCGGCCAGGTCGGGGTCGCTCTCGATGCCGGGCACGGGGCGGGGCCCGTACCCCTCGTCGGCGGTGGGGAAGGCGGCTCCGGTGCCGAGGACGAAGGTCGGGATCATCGACTGGTCGAAGGCGCTGGCATGGTCGTTGTAGACGAGGAAGATCACGTCGGGGACGTTCTCCGCCTCCCACCGCTTGGAGTACTCGTACCCCTCGAAGACCGGCCGCCAGTAAGGCTCGTCGCTCTTGCCGTGGTCCAGTGCCGCGCCGATCGCCGGCACGTGCGAGGTGAAGACGGCGCCGGTGATCTCGGCGTGCCCGGCCGCCGCCTGCGGCGCGTGGGCCGCTTCGAGGACGGCGTGGTCGATCCGGTTCCCCTCGACCGAGCGGCCGCCGCGGACCATCATGTCGCGGTACTCCTGCTCGGTCATGCCGGTCATCGAGCCCGCCATCTGCTGGAACGAAAGCCCCAGCGTAGCGCCCCACTTGGCGAGGAAGTAGATGTTGCCGCCCTCGCGCATCGCCGCGTTCAGGTCGCGGTCGAGCAGGGCCTGCTTCTGCTCCTCCCGCAGCGGCCACGCGTCCAGGTAGGCGCGCTCGTCCGCGAGGTAGCGCTCGCGGTTCTCCGCCGTCATCAGCGACATGCAGAACTGGTTGAGGTGGTACCCCTTGGCCGACTGCTCGGAGTCGAAGATGGTCGTCCCGGGAACCAGCTTGTAGGTCTTGTCCAGTGACATGTGGGGGCTCCGATCGAGAACGGGTTCAGAGGACGTCGGGCCAGTACAGGCGCATCGGGTTGTCGACGAGCAGCTTGCGCCGGAGCTCCGGCGTCGGCGCGATGTGCGGGACGAAGTCGACGAGCAGCCCGTCGTCGGGCATGTGGTCGGTGAGATTGGGGTGCGGCCAGTCGGTGCCCCACAGCACCCGGTCGGGAAACTCCTCGACCACGCGCCGTGCGAAGGGGACGACGTCGCGGTAGGCCGCCCGCTCCCCGTCGAGGGCCGGCGGGCCGCTCACCGAAAGCCGCTCCGGGCACGTCACCTTGCACCAGATGTCCGGCCGTGCCCGCATGAAGCTCAGGAACGCCTCGAAGTCGGGCCCCTCCGGGTCCTTCGCGGTGTCCGGCCGGCCCATGTGGTCGATGACCAGCGGGACCGGGATCGTCAGGAGGAAGTCCCGCAGGTCGGGGAGGTCCGCCGCCTCGAAGTAGACGACGACGTGCCACCCGTACGGCGCGATCCTCCGGGCGACGTCCCACAGGTCCTGCCGCGGCGCCGTGTCCACGAGCCGCTTGACGAAGTTGAACCGCACCCCGCGGACGCCCGCCTCGTGCAGCTCCCGTACCTGCGCGTCCGTGACGTCGGGCCGCAGCGTCGCCACGCCCCGGGCCAGCCCGCCGGAGGCCCGCAGGGCGTCGACCATGGCGGAGTTGTCGGCGCCGTGGCAGGTCGCCTGCACCACGACGTTGCGGGCGAAGCCGAGGTGGTCGCGGAGCGCGAACAGCTGGTCCTTGGACGCGTCGCACGGCGTGTACTTGCGCTCGGGGGCGTACGGGAACTCGTCGCCCGGGCCGAAGACGTGGCAGTGTGCGTCGACGGCGCCGGCGGGCAGCCCGTACCGCGGCCGGCTCGGGCCGGCGTACCAGTCCAGCCAGCCGGGCGACTTCTCGAAGCTCGTCATCGTCAGTCCTCGTACCGCAGCCCGAGCCCGGCCAGCGGGCCGCGCATGGCGTACATGTCGAGGCCGAGCTCGCCCGCCCGGAACCGCGCGCGCTTGCCCTCCTCCGCGGCCTCGCGCGCGACCGAGGCCGCGGCCACTTCGGCGGCCCGCTCGCGCGGCACCACGACGACACCATCGGCGTCCGCGACGACCACGTCACCGGGCCGCACCAGGGCGTTGCCGCAGACCACGGGCACGTTGACGGAGCCGAGGGTGGCCTTGACCGTGCCCTTGGCGTTGACCGCGCGGGAGAAGACGGGGAAGTCCATCTCCTCCAGGTCGGCGACGTCACGGACACCGCCGTCGATGACCAGGCCCTGACAGCCCCGGGCCCGGAACGAGGTGGCGAGCAGCTCGCCGAAGAAGCCGTCCCCGCTCTCGGTCGAGCAGGCCGCGACGACGACGTCCCCGTCCTGGATCTGCTCGGCGGCGACGTGCAGCATCCAGTTGTCGCCGGGCTGGAGCAGCACGGTCACGGCGGTGCCGCACATCCGGGCCTTCGGGTAGACCGGGCGCAGGTAGGGGCGCATCAGCCCGACCCGGCCCATGGCCTCGTGGATCGTCGCGACGCCGAACGCCGACAGCGCGGCGACGGCCTCCGGGTCGGCCCGGTCGACCTTGGTGTGGACGACGCCGATCTCGGTGTGTTCCATGGTGCTCCTCCTGGGGTCAGCGGCCGGCCGCGGCGAGGCGGGCGGCGAGTCGGGGGTAGACGCGCAGGGCGTTGCCGCTGTACACGGCGGCGCGCTCCTCGTCCGACAGGTGCGGGGTGGCGTCCACGTACCGCTTCGTGTCGTCGAAGTGGTGGCCGGTGTACGGGTCGATGTCGCGGACCGCGCCGATCATCTCGCTGGCGAACAGGACGGAACGGCTGGGAACCACCCGGGTCAGCAGGTCGATGCCGGGCTGGTGGTAGACGCAGGTGTCGAAGAAGACGTTGTCGAGCAGCGTCTCCGGCTCCGGCCTGCCCAGTGCCATCGCCAGGCCGCGGAACCGGCCCCAGTGGTACGGCACGGCCCCGCCGCCGTGCGGGATGACGAACCGCAGCGTCGGGAAGTCGGCGAACAGATCGCCCTGGACGAGCTGCATGAACGCTGTGGTGTCGGCGTTCAGGTAGTGCGCGCCGGTGGTGTGGAAGGCCGGGTTGCACGAAGTGCTGACATGGATCATCGCGGGGATGTCGTACTCGGCCATCGCCTCGTAGACCGGGTACCAGCTGCGGTCGGTCAGCGGCGGCGCGGTCCACCGGCCCCCCGACGGGTCGGGGTTGAGGTTGACCGTGACCGCGCCCAGCTCCTCGACCGCGCGGCGCAGCTCGGGCACGCTGGTCGCGGGGGCGACGCCCGGGGACTGCGGCAGCATCGCGCCCATCGCGAACCGGTCGGGATAGAGGGTGCTGACCCGGTGGACCAGGTCGTTGCAGATCCGCGCCCACGCCGAGGAGACCTCGAAGTCGCCGATGTGGTGGGCCATGAAACTGGCGCGCGGAGAGAAGATGGTGAGATCGCTGCCGCGCTCGTCCATCAGACGCAGCTGGTTGCCCTCGATCGCGGCGCGCAGGTCGTCGTCGCCGATGACCAGCTCGTCGGGGTCCGGGACGGGGCCGCGGCCGTCGGCGGCCGCGATCTGCCGGTCGCGCCACTGCGCCAGCTGCGGCGGGGCGGTGGTGAAGTGACCGTGACAATCGATGATCATGGGAAAGCCTCGCAATCGTCGCAATCGTCCGGTTCAGTGGTCGTGGCCGCGAGTGGGCCAGCCGGTGTACTGCTCGGCCAGGTAGGTGCGTCCGGCGCGCGTGCCCACCACGTTGTCGAGCTCGCCGAGCTGGCGCCGCAGGTCGTACGCCGAGCCGCCGGGCACGGTGTGGAGCAGCTGGGTCATCCAGTACGAGAAGTTCTGCGCCCGCCAGATCCGCTGGAGGGCCCGCGGCTGGTACTCGTCCAGCACGGCCTCGCCCTCGCCGGAGAGGGCCCGCGGCAGCACGTCGGCGAGGACCTTCACGTCGTGCAGCGCCAGGTTGAGCCCGCGGGCACCGGTCGGCGGCACCGTGTGCGCGGCGTCCCCGGCAAGGACCAGCGACCCCCAGCGCATCGGTTGCTGCACGAAGGAGCGGAACCGCAGCACCGTCTTCTCGGTGATCGGCCCCTCCTTCAGCCGGAAGCCGTCCACACCGGCCACCCGCGCCTGAAGGGTCTCCCAGACGCGGTCGTCGGACCACGCGTCGGCGGACTCGTCGGGGGAGCACTGGAAGTACATGCGCTGCACGGACTCGGTGCGCTGGCTGATCAGCGCGAAGCCGTGCTCGGAGTGGGCGTAGACCAGCTCGGGCGCACTCATCGGCGCCTCGGCGAGGATGCCGAACCACGCGAAGGGGTACTCCTTGCCGTACCGCACCCGTCGGTCCTCCGGCACCAGGTCGCGGCACATGCTGCGGGACCCGTCGGCACCGACGACGTACCGTGCCCGGATCTCGTGGCGGGACCCGTCGGGCGCGGTGTAGCGGATCCGGGGGGCGGTGGTCGTGATGTCGAGTACCTCGGTGTCGCGGATCCCGAAGTGGACGGTGCCGCCGTCGCGTTCGCGGGCGTCGGCGAGGTCGATGAAGACGTCGGTCTGCGGGTAGAGCCACACCGACGCGCCGACGAGCTCCTTGAAGTCGATGCGGTACGGCCGCCCGGCCGCCCGCAGTTCGACTCCCTCGTGCTCGTACCCGTCGCGCAGGATCCGGTCCGAGACCCCGGTCTCGATCAGGTCCCGGGCGGCGTCGGCCTCCAGGATGCCGGCCCGCTGGGTCATCTCGATCTCGTGACGGGTACGGGTGTCGACGTTGATCGTCTCGACTCCGGCGCGGCCGAGCAGATGCGCCAGCATCAGTCCGGCCGGCCCGGCACCGACGACCGCGACCGGAACCGAGGCGATGGAGTCGACGGGGGCGTCGGCCATGGCATCTCCCAAGCAGCTGAGAACGTTTCGAACACCCCGAACGCTCTCAGCCTCTCCGGCAGCCGGTCAGCGACGTTTCCGTCAGACGGAAGCGGCTCGGATCTCACCCCGACGTGCGGGTACGCCTGCCGAGCTCGTCGGAGATCCCGTACGCCGCCCGCAGCAGCGGCTCGCGCAGCCCGTGCGCCCGGCTCGCGCCCTGCGCCGTGAGCACGATCCCCAGCGCGGCGCTCACCGGCCCCGTCCGGCCGATCCGCACCGGCGCGGCCACCGCCACCGTGCTCTCCGACAGCTGCCGGTCACTGACGAAGACCTGCTCGCGCCGGATGCGGTCCAGCTGCGTCCGCAGCGTCTTCGGGTCGGTGACGGTGTGCGGGGTCCACGCCCGCTGCGGCGACTCGAGAACCTCCTCCTGGATTTCCCGCGGCGCGTGCGCCAGCAGCACCCGGCCCATCCCCGTGGACCCGATGGGGAAACGGGTCCCGACCATCGTCAGCAGCTCCACCGACCGGTGACCCGCGATCCTCTCCACGAACACGAGCTCGGTGCCCTCCCGCACCGCGAGCTGGACGTTCTCGTGGGTCACCTCGTAGAGGTCCTGCATGAACGGCAGCGCCACATCGCGCAGGATCTGCGTCCGGGGACAGCCCGAGGCGATCTCCCAGAGCCTCAGCCCGACGTGCCACGAACCGTCCTCAGCACGTTCCAGAGCCCCCCACTCCGCGAGCTCCGCCACCACACGGTGCGTGGTACTGAGGGCCAGTCCCGTCCGCTGGGCGATCTCCGACAGGGTCTGCGACGGATGCTCGCGGTCGAAGGCCGCCAGGACCAGGAGGACCTTTCCGGCCGCTGTGCTCTGGGTCGCGCTCACGCGATCAGTCTCGCAGACCCGCCTTGAGCCACCCGACCGCCCGCCGTACCATCTGCCGGACACCAAGGAGGAGACGTGGACCGAGAGATCAACGGGCTGTCCTCGATGGCGACGCGGACCGTACTCGCCGAGCTCACCGAGCACATCCGGCTCGTCCACGGGCTTCCCGTGCGTTTCGATTCCGCCGGCGGGGTCGAGATCGCGCGGCGGGTACGCGACGGCGCCGAGTCCGACGTGCTGGTGCTGGCCGAGGGGGCGCTGGCCGGGCTGGCCGAGGAGGGATACGTCCTGGGCGACACGGTACGCCCGCTGTGGGTCTCGCAGGTCGTCGCCGCCGTGCCGGAGGGAACACCGGTCCCGGCACTGCGCTCGGAATCCGACCTGCGATCCGCGCTGTTGTCGGCGAAGAGGATCGCCTACTCGACAGGCCCCAGCGGTACGGCCCTGATCGATCTGATCACCCGGATGGAACTCGCCGACGCCCTTCAGGGCCGGCTCGTCCAGGCATCACCGGGCGTGCCTGCCGGCACCCTGCTGTCATCCGGCCTGGCCGACCTGGCCTTTCAACAGCACAGCGAGCTGATGGACCTGCCGGGCGTCGTCATCGTCGGCCCGCTGCCGGACGGAAGCGCCATCAGCTCGGCATTCAGCGGAGGCGTACTGGCCGTCTCCTCCCAGCCGCGCCGCGCCCTCGAAGTGCTGGACCTCCTCGGTTCCGACACGGCGTCGAAGACCGCCCGCACGAAGGGCATGCGGGCGCCCGGGGACCAGTGACCAAGCCAAGGCGCGCCTCCCACGCAGCACGACCTGCGCGTTCCGCCAGGTGACGCCCCGTCGGAACGAGCGTCGGGAAACCTCTGCTGGGGGGAATCCGGCCGGAATGAAGGCCCGTTGGGGAGCGGCTGGGGAGGATCGGCCGTACACGCCGTGACCAGGCCGGCTCGGACAGCTGATCCGGAGACGAGCCGACCCACGGCTGCATAGAGTGAGCGTCGTGACTGATTCTCCCTACACGCGGGCGGCTACCGACGCGCGTACCGCCCTCATTCCCACCTTGGTGCCAGTGGCGGGTGCTGATGCCGAGCTCGTCGCAATTGGAGAGCGCTACTGGGCCTTGGCCGGGTTCCACGCTGAGTTCGGGACGGCGGTGTGGTGTGAGAAGACGGCGCAGATCGAGACGTCCGGTTGGGGCCGGCAGATCTATGCCGTCGCCGCCGCGGGTGTGCGAGCCGTGGTGAAGGGAGTGGCCTGTGCGAAGTGCGGAGGGCCGCTGAGCCTTACTTCGCGTACTGCTTTCCAGCAGTTGTGCGACGGCGAGGAACAGGTATGTGTCGACTGCAATTCATCTTTGCTGGCAGCTGTGCAGGTGGTGCTGAATCCGACGCGTAAGGAGAAGCGGGAGCAGCAGCGCGAGGCGGAGGCAGCGCAGCGTGTGATCGCTGAGGCTCGGTCCCGGTGGCATCAGCAGCAGTTGGACGAGATGGTCGCCGAGTATCCGGTCGCGTTCCCTTCCGTTTCACAGGAGCTGCCGGTGGGCGGGATCCGGGAGATGGTCGGGGCTCTCGCGCTCCTCCGATACGCGCCTGCATCGGATCCGATCAGGAGTGTGGGCTCGTGGCCAGTACCGCTACACCCGGACAGTGAAGAGATCTCCAAGCTGCTCGGGTCGTTGGTGCGGGCATCCCTCATCGCCATCCATCCGTCCACCCCTGCGAGTGCGGTGGTGTGGGAGCCGGCTTCCTTCGAGGATGCTGTGCGCGAAGCCGGGGGTGACCTCGGCGAAATCCCACAGCCCAAGCTGACGCACCAGTTCTATCCCACACTGGCTCACTACTTCGCGCCCATCGGAACGAGTATGGGCAAGGCCGTGGAGGGGCTTGACGGGCATCTCACCGCTGCGCTGGCTCCCATGGACATGACGGCGGACGAGCAGGGCGAGCTTCTGATGGTTGCCCACGAGCTGCTGGTTGCCGAAGGGCTGCGCTACTTCGACCACCGGCTTGAGGAAGTACGACTGCCGGCAGTACCGGACAATCACGCGGCCCGGCTCAGGACAGCGATGGGAAAGGTAGCCGAGTGCCGTCCCCTGGGGGAGATCTACAACCTCGTGTGGCGGGTGACTCGAGCCGCGGCAGAAGCTGCGCAGAAGAACCCGCAGGCACCGCGGGCCAACCTGAGCGCCCACGCCCTCAACCAGTTCGAAGGGCACGTCCAGCGGGCGGTGGACGAGCCGGGCTGGGAGATCAAGCCCTTCCGCGAGATCCACGGCCTCGGCCTCGCAGCGATGACCCGAACGCTGTTCTACAACGTCCTGAACGTGCATCCGGTCGAGACCGACTTGGTAGCGCTGGAAGAAAGCCTGCCGGAACCACGTCGTGAGGTGTATGCCCAGAGCATCAACCCGCCGCCCTCGAAGGCGGCGGCCGATGACCCGCTCGCGCAGCTGCTTGTGTGGCTGTCGACGGCTGACAGCTGGAACGCCGAGGATGTCCTCGGCGTCCTCGACGACCTCAAGCAGGCAC
Source organism: Streptomyces sp. NPDC091371 (assembly GCF_040684275.1). Lineage (NCBI taxonomy): Bacteria > Bacillati > Actinomycetota > Actinomycetes > Kitasatosporales > Streptomycetaceae > Streptomyces > Streptomyces sp. NPDC091371. The sequence continues at coordinate 63,745 of NZ_JBFBFP010000029.1, forward strand.
GCAGCGACGAGGACTGGTTCGACGGAAGAATTCTGGCCAGGGAGGCGGGCAAACTCCTGGATCTCTACCAGCGCCTGACGCCGGCCGTCGGCATCCGCAGCGCTGTGCTGTCCGTACTGGCGGCCACGGAGATGCTGCTCCACCCTGTCAGCGTCGGGGAGGAACAGATCGCCTCAGGCAGATGGATCGCAGCCAAGATCGTCACCGTGCTCGTACCAGAGACTGCTGATTCGGATGCCTGAAGCGCAACTCTGCAGCAGATGACCCAGCCCGGACCCCGCAGTGCGCGGGTAGTCGCCGATCTCAACCAGCGTGCTGGAGCGACAGCCCCCTTTCTGTGCAGCGTGTCTCCCTCGAGAACATCGTCAAACGCCCAGCAAGGGGCCGTTATCACTGCGTAGCCTCGATGCCATGGGGCACCTGCACAGAAATCACTCCCGGAGACCGGCCTCGACGATACGTGGCAGCGGCTGAACGCATACGCGACGCTGGACGCCGAGACGCTCACCACCCGGCTGGAACGGCTGGTGCACCGGGGCGCCTTGCTACGGAGCAGTCACTCGGTGAAGGCATCGAGTATCACCGAGTACCAGCGCTCCCGGTCCCGCTACCAGTTGTCGAAGCTTGGCGAGCGGATCCAGCGGGACGCCGACGAGGTCCTGGCCGGGGCGGACGCGGCCCGCGAAGTGAGCAGCGAGATGCTGGCGCTGGTCGAGCGCGGACTGCGCGAGCTGAACGAGCTGGTCCAAAGGCCCGGAGGGGTAGAGCCGCAGAACGCACTGGAACGAGTCAGCACACTGTTCGTCCAGTTCACCGAGTTCGCGGACTCCGTGCGGGACTTCTACGCCCACCTCGGTCAGGTCGCAGCTGGAACGGGTGCGCCGACAGGCCGAGCGGGCCCAGCAGGAGGCGGAACGGGATGCGGCCATCGCGCACTTGCGGGAGCTGCGGCAGCAGATGACCAGCGTGCACCTACAGTCCTTCTCCCCCGTGCACCCGCCGGTGTTACCTGGGCCCCCGCAGCTCGGGCTGCACTGGGCTCTGGCCGAGGACAAAGCGTTCCACCTGGCGGGGCTCGGCGCGTTCGCCCGTACCGAGCGCGCGGCGGCGAAGCTGCGCGCCGAGCACGACGCTCCGAGGTACCTGGCTGCCGAGCAGGCGCGGTCGTACGGCGTCCACGGGGAGCTGAGCGCCGAGGCGCAGCAGTGGTGGTAGGCCCTCGTTGCGAACATCGACGCACTGCCCGACCAGACTCCCGGGGTCACCTCCAGCGGGCGCCCCACGCTGAAGACGCTGACCAAGCGGGACCGGGTCCTGTGGTGGCTCACGGCCGTGGGGTCCAATGTCGTCGCCACCCTCGGGGAGGGCTTCGCCGTCGCGCCGGGGATCACCGCGATCGACCTCGCGGTGATCACGCGCATGCCGGACACCCAGCAGTCGGGGTTCGTGGCGTACGGCCGCTGGACCCGGCAGGCAATCGAGTCGGTCCCCTGGCGGCAGCCGGCGGACGCAATGCGGTTCCTCGGCATCGGCCAGGACGTCGCCTGCGCCGTCGCTACGACCGCCTCCGGAAACTGGCGAGCCCGTTCATCCACCGCGCAGCCCCTGGTCGTAGCGAGCCGGCCCCGGGCGCTCGCCTGGGGACTGGTCGGCGCCGGGGCGGGCGGGAGGCTTGGCGTGCGGGGGCGCCGGGACCGGGTAACGTCCTTGTCATGTTCTTCCAGACACCGATTTACGAGGGAGAGCGTGACGGGCCCCCGCTGACGTCCTTGGACGTCACCGCGCCCGTCCCCCACCGATGAATCCGTAGATCACTCCACATCACCACCGGGAGAACCCGTGACCGACAGCAAGAACATCAACAACCCCGTGGGCCAGGGCGGCGGCCAGCGCAAGAAGCTGTCCCGCGCCGAGCGGCAGAACAACGGTCCGCACCGCAACCTCGACCGCCAGGGTGCCGCCGACCGGAAGGCGGAGCTGGTGCGCAAGATGCGCGAGAAGGCAGCCGCAGCCAAGGGCGCCGGGCAGGCGGGCGACGACACCGCAGAGAGCTGACGCAGGGCGGCACCGCACGGGGCAGCCCCTTGCCGTGGACACGGCCACGGGGAAGCCCACTCCGGACGCGCAAAGGCCGTCCGACTCGAGCAAAACCTCGAATCGGACGGCCATTTACCGTCTACCTGAACATCCGCCGCACCCAGACCTGGCACAGGCCGAGCTGCTTACGGTAGGCCGGCGGGACCAGGAATTTCGGCCTGTTGAACAGGACGATACTCGGAACGATCACGAATGCCGTCGGGAGCATGATGCCGAGGGAGCCGAAGACCACCGGCTTCAGGACGGAATCGGGGATCTCCGCTCCGAGCTTTCCGGGGATGAGGGCAACGAGCGCGCACGCACACATGACAGCCGCCGCCACGAGGATCACCGACATGGACCTGTTCACTCCACGCTTCACCCCTTCCGTGGCCGGTACGAGCAAAGTCATGTAATCGAACTGCTCCTCGTCCGTTCCGCTCCAGTTCTTGCGAATGGCGAACGGCGCCGCGGCGACCATGATCACGCAGAATACTGCCGCGATGTACGGCATGAGAGCATCCATGACTTTCCTTGCATTCGACCGGATCGCCCGTCCTATTCCGGACGTCCCGGTCACCCATACCGAAAGCGACGCTACATATCGGCGCTCCCGGACCGCAGACCAGACCGGCAACATATCCGGCCGCCGCACCGACGGCGGCGGTACCGGTCTTCACGCAGTGTGACCTGTCGCCGTGAGGCCGTCTATGCCCTCCATCACGTCGGTGGTGGGACCCCGGCGCCGACCGCCCCCGGCCCGTTGGGCGGTCCGGTCAGACGGTTCCTCCCGAGGGGTCGCGCAGCGTGGCCAGGGCGAGCTCGGCCACCTGGCTGATGGTCCGCTGCTGCATGAACACGGCGATGGGGAGGGTGGCGCTCAGGTCCTCGGTGATCCGGTTGCGCAGCTGGACCGCCATCAGGGAGTCGATGCCGAGGCGGTTCAGGCGCTGGTTGCCCTGGACCCGCTGGGGCGGGAGTTTGACGATGGTGGCGATGCGTGCGCACAGGTAGGCGGTGATGTCGGAGTGCGCGCTCTCGTCGCCCTGCCCGATCAGGGCCTCGGGACTGATGACGCGGGCGGGGGCCGGTGCGGTCGTGTCGAAGTCGTGCAGGAGGGAGCCGGTGCGCAGAGCGGGGAAGTCCCGGGCCCACACGGCGGGGTCGAAGGACATCACGGCCGCCTGGGCGGACGGGGACTGCAGGAGCCTGCCGAGGACGGCGAGCCCGTCGGAGGGGGCGAACTCCTTGAATCCGCGGTCGGCGAGCCGCAGGTCGTGCTCGGCCTTGGCCACCTGACCGGTCTGCGCCCACTGTCCCCAGTTCACGCTGAGGGCGGGGAGCCCCAGTGCCCGCCGGTGGTGGGCGAGACCGTCGAGATAGGCATTGGCCGTGGCGTAGTTGCCCTGGCCCGGTGAGCCGATGAGGGATGCGGCGGAGGAGTTAAGGACGAAGAAGTCCAGTGTCGCGCGATCAAGTCGCATGCGGACAGCCGTCATTGAGCATCTCGTGTGACGAGGACATGACAGTGGGAGCGTGGCGAAGGGCAGCCTCGGACGCGGTTGTCTCGTCAGGCAGTTCCGGAAGCCGGTGCGTACGGTCCGCCGTCGTGGCGGGATCGCACGGGACCCGTCCCGACCCGGCCGCCCCTCCGGGCTCTGTCGCCGGAGGACACCGGGACTGATCGTGAACGGCGCCCTGGTACCGGCACCCGGCTGGTGATCACGGTCGGCCGGCTGCCACGGGGAAGCGGCGACGACTGACGGGCGTATGCCGAATCCGGGATCGACCAGGCGTGCCGGGCCCGAGCGGCGGGCAGGGGGACGGGCTCGGTTCGTCGATCCCGCAGCGGGTGGCTACTTGATGCGGTCGAGGAAGGCGAGCACCCGGTGGGTGGCCTGCGTTGCAGCGTGCTCGTCGTGCGACGGCAGGCTGCTGTCGGTGAACAGGTGCCTGTCGCCGGGGTAGAGGAACAGCTCGGCGTCCGCCGCCGTCTCGACGAGCGCGCGGGCCGCGTCCACATCGCCCTCACCGGAGAAGAACGGGTCTGCGTCCATGCCGTGGACCTGGACCGGAACGCCCTGGGGCCAGGCACCGCCGAACTCCGAGACCGGGACGCACGCCTCGAGCAACAACGCGCCCTTCGCGCCCGGGCGGGTCTGGGCCAGCTTCTGCGCCGGCAGGACGCCAAGGGAGAACCCGAGGTAGACGAGGTCTGCAGGCAGCCCCTCGGCGACGGCGGCTCCGCGCGCGATGAACGTGCCGAACCCGACCCTCTCGACGTAGGCGATGCCGTCCTCGAGGCTGTCGAACACCTGTCCCTCGAAGAGGTCCGGGGCATGGACGGTGTGTCCGGCCCGTCGCAGCTGCTCGGCGAACTCGCGGACGCCGGCGGTCAGTCCGTGAGCGTGGTGGAAAACCAGTACCTCAGCCATGCCGCTCCCCTCGTGCCGCGGCGCCCGGGCGGCACCGCGGCACGAGTATGACCCGTAGCACTGACACCCGCGGGTCCCCAGCCGTGCGCTGGGGGTTCACCGTGTGGGTGGTGTCGCCGATGCGCGGTGTTTGATGTTGACGGCCGCGGCCTTGGCCAGGGCCGCGGGGTTCAAGAAGCGGGGCGGGCCGATCAGGCGGGATGCGAACAGGTGCATGTGGCGTGCCAGCGATGCGTCGCGGGCTGCCGCCGAGAACACCAGCCGCTCCACGGGGTTGAACGGGCGGGCCTTGGCGAAGTCGGTGGCCAGGTGTTGGTGGCCCTGGAGTTGGCGGCGGTGTCTGCGTTCGTATGCCGCGAGGGACCTGTCGAGGTCGTCCCGGCCGGTGGCGGCCCGGGCGACCGCCTCGGACAGCCATTGCGCGGACTCCAGGGCCCACCCGCATCCCACTCCCCACAGGGGGTCGCTGGTCAGGGCGGCGTCGCCGATGAGGGCCATGCCGGGGGCGGTCGGCTTGCGGCTGTGCAGTGGGTAGTCGATCGTTCCGATGATCTTCGTGACGCGCTCGGCGGCGTCGATGGGCGGCGCCTCGGGCAGCGCGCGGATGAACGCGAGGAAGCTGCCCTCCAGGTCGTTCCGGAAGGCCGGCAGGCGGTCCTTGCCCGGGAGCACCGCCATGACCGTCACCCCGTCGTCGTTGGGGAACGCGTACGCCATGTCGGGCTCCAGGAACCAGGCCTGGCCGATCCCGCCGGACAGCGGGAGGTTGCGGAAGTGGGCGAGGTAGCCGAACCGCCCGTTCTCGTACTGCCGGGCGGGCACCCCGGCGAACTTCGCCACGGCCGAGTCCTTGCCGTCGGCGCCGACCACCAGGCGGGCCCGGATCTCCCGCTCGCCCTGCGGCGTCGACGCGCGCACCCCCGTGGTTCGCCCGGCTTCCCGGACCAGCCCGGTCACCTGGTGGCCGAGGAGCAGATCGACGCCGGGCGTCTGCGCCGCGCGGGACCTGATCAACGGGTCGAGGGTGCTGCGCCGGATGTTGTACGCGTACGGGAGCTCGGGGCCCTTCGGCGCGGCCCTCGGCTCGATCCAGCCCCAGCGGGTGTACCAGCGGGCCTCGTTGCGGACGGCCCCCGCCTCCTCGATGGCGGGGACGAGGCCGAGCTCGTCCAGTACCGGGTAGGCATTGGCCGTGAGGGAGTGGGTGCACAGCACTTTGTACGCTTCGGGGTCCGAGCGGCGTTCCAGCAGCGCGACGCGGACACCGCGTCGCGCGAGCAGGATCGCGGCGGCGCTGCCGGCGAGGCTGGCTCCGCTGATGACGACGTCGTACTCGTATCCCGCGCTCTCAGGCCTGGTCATGTGCCGATCGCTCCCTTCGGGGTGTGGCGCAGTGCCGCTCTTGTCAGGCACATGACTAAGTGTAGGGAGTCGCGGAGTCGTCGATCGGGTGATGTGCGATCAGTGGCTCGGCAGGAATGCGTAGAACGGGCCGTCAGGCGCGAAGTTGCGGGCGCACAAGGTCACGTCCCCGCCCTTGAGGTAGGCCAGGAACCACTCGCCGAACGTCATCCCGTAGAGCGTCCAGGCCGGACTGTCGAACTCCTGGACCACAACACGCCAGGGCGACGAGGGGCCTTCGGGGATGCGGAGGAACACGGCCTCCCCCGTCGTGGCGGATGCCACCGGTATCAGGTCCCCGGGGTTCGCACTCACCGGACTCGGCAGGAATTCCGCCATGTCCTCCTCGCGCCAGAGTTCGAGATCTCCCCTGACGCATTCCCCCAGATTGTGCAGGAGATGGCCGGCCGGGTGCGTGAGATACAGCTGCCCGCTGATCTCGACCGAACCGTAAGCATCCACGATCTCGCGGAAGTCCGCGGGGAATTCGATGCCGAGTTCCCGCTCCAGTTCGATCCACGGGGCCGGATCCGACCAGTTGAACCGAGGTTCGCCCAACAGGGCTGTGATCTCTGAAAGCGCCGCCACCACCAGGTCCCCCATGAGAGTTTCAGAGCATGATGAGCAGGCGCGTCTTCGGCTTGAGCTTCCTGTTCACCGAACGGCTCTGCACGTACACCTCCAGCTTGGGATTGCGCCCCGCCTTCACCGAGACGGTCCCCTGGACACCCGTGCCGAACAGCAGATTGCGTGCCGCGTCGCCCGTGTACGCGCGGTCGGTGTCCTTCTCGACCACGATGACCTCCTTGTCGGGCTGGACCTGCACTCGTGCACCCAACTGGTAGTAGCACGATCCGCGTTGGTACGTGACGCCCGGATGCGAATCGACGAAGGACCGGATCTCGGTCTCCGTGTCGACCTTCAGGAGGCGGTACTTGTCGGCCGGGACCGGTTCGAGGTTCGCCCGCACGTCGTCGACGGACAGGTCCTGGCCGACGGCGAACAGGTTCTTCGTGCCTCGCACGCCCTGCTCGCGGCCGCGCAGGAAGCTCGTGGCGGCGGCGCGCACCGTCCCGATCGCCTCCTCGACGCCCTCCTGCGAATCCGCGTCCCAGATGGCGATGTTGCCGGCCGGGAAGCCGTAGTTCTGGGCGGTGCGCTTCGCCAGGGAGTTCGGCACGAGGATCGCGGACGTCCAGTGGCCCGGGAGCGCGCCCATCTTCGCCGCGATCTTGTCGAGCCACGGGCCGAGGATGGCCATGTCGCCGTCGTGCCGCCTGTCGCCGCCGGAGGCGTTCTCCTCGCCGTCCGTCACCACGATCTGGAGGAAGCTGTGCTCGCCGTATTCCTCCCAGATGTGGCCCAGGTCGTCCAGGGACTTCAAAGAGGCTTCGATGAGGGCCGTCGCGCCGTTGTTCACCTTGTAGAGACCCCGCATGGACGGCAGGTGCTTCACGTCCATGTCCCAGACCAGGTTCTCCACTTTGTGGTCGAAGGAGTAGAGGCTGATCCGGGTCTCATGTCCGAGGCTGTCCGACTCGGCCTTCAAACCGGCCACGAATTCGTCCACGACACGGACGAGTTGGCTCTGGTGCTGACGCATGGAACCCGAGCAGTCCACTACCAGCGCGACGTGGTTGACCTTGTGCTGGATCTTTTTGGCGGACACGATTCTGCCCCTTCCCCGAGGCTCTCCGAGTGATGTGTCCACACTATGGGGAGCCACTGACAACGGGGCTTGACGGACAATCACCCGGCCTGTTCACGAAAGCACTCGGGGTTCTCCGAAGGGGTTCTCCGAAGGGGTTCTCCGAAAGGGTCCGGCCGGGGCCCCGGTCCCGTGGGCTGGGCACCCCCGTGCCCCAGCCCACGGCCGAGGCCGCCCGGCTCCCGGTCGACCGTGCCCCGGGTGCGGGGGCGCGTTCCGCTGCCCGGGAGAACCTGTCCCCCGAACAACGGCCCCACCGCGGGGGCGTGATGCTGTCACAGCATCGCCGCCCCGTCCCCCTGTCCTTCTCGCCCAGCGGCTTCGGCGGCCAGCAAGCTAGACGTGAGCCGTCCGGACCTTGCGCACCGACGCATCTAGTGGGCTAGATGACTGGACGAACATACGCCGTCCCACACGTGCCCTGTCAAGCGACCGCGGGGTGACCGTTCGGTGACGTGGCGTGGGTCACTTTCGTTCATGTCCGCTAGCCGGGTAGACGCAGTTCGTTGCACTGTGTGATGAGAGCCGTCTAGGCCGGTAGATAATGCAGATGGTGGTTCAGTAGTCGACTACGAGATCCAGCAGTAGACAGGAGCAGTGACGGTGATGGGTGAGGAGACCCCCACCGGCCGCCGGCGAGACACCATGGGCGACCGCCTCGGCTTCTTGATCGAGACGATCCACCCGGCGAGTCGCGGTCCGTACACGTACCAGGAGATCGCCGAGGGCACGAAGCAGCTGCCGGGCCCCTCCGTCTCGCACGGCACGGTCCAGACCATCCGCATGAACAACAATCCGAACCCCGGCATCGACTCGATCCGCGCGATCGCCAACTTCTTCGGGGTCACCGTCGGGTACCTCGCCGACGGCGAGAACGCCGAATTGATCGAGCAGCGCATCGAGGATCGGATCGCGCGGCTCCGCGAGGAGATGGGCAAGGCGGCGGCCGCCGACGAGTTCGCCCAGGTATTGGAGGACGAGCAGGTCAAAGCCGCGGCCTTCCGCCTCAGCGGACTGTCCGCCGGCTCCATGAGATCCGTCACCGGCCTGATCAAGCAGCTCCGCAAGGCCGAAGGGCTTCCGGATGTGAAGCCCCGGCGTCGCCGTCGTACGGAGCCGTGAGGCGGGGAAGGGGCGGGGAACCGGTCACGCTACCCGCGTGGACGACGGTGTTTCGGACTGTCCACGTACCTCTTTCGGCCGCCCGTGATGCTTCCGGTTACCCTCGAGGCGATCAGGCGTGCGAAATGGGCGAACGGCATGGAGCGGTTGGGTTCCGCGCCGGGGAGAGCTGACGGGCGGGGAGGGCGGCCATGCGGTGGTGGAAGCGCGCCGACGCGGAGTGCGCCGCCGTCGCGGACCGGCTCGTCATCCCCCAGCCGTTCGACCTCGAGGCCTTCTGCGAGGGCATAGCCGAGCAGCGCGGCCGCCCCCTGATCCTGCTGCCCCTCGACGGTCCGCCCGACCCGGCCCTGCCGTGCGGGATCTGGCTCGGTCTCGAAGTCGCCGACCTCGTCTTCTACGACGCCGTCGCCGCCGAGATCCTCAAGGTGCAGATCGTCCTCCACGAGATCTCCCACATGCTGCTCGGACACGTCGCCCCCGAGCTCGACATACCGGAGCAGCCCTCGGAGCAGGAGATCGCCCGGGCCTCCGAGCACTTCCAGCGCCTGCTGACGCGTACGCACACGGCCGTCTCCGGTCTCGACCGCCCCGAACTTCCCGTGGCCTCGATCATCCGCGCCGAGGCGGCCCGGATGAGGAGCGTGGCCCGCAGGACCGAGGCGATCGACGCGGAGCTCGGCCTCGACATCGACCGCCTGGCGCACCTCATGGGGCGGAGCAAGTTCGCGAGCCCGCAGGAGCGGCAGGCGGAGACCCTGGCCACGCTGATCCACGAGCGGGCCGGCCGCTACACGACGCAGTCGACCTCCAGCGAGGCCGAGGACCGGCTCGTACGCCTCCATGACGCCCTCGGGCACCCCGTTCGAAACACCTGGTCGTGAAGTGAAACTCCTTGAAATCGCCGTCTTGATCATGCTCTGGACGGTGACGGTCTGGCGGGTCCCCTCGGCCGTCCGGTCCGTGAAGCAGCGGGCGCTGTGGACGGCGTTCGCCGCCCTGACCCTCTCCATGACGCTCCGCCTCCCCGGGGTGATGCACGCCCTGGACGACCGGGCCGGAGTCAACAACCTGTCCACCCTGGTCAAGCACTGGCTGGGCATGATCGCAGCCGGCGCGGTCGTCGACTTCGTCGTCGCCATCGCCAGGCCGGAGACCGGCCGCCGGCTGCGGGTCCGCCACTACGTCGCCCTCACGGCGATGACGGTCATGGCCGTGCTCTTCTTCGTCTTCGTGCCGCGGCCCCGCGAGGTGACCGACTTCTTCGCGGAGAACGCCGGAAACGGCTGGGCCACGGCCTACTACCTCGTCTTCGTCGTCTACCTCGGCATCGCCATGGCCACCGCCACCTGGCTCTTCTGGAGCAGCGCGCGGCATGCCAGTGCCATGTGGCTGCGGACCGGCGTACGCCTCATGGGCATCGGAACCGCCGTCGGCGTCCTCTACACGCTGGTGCGGTTCGGGTACATGACGACCCGCCTCGCGGGCCTCACCGACGGCACCGGCGACGTCGCGGTCGACAACGCGACCGACGCCCTGAAGTACGTGGCGATCGGCTTCATCCTCGTCGGGAGCAGCATCCCCGCCTTCGGCGTGGCCTGGCGCACCGTCCAGGACGGCCGCCAGTACCGGCAGCTCCAGCCGCTCTGGCAGGACCTGACCGCGGTCACCCCCGACATCGTCCTCAAGACCGGACTTCTGCGCAGCCCGCGGCTGCGGCTGTACCGGCGGGTGATCGAGATCCGCGACGCCTCCCTGGCCCTCGACGCCCACGCGGACGACGAGCTCCGCGAGCGGGCCCGCAGCGCCGCGCGGCAGGCGGGATTCGACCCGGCGGCGAGCCCGGCGGCCGAAGCCCTCTGGTTGCGAGCGGCGCGCGGGGCCAAGGCCCGGGGCGCCGCGCCGGCCGGCGGCACGCAGGAGCCGGCCGCCGACGGCATCGACGAGCTCGACTTCACCGCCGAAGTCGAGAGGCTCGTCCAGCTCGCCCGGATCTACCACTCCCCCGTGGCCGACGAGTTCCTCACCACCACCAGCAAGGAGGCGACGGCGTGACGACCGTGATCACCCGACCCGACGAGTCCCGGTCCGCACGCCTGGTCACCGATGGGCTCGACCCCAAGACCTGGATCATCGCCGACACCGTCCTCATAGGCTGGCACACCGGCCGCCTCGCCGGGATCGGCTGGGGCCTGCTCGGCTGCCTGTTCGCCGCGGTCATCCCCCTGGCCTTCATCAAGTACGGCATCCGCCGCGGGCGCTGGGCCGACCGTCACGTCGGCCAGCGCCGGCAGCGCATCGTCGTGATGGTCTTCATCATCTGCTCGGTCGCCACGGGCATCGTGTCGATGTGGGCCTTCGGCGCCCCTCAGGCCATGATCGCGCTGATCGCCGCCATGCTGGCCACCCTCGCCGCCCTGCTCGCCGTGACCCCCGCCTGGAAGATCAGCGTGCACACGGCGGTGTCCTCCGGGAGCGTCGCGATGCTCGCCATGACCTACGGGTCCTGGGTGCTGCCCGCCTATCTCCTGGTCGCCGTCGTCGGCTGGTCCCGGGTGGCGCTGAGGGACCACACGCTCGGCCAGGTCCTCGCGGGTGCCGCCGTGGGCGGGGCGGTCGCGGCCGGTACCTTCGGCCTGGTCCGGTAGGCCGCCCCTTGCGGCGGCCGTCCGCCGCGCCGTGGTCAGCAGCCTCCGGAGCGGGGCGGGGCTCCGATGGTGAGGGTGGCCGGGGCGGCGCAGCAGCCGCCGCCGGGTTCCTCGGCGGCCTCGGGCTGGTCGAAGAGGCCCGCGCCGCCGCAGACTCCGGTCTCGGGGAGGGTGAGTTCGACGCGTGCGGCGGCCTCGTGGTCGCCGGCGAGGGCCGCGGCGATGGAGCGGACCTGCTCGTAGCCGGTCATGGCGAGGAAGGTGGGGGCGCGGCCGTAGGACTTCATGCCGGCGAGGTAGACGTCCTTCTCGGGGTGGGAGAGCTCGCCCGCGCCGTGGGGGTAGACGGTGCCGCAGGAGTGCTGGTTGGGGTCGATCAGCGGGGCGAGTGCGACGGGGGCCTGCAGGCGCTCGTCGAGGCCGAGCCGGAGTTCGTCGAGGAAGGCGAGGTCGGGGCGGAAGCCGGTGAGGACGATGACCTCGTCGACCGGGTCCAGGCGGCGGCCGTCCTCGCCGATGAGGACGACGCGGCCGTCGCCGTCGCGTTCGACGGTGTCGGTGCGGAAGCCGGTGACGGCGTCGGCGTATCCGCCGTCGACGGCGGCCTTCGCGGCGAGGCCGAGGGCGCCTCGGGCGGGGAGCTGGTCGGCTTCGCCGCCGCCGAAGGTGGAGCCGGAGATCCCGCGGCGCAGGATCCACACCGCGTGCGTGCCCGCGCCGTCCCCGTCACCGCGGGCGAGGTCGGCGAGGTAGGCCAGGGCCGTGAAGGCGGAGGCACCGGAGCCGATGACGGCGGTGCGCTTGCCGGCGTAGCGGGCGCGGACGACCGGGTCCTTCAGGTCCGGGACGCGGTACGAGATCCGGTCCCGGGCCGCCTTCTCGCCGAGGGCGGGCAGACCGCTGCCGCCGGCCGGGCCCGGGGTGGACCAGGTGCCGGAGGCGTCGATGACGGCGCGCGCCAGGACCCGCTGTTCCCGCCCGCCGGCGGTCTCGTAGTGGACGACGAAGGGCTGGGCCTCGCGGTCCGCGTCGACGATGCGGTCGCGGCCGGTGCGGGAGACGCCGGTGACCCTCGCGCCGTAGCGGACCTGCTCGCCGAGGAGGTCCGCGAGGGGCTGGAGGTAGCGCTCGGCCCAGTCTCCGCCGGAGGGGTACGCGGCCGGGTCGGGCTTGATCCAGCCGGTGGGGGCGAGGAGCTTCTCGGCGGCCGGGTCGACGACCTCGCCCCAGGTGGAGAAGAGACGTACGTGCGACCACTCGCGTACGGCGGCTCCGGCGGTCGGGCCGGCTTCCAGGACGAGGGGTTCGATGCCGCGGTCGGTGAGGTGGGCGGCGGCCGCGAGTCCGACGGGGCCGGCCCCGATGACGACGACGGGCAGGTCGGTGATGGCGGGCGCGTTCACGGTCGACTCCTCGCTGTATCGACATCTGTCGATGGCTTGTGCTGCCAGCCTGACATCTGATTCGACAGGCGTCAACATAGGCGTTTATCGAATTAATGGGCGCGGGAGACTCGTGGTCGCGGCGGCACCCTGGCGCCCTGGCGCCCTGCTTCGACATGTGTCAACATAGACACATGTCGAATGCGAAGGTCCTGCCGCTCCTGGAAGCCGATCAGGCCGTCGCGCCGTGCTGCCCGCCGCTGACCGAGCGCCCCATGTCGGCGGACGAGGCCGAGGCCGCGGCGAAGATGTTCAAGGCCCTCGGCGATCCGGTGCGCCTGCGCCTGTTCTCCGCGGTCGCCTCCCACGAGGGCGGCGAGGCGTGCGTGTGCGACATCTCCGACGTCGGCGTCTCACAGCCGACGGTCTCCCACCACCTGAAGAAGCTGAAGGAGGCCGGGCTGCTGTCCTCCGAGCGGCGGGGGACGTGGGTGTACTACCGGGTGGAACCCGCCGTGCTCGCGGCCATGGGCGCCCTCCTGTCCGGCACGACGCGCCGCTGACCGGGCCTCACGCCGCCGGTGCCCCGGCGTCCGTCCCGCCCCGCATGAAGATGACCGCCACCAGGGCCAGGCCCACCGCCGCGCCCACCAGCTGCACGGCGACGAAGCCGGGCACCGAGGCCGGGGCGATGCCGGCGAAGGTGTCGGTGAAGGCGCGGCCGATGGTCACCGCGGGGTTGGCGAAGGACGTCGAGGAGGTGAACCAGTAGGCGGCGCCAATGTACGAGGCGACCGCGACGGGCGCGAACCTCAGCCGGTCCGTCCTCGCCAACCCGAAGATCAGCAGGATCAGGCCCGCCGTGGCCACGACTTCGCCGAGGAGCAGGTGGCCGGCCGAGCGGTCGTGGGTGGACCACTTCACCAGGGGCTCCCCGAACATGGCGTCCGCGAGGACCGCGCCCGCGATCGCGCCGGCGACCTGGGAGGGCACGTACACGGCGAGCTCGCGCGCGGTCACGCCCGCGCCCCCGCGGCGGGCGGTCCACCACTCGGCCAGGGTCACGGCCGGGTTGAAGTGCGCCCCGGAGACCGGCCCGAGGAGGGCGATCAGGACGCCGAGTCCGAAGACCGTGGCGGTCGAGTTGGCCAGCAGCTGGAGCGCGACGTCGTCGGTGAGCCGGGTGGCCTGGATGCCGGATCCGACCACGATCGCCACCAGGGCGGCCGAGCCGACCAGCTCCGCGGCGGCGCGGGCGATCAGCGGCGTACGGGGCGGGGTGGCGCCGGGGGCGGGCTGCGGCGACGCGGCGGCGGCCGTGGCGACGCTCGCGGCGGGCTCGGGGGCGGTCAAGGCGGGATCTCCTCGGGCAGGTGGGGCGGGGCGGGGCGGACGGGTCGCGCAGGCTACGGGCAGGACCGCTTGCGGTTCGCTCCGGCGGTGGCGCGCGCGGTCCGGGCGAGGTCGGCGAACCGGCCGGCGAGGGCTTCGATGGCTTCCGGGCGCAGCCGGTAGTACGTGAACCTCCCGCACGGCTCCGTGTCCACGACCCCTGCCTCGCGCAGCACCTTCAGGTGGTTGGAGAGATTGGTCTGCTTGGCGCCGGTCTCCTCGACCAGGTGCGTGGTGCAGAGCGTCTCCTCGGCGAGGAGGGTCACGATCCGGAGCCTGAGCGGGTCGGCCAGGACCCGGATCAGATCAGTGTCGACTGATGTCAGCATGGGCTGATATTTTCACATCGCCCGGGGCTGCCACCAGCCCGGACCACCTCGTCACTTCTCGCCCCCAAGGAACGACAGATGGCCTCCGTCCTGTTCGTCTGCATCCACAACGCGGGCCGCTCCCAGATGGCGGCCGGGTTCCTGCGCCACCTCGCAGGCGACCGCGTCGAGGTCCGCTCCGCCGGCTCGGTCCCCGGAGACCGGATCAACCCCTCGGCCGTCGCCGCCATGGCCGAGCTGGGCATCGACATTTCCGACCAGAAGCCGAAGGTCCTCACCCCGGAGGCCGCCCAGGCCTCCGACTACATCATCACCATGGGCTGCGGCGACGCCTGCCCGTACTTCCCCGGGAAGACCTACCTCGACTGGCAGTTGGAGGACCCGGCCGGCCAGGGAGTCGAGGCGGTCCGCCCGATCCGGGACGAGATCAAGGGCCTCATCGAGGGGCTGATCGCCGAGATCGACGCCAAGCGGCAGGCCTGACGGGCGGAGCCTGGCGAGGCGGGGCCTGGCGGGGCGGGGCCTGGCGGGATGAAGCCGGCCGGGGCGGGCCTCACCCCTCCGTCACGGTTGCCGCCCGACCGATCGCGGTGCGCGGTGCGCCCGGCCGTCGAAGGCGTTGACCTGGGCCCGCGTGAAGCGGTCGCCGTACTGCTCAACCTCGCCTTCAACCACATCGGGCGCGGCAACCGGGCCGACACCGCGGATACCGCGGCCACGGGGCACGGCGCCCCGGACCCGGCACCCGTACCGGCCGCGCCCGTGCACTGAGCGCGGGCCGCGAGCGGGGTGTGCTCCCTCGGGGGGAGGTGCACCCGGCTCGGCCGCTCAGATGCCGGTGACGGCGGTGACGGCGCCGTCGGCGACGGCCGCGGTCAGCAGGGCGTGGTCGGCGGCGGTCCGGTCGGCGTAGGACATGGCGAAGTCGGCGACGGCCCGGTCGAAGGTGTCGGCGCTGCCGAGGTAGCCCGCGATGGCGATGCGGTCGCCGGAGCGGGCGTGGGCCCGCGCCAGTGCCCTGCCGCACAGCCCGGCGTACCGTTCGAGGAGGGACCGGGTCATGGTCTCGACTTCGGCCGACCCCTTCATGTCGCGCAGCTGCCGGGCGTAGAAGTGGCGTCCTTCGGGGCCGGTCGTCCAGCCGAGGAAGATGTCGCCGACGGCCTGCATGAGCCGCTGGCCGGCGACCACCCGGTGGCCCTGGTGACCGTGGCGGTCGGCCGGGAGGTGGTCGCGCAGGACGGACGGACCGGCCTCCTTGACCTGCAGGAAGAGCGGGTCGTCGGCGTCCCGGCCGGTGAGCAGCAGGATGAAGCAGCGGGTGCCCACGCTCCCGACGCCGACGACCTTGCGAGCCGCGTCGACGTACTCGTAGCGGTCCAGGAGGACGCGGCGCTCCTCGGGGAGCGTGCTGCGGTATCCGGCGAAGACCTCGGCGACGGTCCGTGCGTCGGACCGGGCCAGCGGCTCCAGCAGCGGCGGGTCGTGGACGATGCGCCGGCCGCCGTCGCGGAGCTCGGTGAGCTTGCCGAGCGCCCGGAGGCTGGTGCGGCGGCGGGCGCGCGCCAGGTTGGACTCGACGCGCTCACGCAGCTCGGGCTTGCGGATGAGGGGGAGCAGGTCGGCGGTGTCGATCCGGTGGTACCAGACGTCCAGCTCGCCCTGACCGGCGAGCTCCCTGATCGTCTCCCGGTACGAGCGGGCCGCTGCCAGGGCCGATCCGCGGGCCCAGTCGTCGCCGTGGGCGTTCTGCCGGGCGGCCACCGCGACGCTCGCGGCGAGCCGCTTGACATCCCATTCGAAGGGGCCGGGCTGGGTCTCGTCGAAGTCGTTGAGGTCGAAGAGCAGGGAGCGTTCGGGTGAGGCGAACACGCCGAAGTTGAGCAGGTGCGCGTCCCCGCACAGCTGGACGGTCAGGCCCGTGTGCGGATCGGCGGCCAGGTCAGCGGCCATGACGGCGGCCGCGCCGCGCAGGAACGCGAACGGCGAGGCCGCCATCCGGCCGTAGCGGATCGGCAGCAGCTCGGGCAGCCGGTCGGCAGCCTGCTGCCGCAGCACCCCGACGGGATCGGGCCGGCCGGCCGCAGCCGTCCACCGTCCGTGCGAGGCACGGCTGACGCTCTTGCGGACGGCCCGGCCACGCCGGAGCCGCTCGTCCGGACCAGTCATGATCCACTCCTCCTCGCCCGTCCCCGCTCCCCCTCATCCTGCGGGCACCGCACCGGTCGCGCATGTCCTCGCGGTGGCGGCGAACGGCGGGCCCCCTACCCGGTCGGCTCCGGGGTGAGGAAGTGGAAGCCGGGCCTCGGGTGCATCAGGAAGTCGTGGTGCGAGATGTTCCAGGCGTACGCGCCCGCCAGGCCGAAGGCCACGCGGTCGCCGGCGCGCAGCCCGGGGGCGGGGACGTCGCGGGACAGCAGGTCCTTCGGGGTGCAGAGCTGGCCGGTGAGGGTGACCCGGTCCGCGGCGGCGGCCGGCCGGGGCCAGGGGTGCGGCCACTCGGCCACCGGGAGGACCGTGCAGGGCTGGTCGTGGCCCTTGGTCGCCGGCGTGCGCATGTGGTGGGTGCCGCCGCGGACCACGGCGAACTCCTCGCCGTGGCTGTGCTTCACGTCCAGCACCTCCGTGGCGTACCAGCCGCAGTACGCGCTGACCGCGCGGCCCGGTTCGATCCGCAGGGTGAGGTCGGGGTGGGCGTCGGCGAGGCGGGCCAGGCCGGCGCCGTACGAGGTCCAGTCGAAGCGGCGCTCGGGGTGCGCGTAGTCGACGCTCATGCCGCCGCCCACGTTGACCTCGGTGAGGCGGACGCGGTGGCGGGCGGCGAGCTCCGCGGACCAGGTGACGATCGATGCGGCGACCGCGAGCTGCTCCGGGGCCTCCAGGCCGCTGGCCAGGTGCGCGTGCACGCCCAGCAGCCGCAGCTGCGGGTAGGTGCCGTCGGTGAGCAGCCGCACTGCCGTGTCCGCGTCGGCCGGGTCGAGGCCGAAGGGGGTCGGGCGGCCGCCCATGGCCAGCGAGCTGCCTTCGAGGGAGGAGGCGGCGAGCGGCAGGTTGAAGCGGAGCAGGACTCCGGGGCGGGGCGTGCGGCCGGACGCGTCGGAGGGGGTGCGCGCGGCCAGGTCGGCCAGTACCCGCAGTTCGTGCAGGCTCTCGACGTGGAAGCGCTCCACGCCCAGTTCGAGGGCGGCCGCCAGCTCGGCGGGGGTCTTGCCGGGGCCGCTGAAGGCCAGCGGGCGGCCCGGCACGGCCTTGGCCACGTGGGCGAGTTCGCCGCCGGAGGAGACGTCGTAGCCGTCGACGTACGGGCCGAGGGCGGCCAGGATCTCCGCTTCCGGGTTGGCCTTGGCCGCGTAGTAGACCTCGACCCGCTCCGGGAGGGCTGCCCGGATGGCGGCCGCGTGCTCGCGCAGCGCCGTCAAGTCGTAGAAGTAGGCGGGAAGTTCGGCGGGATCGAGGGCGAGCAGGCGGTCGCGCACCGCGCGGGTCGGGGTGGTCATCGGGCGCTCCGGGGGTCACGTTCGTGTGCGAGGTCGCGGTCGTGGGCGTCGGCTCCGACCTCTGAGTGGAGTTGCATCCCCTGGGACAGCACGTCCTCGGCGAGCGGGGAGGCGAGCCGGACGTAGCCGGCGTCGCGGTCGGCCTTGCGCTCCCAGCGGGTGAGCAGGTTGGCCTTGGCGGGCAGCGGCACCCCGGCGAGCAGGGCGGCCAGCCGCGGCGGGCAGCCGTGTCGGTCGGCGTATGTCTGGAGGGTGGCGCGGACCTGGGCCCACAGGGCGGCCTCGGACTGCGGGTGCAGGTCCGCGAGGGCGGCGAGCACCTCGGCAATGTGGTTGACCAGCAGGCAGTACACGACCCGGTCCCAGCCGCGCTGGGCGTCGTAGGTCATCGGGCCCGCGACCTCGGCCGGCAGGGAGGCGAGCAGCGCCGCGTGCTGTTCGGGGACCAGCTTGGTGCCCTCCAGGTCGCGGAAGAGGACCTGGGCCGGCATTCCTTCCTCGTCGACGCAGACCACGACGTTCTGCAGGTGCGGTTCGAGTACGAGCCCGTGGTCGAAGTACGCGGCCAGGACGGGCGGGACCAGCAGCTTGAGGTACGCCGCCCACCAGTCGAGGGCGGTCTGCGCCGAGGCGTCGCCGAGCAGGCGGGAGATGTGCGCGGGGCCCGTCGGGTACTCGTCGGCGACGGCCGCGGCGAGCAGCGGGGTGGTGCCGGGCATGAGCCGGGCGAGGAGCCCCTCGCGGACGATGACGCCGAAGCCTTCGAGGAGGGCGCGGTCGGGGGTGCCGTCGGGGCCGGGCAGGGCGATGCTGCGGTAGGCGGGCTCGCGGAGCATGGCGGTGCCCGGGAAGCGGGTCTCCAGGTCGGCGAGGACCGGGGCCAGCAGGCGGGTCAGGGCGACCGCGCCGGAGAGCTCGTAACTCGCGTTCTTGCGCAGGCAGTTGGTGATGCGGATGTTGAGGCTGAACTTGAGGAAGGTGGCCCCGTCGTAGAGGGTGCGCACCGAGGCGGTGGCGGCGAAGGGCCGGCCGGCCTCGCCCAGGTCCAGGATGTCGCCGCGGTCGAACGCCGCGCGCAGGCCGGGGTGTTCGCGCAGCATCTCGTACTGCCACGGGTGCGCGGGGAGCAGCCGGTAGCCCTCGGGGACGTCGGCGCGGAGCCGGTCGAGGGGCTGTGCCGCTCCCTCGGCGGCGGTCTCCTGGGCGATCAGGTGCTCGCGGACGGCGAGGTGGCGCAGCGGGAAGGAGGCGCCGGTCTCGGGGGCGTACGCGAGCCAGGACGCGGTGTCGCCGGTACGGGCCTTGGGGGTGGGGTGGAAGCGGTGCCCGAAGACGAGGGACTGCTCGGACTCCAGGTAGGCGGCGAGTCCGTCGCCGTCGCCGACCTCGGTGTGGGTGGCCGGGCGTTCGGCGCGGACGGCAAGCGCGGCGGACACCGCCTGGTGGCTGGAGGCGATCTGCTCCAGGAACTCGTCGTTGTGCACGTCGGTGCGCAGGGTCAGTTCGTCCCGTGCGTACTCGGCGAGGCGGCGCCAGCCGACCTCGGCCCAGCCGTCTTCCTGCCGCTCGCGCACGGGCCCGGTGAACCGGTGCGCGCCCAGCAGTGACGTACGGCGCAGGGCGGCGCGCAGCAGGACCCCGCGGCGGGGCAGCCACAGCAGCAGGTGGCCGTCCGCCACGGCGGTCTGGTGTTCCGGCCCGGACAGCTCGCGCAGCAGGCAGTTCAGCAGGGTGTGGGCGACGGCCTCGTCGGCCGTGGGCAGCGCGGGCGTGGCGGCGGCCGGGGCCATTGCCGTGGCGGCGGTACCGATTGCGTCGGCGAGGGACATCAGCGGCTCCAGCGGGTGCGGAGTGAGCGGGGGAAGCGGAGGTTCAAGGCCGGGAGGGCGGTCGCGCAGACCGTGGCCAGCGCCACGGCGGTACCGGTCAGCACGGGGGCGGACGGGCCGTACAGGCTGTTGCCCGCGGCGGCGGCGAGTCCGGCGACGACCGCGCCGGCCTTGGAGAAGAACTCGATCGAGCCGAACAGCCCGCCGGGCGCACGGCCCTTGGCGCACTCGGAGGCCATCACGGAGAGGCAGACGAGGCCGAGCGTGAGGCCGGCGCCGAGCAGCAGCCGGACGGCGACCAGGGTCGCGAGCGAGTGGGCCAGTCCGTGGCCGGCCAGCCCGAGGGCTATGGAGCCGAAGCCGAGCGCCACGCCGAGGCGGGGTCTGCGGTGGAAGGCCGAGTGCACCCACATCGCGGCGACGAGGTAGCACAGGTGGGGCAGGGCGAAGAGGACGCCGGACACCGCCGGTGAGGTACCGGGGATCCGCTCCTCCACGAGGGAGATCAGGTACGGGAAGGAGATCACCGTGGAGAAGACGAAGGCGAACTCCAGGGCGTACAGGCCGTGCAGGGAGGTGGCGCGGGACCCCTTCGCGGGGGGCGCCTGGGGCGCCGGGGGCGCTTGGCCTGCGGCGGGCTGGGCTTCGGCGGGTGCCGGATCGTCCGGCTGCGGCTGCGCCCGCGGGCCGCGGGATTCCGGCAGCGCCGTGATCAGCAGCGCGGCCGTCAGGGGCAGCACGGCGAGCAGGGCGTACTGGCGGTGCGGGGACATCCAGGGCGAGAGGGCGCCCACCACGATCGGGGCGAAGACCAGGGCGGCGCGGGCGGCGCCCTGCATCAGGGTGAGGGCCTTGGAGAGCTCCGGGCCCTCCAGTGCGGCGCCGAGGTAGCCGTTGGAGGCGGCGAAGGTGCCGCCGAGGATGCCCTGGAGTACGAGCGCGACGGTGAAGGCGGCGATCGAGTCGGCCCAGCCGGCCAGCAGGAAGGAGGCCGCGAGCCCCAACTGGGCGCGCAGCAGCAGCCGTTTGCGCCCGAACCGGTCGGCGAGCCGCCCCCACAGGGGGGCGCCGACGGCGGCGAAGATGGTGGGAACGATGTAGAGCACGCCGGCCAGGCTCGCGTCGCGGTCGCCGAGCTCGGGGAGGATCTCGGTGAGGAACGGCGGCAGGCCGAGCGCGGCGAAGGAGGCCACGAAGTAGCACCCGGCGACGGCGTGCACCTGCCTGCGCCCGAGAGCCGGGCGCGGCACCGGGCCGTCCGGCGCGGGCGAGGCGGCGGGGCCGCCCGGGCCCGCAGGGGCATTCAGCGCGGCCGGGCCGGCCGGGCCAGCCGAGGCGGCCGGGGCAGCCGGGGCAGCCGAGGCAGCCGAGGCAGCCGAGGCAGCCGAGGCAGCCGAGGCGGCCGAGGCGGCCGGGGCGGCCGGGGCAGCCGGGGCGGCCGGGCCGTTCGGGGTGGCGGGGCCTCCCGGGGACGCCGGTACGGCAGGGGCAGCCGCTACGGCCAGAGCAGTCGGGCCGGCCGCGGCCGCGGCGGCACCAGCACCCGCCGGGGCGGTCGGGGTACCCGGGCCGGCCGGAGTGGCCTGACCACTCGGGGCGAGCGGTGCCGCCGGGGCGGGCGGACCCGCCGGGGTGGGTGGGGTGGGGGTGATGGGGTTCATCGGGAGGGCCCCGTCCGAAGGAGGTAGTTGGGGCCCGTGGTGTAGTGCTTGTTGATGTCGGCGGCGCCCGAGCGTTCCTTGCTGAGCAGCGTTCCGGCGCTGACCATCGCCTTGATGGGCAGCCGCGGGGCGTCCAGGACGTGGGCGCGGAGGGTGGCACCGGGCTCGCCCGGGCCGGTGCCGAGGCGGTCGGCCGCCTCGGTGAGCCGGTCGCGTACGAGGTCCAGCAGGGCCCCGGCCTCCGCGCGGCCGTGCCGGGCCAGCCCGAAGGCGTAGGAGCCGGCGCACAGGTGCAGGGTGATGGTGGTGAACAGGTCGGTGAGCGGGCGGTCGTCGTCGCAGAAGGCGCGGGGGTCGTCGAAGCCGAGCGGGGCGTCGGCGCCGAGGGTCGCGCGGACGCGCACCGGGTGGACCCGCGGGCCGTCGTCGTCCTTGAACACGAGCCGCATCCGGGTGGCGCCGGCCGGGTCGTGGTCGAGCGCGAGGGAGACGTTCTGCTGGTGCGACTCCAGTGCGATGCCGTAGCCGAACAGGGTGGTCTGCCAGTCGAGGAGCAGCCGCAGGTAGGCGTCGAGCAGGGCGATCGGGTCGCCGCCGTAGAAGCGGTCGGCGAGGTGGTCGATCAGCAGCCGGCCGCCGGGGGCTTCGGCGAGCAGCGCGGCGAGCGGGGTGACGACGGCGTCGTCGAGACCGGCCGGGTAGCGGCGGCAGAGCGCGGCGAGGAGCTCGTGTCCCGCGTGGGCGTAGACGGTCTCGTCGGCGTGCAGGATCACGCCCTGGAAGCGGGGTTCGCGTGCGATGACGGCTTCCAGCAGGCGCTGGCCCGCGACCCCGTCGGCGAGGAAGCCGGGCCGGATGATCCGGCGGTTGCGCAGCCCCAGCGTGGCGGTGGCCATCGGGACCTTGATGTGGAGGGTGGGGTCGGCGGTGACGGCCACCGTACGCATGGACAGCGTCGGGATCACGTCGAGGTACGGGCGCTCGGCGAGGACGGCCCGGCCGTCCAGGCCGGCGGCGGTCAGGGCCTCGCGCAGCGGGGCGCCGACGGTGAGCGGGTGGACGGGGAGGGCGAGGTGGCTGCCGTCGAGCTCGGGCAGGCCGAGCGCGGCCGGCGTGGGCCAGAGGGCGGGCAGCGCCTCCGGGCCGCCGGCCACCACGAGGTCGCGCCGCGGCACGGCGATCCAGCGCAGCGCGAAGCTCGGGTGGAACTCGGGTGCGTAGGCGCGTAGTTGGTCCTCGTCGAGGCCCGAGCGGCCGCGCGCGGTGGGGTACACCGGGTGGTCGAGGCGCGCGGCGAGGGTGTCGTAGGCGAGCCCGCCCGCGAGGCCGGTCCAGTCGGCGGGGTCGGCGCCATACGCCTTGGCGAGCCCGGCGGCAACCTCGTGCGCGGTCTCGGCGTGCAGCCGCATGGTGGCGAGGGTCTGGCGGCACTCCTCGGCGAACGCGTCGAAGCCTCCGCGGTCGACGGGGTCGGCGAGGGCCCCGAGGGCGTCGAGGACCTCCTCGTACGTGGTCAGTTCGCGGCCGTCGGACTCCCTGACGAGCAGCGGCAGCCGGGCGGCGTACACGCTCTGGTAGCCGTCCTCGACGACCGGGAGGAGTAGGGCGTCGCCCTCGTCCGCGGGCAGGCGCAGCCAGCGGCCGTCGGCGTGGTCGACGGTGGTGGTGCGGGTGCGCAGGCCGACGATGTCCTCGCGCAGGAGCGCGCCGAGGACGCGGAGCAGCAGCTCCGCCTCGGTGGTGGCAGCGGTGGTCGTGCTCACGGGGTGATCTCCCAGCGCTGGGCCGCGAGGAAGTCCGCGGCGACGCGGTCGAGGGTCGCCTGGTCCGTGTTCCGGCCGAGCGCGCGCAGGGCGCCGATGAAGTCGCGGTTGGTGTGGTAGAGCTCGTGCCGCTCCCCCACCGCGCGCAGCGGCCGGTAGGTCAGTTCGATCCCGTCCACGACGAGGTCGACGGCCTCGGGTGCGGCCGTGAGCGTGCCGGCGCTCCGGGCGCAGGGGTTGTCGACCAGGGCGACGCCGTCCGTGCGGGCGCCCAGGTCCGCGGGCAGGGGTTCGCCCAGGTGGGTGCGGAGGACGTGCTCGAACAGCGGGATGTCCAGCAGTTGGGCGAGCATCAGGTCGGCCTGGTCGCCGATGGCCCGGTAGTTGACCTCGATGATGCGGGCGCGGCCGTCCTTCACGACGAACTCGGTGTGGCAGATGCCGAATCCGACTCCGAGGGCGTCGAGCTGGGCGAGGATCTGCGCGACGACGGGTTCGGGGTGGGCGCTGACGAAGGTGCAGCGCTCCTCGATGAAGTACGGGGGCGGGGACAGCCGGGTGCGGAAGCCGCCCAGCACGTGGCGGAGCTTCCCGTCGCCGAGCGTCTCGAGGCTGCACAGGTCGCCGGCCAGGTACTCCTCGACGACGAGGGCGGCCGACGGGCGGCGGTCCTGGATCTCCTTGCAGCGCAGGGCGAGTTCCTCGGGCCCGTCGACCAGGACCACGTCCTCGCTGGCCACGCCCTCGCGGGGCTTGACCACGCAGGGGTAGGGCACGTCGAGGGCGGTGAGGACGGCGGGGTCCTGGCCGGCGGCCAGTTCGGCCGACCAGACGGCGTCGAGT
The DNA here is from genome assembly GCF_040684275.1 of Streptomyces sp. NPDC091371. NCBI lineage: Bacteria > Bacillati > Actinomycetota > Actinomycetes > Kitasatosporales > Streptomycetaceae > Streptomyces > Streptomyces sp. NPDC091371. Next base: position 87,831 of record NZ_JBFBFP010000029.1, read on the forward strand.
CCGCTCGCGGCCAGGTGGCGGCGCATCTGGGCCTTGTCCTTGACGCGCAGCGCGGCCTTCCAGTCCTTGGCGGGGAGGCCGAAGTAGTCGGCGGCCAGGGCCGCCTGGGTCTGGAGGTGGTCGCTGTTGGTGAACACGGCGTCGGGGGCGTGGTGGGTCGCTATCCGGGTGATGACCGCGCGGAAGTCGCGTACGTCGCACTCCAGGACCTCGATGCCCGGCGCGGAGCGGCGGTGCGCGTCGGGTTGGTCGGTGAGGACGGTCACCTGGAGGCCGAGTCGGTCCGCGGCGGGGAGGAATCCCTCGGTGACCGAGTCGGTGGGGTTGAGTGCGAGCAGGTACAACCGCATGGGTTGAGCCCCTTCCGAATTCTGAACTGTGGGGGGTGAGCGGGTGACTGCTTTCCGGCACGCCTCGGTGCCGACGGATTTCGTCATCCGCCGGCAAATGCAGCTTAGGTTAGCCAACCCTTAGTCTCAACTCCGGTTCGAGACATGAGGGGTGACATGGCGAGCCTGATCGTAAATCATTGGGTTAAGGTAAGGCTTACCTACTCGCCCGTACCGGAGCCCCCGTGCCGCACATGATCGAGAACCGATGACCACGGTCCCGCGCACCGCTTCTCCCCGGCGCCCCGCGCTGGACGCCGCCGGCACGCTCGCGCGGACCTACGGCCGCCTCGCGGCCACGTGCGAGGCACTGGACGTCCGGGTGGCGACCACCGCCGCGCGGCCCTTCGCGCAGCCGTCCGCGCAGCCCTCCATGCAGAACGGGGCGGCGCCGGGCCACCGGTGGGTCAGCGGGGCGGAGCTGGCGGATCCGGCCGCCCTGGACGCCTTCGTCGCCGCCGAGGCCGCCCGGATCCGGGCTGGGCACGGGCACGATCCGCGGCCCGACGTCGCCGCGTCGCGCGCACTGCACGACTACCTCTGGTCCGTCAGCCTGCTGATGAGCGGGGCCTGGTACCTGGAGCGGCGCGTGCCGCGCATCCGTCCGCGCGAGGTGCGGGTGGACCTGTCGACGGGCGCGTTCGAGATCGTTCCGGCGGCCGGTTTCGCATGCCTGCCCGGCGATCCGGCGGCGCACCTGCCCGGCGCCCGCGTGGTGGCCGACGAGGAGGCGCTGCGCGCCGAGTTGCGTGCGGCCGTGGCCGACCACGTACGGCCGCTACTGGCCGCCATCGGGTCGCGCGTCCGGCGCCGGGACCGGGCCCTGTGGGGCATGGTCACCGACGACCTCGTCTCCGGGATCTGGTACCTCGGGCGCGCCCTGGGCCAGGAGGAGCGGGCGGTGCGCGAGGCGACCGAGCTGCTCCCGACCGCCATAGCGCCCTTCCCGGGCGGCGCCGACTTCCGGCGGCTCGCGGACCGCGAGGGGCAGCTGCACCCGACCCGTACCCGGCTCGGCTGCTGCATGTACTACACGCTGGACTCGGCCCGGGCCTGCGCCACGTGCCCCCGCACCTGCGACGCGGAGCGGCTGCGCCGGATCGAGGGCGAGGGCTGAGCGCGGCCGCGCGTTCCCCCGTACACACCAAAAGGCCGGCCCCGGCCGCGTACTTCATCAGTACGCGGCCGGGGCCGGCCCCATGAGGCGGGTGGCGCAGCCTACTTGGCGGGGTCCACCTGGAAGATCTTCGCCATGTCGTCGAGGACCACGTCCGCGCCCTGGAGCGAGACGGAGGTCATCCACATGGCGTCCTCGACCTCGTGGACCTGGTTCTTCTGGACCGCGTTCAGGCGCTGCCACAGCGGGTTGGCGAGGAACTTCTTCTTGCGCTCCTCACCGCCCGAGAAGCTGGTCATGAAGATGTGGTCCGCATCGGCCTGCTGGATCTGCTCCTCGCTGATCTCGATGTTGAACTTCACCTCGTCACGCTGGTTCTCCGGACGCGTCAGGCCCATGTCGTTCAGGATGATGCCGCTGAAGGTCTTGGGCAGCATGATGCGCGTCGGACCGTCGACGAAGCGGACGATCGAGAAGGTGGGCTTGCCGTTGGCGCCGCCGCCCTTCGCGTTGATCGCGTCACCGATCTTCTTGGCACGGGTCTGGTACGCCGTCAGCTTGGCGGCGGCCTTCTCCTCCTGACCCAGCGCCTGGCCGAGGAAGGTGATGTTCTCCTTCCAGATCGGGCCGGTGGTCTTGACGAACACCGTCGGCGCGATCTGGCTCAGCCGGTCGTAGAAGTCGGCGTGACGGACCGTGGCCGAGACGATGAGGTCGGGCTTGAGGGCCGCGATCGCCTCGAGGTTGGGGCTGTCGAGCGGGCCGACGTCCTTGGTCTCCTTCACCGCGTCACCGAGGTAGGCCGGGAAGCCCTTCTGGTCACGGTACGATCCGATACCGCCGACCAGCGGCGTGTCGAGCGCGACGACGGCCTCGACCAGGCTGTTGTCCAGCGCCACAACACGCTTGGGCTTGGCCTTGATCTCGGTCTGGCCCTTGTCGTGGGTGATCGTGCGCGGGAAGCCGGCCGACTCGGCGGCGGCGGGCTTCGACGACTCGGCGCCCGGCTTCTTGTCGTCGCTGCCGCCGCCACAGGCGGCCAGCGAAAGGGCCATGGCTGCCGTGAGGACGGCCGCCGCGATCCGGCCCGGCCGGCGACGCTGAGTGAAGGTGTTCATCGGTTCTCAGTTCTCCAGAGGGAACATTTATTCTTAGGTAAGCCTTGCCTGAGTTAACGCGTTGTGAAGAGTAGCGCCTCTTCGTGGTCAAATCCAGACGGGGGGTGTGGAGCAAATTCGGTTAGGCATCCCTTACCTTGTGTGAGTGTCTCTGAAGCCCGCCACCGCGTCCGCCACCGCGGCGCCCGCCCCAACCGTCCCGCCGCCCCGCCGAGTTCTCTCCCGGACCCTGGTGCTCACGGCCCTGCTCGCCACCGTGGCCGTCATGGTCTGCGCCTCCCTGGCGATCGGCACCAAGGCCGTACCGCTCTCCGACGTACTGGCCGCGATAGCCGGGAGCGACGCCGGAGACGCCGTCGTCGTCCGCGAACTCCGGATGCCCCGCACCTTCCTGGGGCTGCTGGTCGGGCTCTCGCTGGGCGCCGCGGGCGCGGTGGCCCAGGACATCACCCGCAATCCGCTCGGCGACCCCGGCCTCATCGGCATCAGCGCGGGCGGCTCGTTCGCCGTCGCCGCGAGCATCGGCATGCTGGGGCTGACGAGTTCGTACCAGTACATCTGGTTCGCCTTCCTGGGCGGGGCGCTGGCCGGTCTCATCGCCTACGCCGTCGGCGGCACCGGCTACGGCGGCGCCACCCCCGCCAAACTCGCCCTGGCCGGCGCGGCCGTGACCGTACTGCTCGACGCGGGCACCAACACCCTGGTGCTGCTCGACGTCCGCACCTTGGACCAGTACCGCTTCTGGGCCGTGGGCTCGCTCGCCGGCCGGGACGCGGAACTGGGCATGCAGCTGCTCCCGTTCGTCATCGTCGGCCTCGCCATCGCCCTCGCACTGAGCGGCCGGCTCAACGCCCTCGCACTCGGCGACGACCTGGCCAGCTCGCTCGGCACCCCGGTCAAGTCCACCCGCGCCCTGGGCGCGGTGGCGGTGATCCTGCTGACCGGCGCGGCCGTCGCCGCGGCCGGTCCCGTGACCTTCATCGGCCTGGTCGTCCCACACGTCGTACGGGCCTTCACGGGGCCCGACGCCCGCTGGCTGGTGCCCTGTTCGGCGCTCGGCGGGGCCTCGCTGATGCTCGCCGCCGACGTGGTGGGCCGGATGGTGGCCCGGCCCGGCGAACTGGAGGCGGGAGTGGTGACCGCGCTGATCGGCGCGCCGTTCCTCGCGCTGCTGGTCAAGCGCGGCAAGCTCAAGGAGCACACCCGATGAGCACGACAAGCACAACGAGCACGACGGGCACGACGGCCGCGGCGGGCGCGACGGGCCCCGGGGGCGCCCCGGGCCGTCAGAAGAGCGTCCCGCGCATGAGGTTCGAGGTCGGCCCGGTCGGCTTCGCCGTGCGCCCCCGCGTCGCCCTCACGGTGCTCGGTCTCGTCCTGACCGGCTTCGCGGGACTGATCGCCTCCGTCTCGCTGGGCACCTTCGCGATCCCGGTGGGCGAGGTGATCGGCGCGGTGCTGGGCACCGGCTCCGGCTCCGCCGACCTGATCGTCCACCAGCTGCGGCTGCCCCGCGCCCTGACCGCGCTGCTGGTGGGGGCCGCCTTCGGGCTGGCCGGCGCCGTGTTCCAGGCCGTCACCCGCAACCCGCTCGCCAGCCCCGACCTGATCGGCATCGCGGCCGGCGCCGGGGCCGGCGCGGTGTGCACGATCCTCATCGGCGGGGTCACCGCGGCCGGCGCCGGCACCTTCGGGGCCGTTCCGTTCGGGGCCCTCGCCGGCGCGTTGCTGACCTCGGTCGCCATCTATCTGCTGGCCTACCGGGACGGCACCATCACCGGCTACCGCTTCGTCCTCGTCGGCCTCGCCGCGAACGGAGCCCTGATCGCGGTGACCCGCTGGGCACTGGCCCGCGCCGACATCGACCAGGCCTCCCGCGCCATGGTGTGGCTCACCGGCAGCCTCAACGGGCGCGGCTACGAGCACGTCCAGTGGGCCGGGCTGGCACTGGCGGTGCTCCTGCCGCTGACCCTGGCGCTCGCGCGCCCGTACCAACTGCTCCAGTACGACGACGACACCGCGCGCAGCCTCGGCATCCCGCTGCGGTACTCCCGGATCGCCCTGCTGGTCCTCGCCACGTGCCTGACCGCGCTGGCGACGTCCGCGGCCGGCCCGATCGCGTTCATCGCCCTCGGCGCCCCGCAGATCGCGCGCCGGATCACCGGCAGCGCGGGCATCCCCCTGGTGACCAGCGCGCTGACCGGAGCGGTGCTGCTCATCCTCGCCGACCTGGCCGCGCGACTCGTCCTCGCCCCGACCGAACTGCCCGTCGGCGTGCTCACCGGCGCCGTGGGCGCCCCGTACCTGCTGCTACTCCTCGCCCGTACCAACCGGGCCGGAAAGGGAGGCTGACATGACCGCCCCGCTGACCGAGGCCCAGCCCACCGGCACCTCCCCCACCGCGCTGCACGCCGCCGGGCTGCGCCTGGGCTACGGCGACCGCATCGTCGCCGAGGAGCTCGACCTCGACATCCCCGCCGGGCAGGTGACGGCGCTGGTCGGCCCGAACGCCTGCGGGAAGTCCACCGCACTGCGCGCGCTCGCCCGGCTGCTGAAGCCGGCCGGCGGCGCCGTCCACCTGGACGGCGAGGACATCGCGGGCCTGTCCGCCCGGGAGTTCGCGCTGCGGCTCGCGCTGCTGCCGCAGACCCCCAGCGCGCCCGACGGCATCTCCGTACGCGACCTGGTCGCCCGCGGGCGTACCCCGCACCAGCGGTGGTGGCGCCAGTGGTCCTCCTCCGACGAGGCCGCGGTGGACGCCGCGCTGGCGGCGACGGGTTCGGCGGAGCTGGCGACCCGCTCCATCGACGAGCTGTCGGGCGGCCAGCGCCAGCGCGTGTGGATCGCGATGGCCCTGGCGCAGCACACGCCGGTGCTGCTGCTGGACGAGCCGACGACCTACCTGGACCTCGCCCACCAGGTCGACGTCCTCGAACTGGTCGCGGACCTCAACCGCACGGAGGGCCGCACCGTGGTGATGGTCCTCCACGAGCTCAACCTCGCCTGCCGCTACGCCGGGCACCTCATCGCGATGCGCGACGGCCGGGTGATCGCGTCCGGCCCGCCGAACGAGATCGTCACCCCGGACCTGGTCCACGAGGTCTTCGGCCTGCGGGCCACCGTCATCGAATGCCCGGTCGCGGGCACGCCCCTGGTCATCCCGATGGGGGGCCGCCGCACCGAAATCGTGTGACCGATCGCTCCGGCCCGTGCCAGAGTCCCCCCATGTCCACCGACGTCGCTTACCCCGTCTTCCGTACGCCCGACCCCGAACTGGCCCTGAGCATGGCCCGGCTGCTGGTGGAGTTCGGCACCGAGCCGTACTCCGAGGTGTCGGTGGAGGCTCTGGTGTCCACGTCGGCCGGGGTGGGGCGGATGCGCGACGCCCTGCCCGAGGCATGGTTCCGGAGCGGTACGGCGCCCTGCGATCTGGGCGCCGGCCGTCCGGAACCGGCCCGTTCGGTGCGCGCGCGTGACCTTCCGTACGAACTGGCCGGGGTGGAGGAGTACCTGCCGTTCACCGTGTCGGTGCCGGACCAGCCCGTCGGCAGCATCGAGGACCGCTTCGCGGCGGTGGTCGGCCCCCACCTGGGGCAGATCCGCTGGTCCTTGTTGGCGTGGCCGCCGGCTCCGGAGCGCGATCTGCACGGCGAGTACAAACACGCCGAGGTCACGGTCCTGTTCAACTGCGACCACCGCGACCTCGACTCCCCCGCCGACACGCACCTGGTCCTCGTCCATGTCCGGCGCCGCAACGGCGACGGCTACGAGGACCGCTTCGCGGCGTGGCTCGCCGGGCTGATCGGGCAGGAGGTCATCGGCCCGCCGCAGCACGTCTGAGGCCGGCGGGTCAGAACAGCCGCTCGGGGACGGAGCCGGCGGGGGTCGTGCCGATGTGGACGTCTCCGTCCGGGGTGACGAGTTCGACCCCGCCCATCGGGTCGGCCGTGACCTCGCCGACCACGGCGGCGCGGCGGCCGTACGGGTGGGCGCGCAGGGCCGTGAGGACCGGGTCGGTGCGGTCCGGCGGGACGAACAGGCACAGGCAGCCGGCGCAGGCCGCGTCCAGGGGGGCCAGACCGCGGGCGGCGAGGGCCACGCGGGCCTCGTACCGGACGGGCAGGGCGGCCTCCTCGACGCGCAGGGTCAGCCCGCGGCCGGCCGCGCACTGGCGCAGGACCTCCGCGAGCCCTCCGGCGACCACCGTGCGGGCGTGGTGGACGTCGGCGCGGACCGTGCTCAGGAGGCCGCCGAGGGGGGCGCAGTCGCTGGGCACGTGGTGTTCGTAGCCGAGGCCGTCGCGCAGCGAGACCAGGTGGGCGGCGTGGCTGCCCAGGGGGCCGGTGACCAGGATCCGGTCGCCGGGGCGGACCGCGTCCAGGCCGAGCGGGGTCGCGTCGAGCACCCCGAAGGCGGTCGCGGTGACGAAGACCCGGTCGGCCTCGCCCGCCCGGACGACCTGGGTGTCGACGGCCGCGATGGCGACACCGGCCTCGGCCGCGGCGGCGCTCACCGACTCCGTCAGCCTGCGGACCAGGTCCAGCGGCAGGCCGGCCTCGAGCACGATGCCGAGGGCGATGTGCCGGGGTTCGGCGCCCGTGGCGGCCAGTTCGTTGACGGCGCCGCAGACCGCGACCCGGCCGATGTCGCCGTTGCCGAAGAAGGGCGGGTCGACGACGTACGTCCCGGCGCGGACCACGACGGCGGGGTCCGGGGCGAGGGCCCGCGCGACGAGCGTGCGTGCCTCCGGGCCGAAACCGACCTGGGCCGCGTCCCATCCCTGCGTGTACGTCACGACAGCCACCCCCCGATGCCCACGGATCATGATCGTGAATCCATCATCCTGCGGGGGTGGCGTCCCGCATACCCGTGTCCGGGCACCTTCGCTGATGAGGGGTCAGTAGGGGCGGTCGTACGCGCGCAGCAGGAGGACCGCGGCGACGGTGGCCAGGGCGGGGAGGGCCGCGAAGCCCGCCAGCATGCCGAGCCCGGCGGTCGCGGACTGCTCGGCGGCGTGACCGGTGCCGGAGGAGACGTAGCCGGAGAGCTGGAGGACCAGACCGTAGAGGAAGGGTCCGAGGGCCACGCCGAGTCCCTCGCCGGTGGTGAACACCCCGGACAGCACGCCCGCTTGGCGGCGCGCGGTGCGGGCGGTGTCGCGGGCGATGCAGTCCGGGAGCAGGGCGTACAGGAAGAGGAGCTGGCCGGCGTGGCCGGTGCCGGCCAGGGCCATGCTGAGCAGTACCGCGCCTTGGGGCAGCGCAGGGGCGGCGAGGAAGAGCAGGCAGCCGACGGCGAAGAGGGCGGAGGCGGTGGTGTAGCCGCGGGGGCCGCGCAGGCGTTGCCAGAGGGGCATGGTGAGGAGGTTCGGGGCGACGAACGCGGCGACGAGGGGGCCGATGCCGGAGGAGTCGTGGAGCACGTGCTCGGCGAAGTAGGGGGCGCCGGCGAGGAGGACGCCGGTCGCGACGGACTGGACGACCACGCAGCGCAGCAGGGCCATGAAGGGCGGATTGCCGCGGGCGGCGGCGAACTGCTCCCGGAGCGTGGGCTCGCCGGCGGGGAGGCGGCCGGGGAGGGCGTCCCCGCCGCCGCTCGCGGCCGCCGCGCCGGTGTCCGTGCGGGGGCCGGGGCCCGTGCCGGTGCCCGTGCCGGTGCCCGTGCCGGTGCCCGTGCGGGGGCCGGGGCCGGGGTCGATGCCTTTGCGGGCGCTGGGGCTGGGGGGCGTGCCGGGGCCGGGGGCCGTGGCTGCGCCGGGGCCGGGGGGCGCGGCCGGGCCGGGTCCGGGGCCCGGGATCGCGGCTGTGCCCGCGCCGGAGTCGGCGCCCGCGCCGGGCCAGGGGGCCGTGGCTGTGCGGGGGCGGGGGGCTGTGGCCGCGCCGGGGCCGGGGGCCGGGGCTGCGCCGGGGCCGGGGAGCGGGCCCGTGCCGGGGCGAGGGGCCGGGGCCGCGTTGGGGGGTGGGGTGGTCGGCGCGCTCGTGGTCGTGCCCACGAAGACCCAGAGGGCTCCGAGGGCGATGACCGCCGCCCCGAACACCCCGGCCCAGCGGTGCCCGGCGAGTCCGCCGCCGCCCGCGTCGACCAGGGCCGGGGCGACGCCGCCGGTGACCAGGGCCGCGATTCCGATGACCGCGACGCGGCCGCCGACCAGCCGCATGCGGTCCTCGTCGCGTTCGGCGAGCTCGGCGGGCATGGCCACGTACGGCACCTGGAAGAAGGCGAAGGCCGTCGCGGTGAGGAGGTATCCGGCCGCGGTGAACCAGGCGCCGGCGGTGCCAGGCAGCGGGCCCGCGAAGGTCAGCGCGAAGGCCAGGGCCATGGCGAGCCCGCCGCCGAGGACGTACGGGCGGCGGGCGCCCCAGCGGGTCCGCGTACGGTCGCTCGCGCGGCCGACGAACGGGTTGAGCACGGCGTCCCACGCCTTGGGCACGAACACGATCACCCCCGCCAGCGCGGCGCCGACCCCCAGGGTGTCCGTGAGGTACGGGAGCAGGAGCAGCCCGGGCAGGGTGGTGAAGGTGCCCGTGACGAGCGACCCCGAGGCGTAGCCGAACCGCAGCCGGCGCGTCAGCCGGTCGGCGCGCGGCGGGGCTACCCGGGTGCGGGCGGTCCCTGTGATGGCCATCGGGGGTCGTCCTTCCTTCGCGGTACGGAAGGCCCCGCCCCGGGGCTGGGGGATGTCCCGGGGGCGGGGCTCTCGGGATCGAGCGTGCCCGTGGGCGCATGGACGCGGCTAAAACCCTTCAGGAGCGGCTGACCGGGAGCCGGCGCCGCACCGCCCGGCCGGCCGTCGGGCGGCGGGCATTGCCCTTCGGGCGTCCCGCGACCCGCGCCGGGCCACGGGCGACGGGCGGCTGCCGTCGGGCATGGGCGGCGGGCAGCGGGGGCAGGCGTTGCCCTTCGGGCGTCCCCCGGCCAGCGCCGGACGTCCCGCGCCGGGCCTCGGGCGGCGGGCGTCGGGCGTCGGGCATCCCGCTCCGGGCGTCCCGCGACGGGCCACGGGCGGCGGGCGGCTGCCGTCGGGCATGGGCGGCGGGCGGCGGGCAGTGGGCGTTGCCCTTCGGGCGGCGTGCTACGGACACGGGCGAGCCGCGTGGGGCGTCATGCGTCGCGCGGCGGGCGGCTGGCGTTGGCCGTCGGGCATCCCGCTCCGGGCGTCCCGCGACGGGCCACGGCCGGCGGGCGGCTGCCGTCGGGCATGGGCGGCGGGCGGCGGGCAGTGGGCGTTGCCCTTCGGACGGCGTGCTACGGACACGGGCGAGCCGCGTGGGGCGTCATGCGTCGCGCGGCGGGCGGCTGGCGTTGGCCGTCGGGCATCCCGCTCCGGGCGTCC
>NZ_JBFBFP010000030.1:0-96257 GCF_040684275.1 Streptomyces sp. NPDC091371
AGGACGCCGAACTGGGCCACCCTCGGCCCTCCGACCCCTGGAAACGTTCGGCGTCCGAGGAGACGCCCCGGCGACCGCCCGGCCCCGGCGGAACCACCCCGACCCCGCCCCCGGCCACCGCCTGGCCCGAGGCGGAGCCCCTCCCCGCCCCGGAGCCCCCGCCGGAGCCCCTCCCGGCACCCGCCCCGGCGGCCCCCGCCCCCGCGAAGCCCGAACCCGCGGCAGCGGGCCCCGGTGGATCCGGTCCCGCGCGGGTTCGTTCCGTACGGTCGCGCCCCGCCGGGAGGCGGCCCGCCGGGAGGCGCCCCGCGCCGTGGGTGCGGACGCGGCTGCGGGCGGCGCCGCTCAGCGCGCTGCTCGGGGCCGCGCTCGTCTTCGTGTCCGTACTGCTTGCGGCCGCCCTCCCGCGTGCCGTCGACCGGGGTGCCGACCAGGCGCTGCGCTCGTTCCTGCACGACCAGGGGCCCGGTCCGACGAGCCTGCTCGCCACCACGACCTCCCGGGGCGGGCCCGTGACCCCGCAGGAGCTGGACTCCACGCTGGCCACCCTGACGGCGCGCACCGGCGGGTCGTTCCGGCTCGCCCCGAGCGGCCCCGTGCACGGCGCCGTCGGCGTGAAGGCGCGCGACCTGGCGAACCCGGGGCTGTCCCGGCCCGAAGGCGTCAACCCCCGCCTGACGCTGGCCTACCTGCCCGAGGTGGCCGCCCACGCCACGCTGGTGGCGGGCCGCTGGCCGGCCGGACCCGCGGACGGCCCGCCCGCGCCCGGGGCCCCGATCCCGGTGGCCCTGTCGCGCGCCGCGTCCGAGACGCTCAAGGCCCCCCTCGGCACCGTGCTGGAGTCCACGCCGGCCGTGTCCGGCACGGTCCGTGCCGAGGTCGTCGGCCTTTACGACGCGGCCGACGCCGACGAGGTGTACTGGACCGACCTGCCCTGTCTGACCAAGGCCTGCCAGAACCTGACCGCCACCTCGCCACCGGAGGTGTACTGGGGAACCGCCGCCCTCGTCGGCGCGGACGGGCTCGACCGGATCGGCTCCTGGGGCGAGGGCGTCGAGTACTTCTGGCGGCTCCCGGTGGACACCGCGGTCCTGCGGGCCGATCAACTGCCGGGCACCGGCAAGGAGATCGCCTCGTTCGTCGCCGGCCCCATCGCCTCCGAGCTCGGCGCCGCGGTCAAACGGCCGGACCTACACATCGCCTCCCGTCTCCCGGAGCTCTTCAAGCAGGCCGAGGCCCGGCGGCAGGGCGCCGCCCCGCTCGCGGCGATCGGACCGGCCGGCGTCGCCGGGGTCGCCGTCGTCGTGTTCTGTCTGGCCGCCGCGCTGGGCGGCGACCGGCGCGAGGCCGAGCTGCGGCTGCTGCTCGCACGCGGCGGCTCGCGCCGCTCCATCGTGGGCCGCCTCCTCGGCGAGGGCGCCGTCACCGTGCTGCCCGCGGCCGCCGCGGCCACCTGGCTGGCCGTGGCCCTGCTGCCGACCCCGCGGCTGGCCGCCTCGCTGATCGCGGCGTCGGCCGTCACCTTGCTGGCGCTCCTGGCCCTGCCCGTACGGGCCCACGCGCTGCTGTCGGGTCCGCGCGGGCCTCGCCCGCGCAGGCGGCTCGTGGCCGAACTGCTCGTCTTCGCCGCCACCGCGGCCGCCGTGTTCGAGGTGCGCACGCGCGGGGTCGCCCCCGCCGGTGCCGGGCTCGATCCGCTGCTCGTCGCCGCACCGCTGCTGCTCGCCCTGTCCGGCGGCCTCGTGCTGGCCAGGATCCAGCCGCCCCTCGTCGGGGCGCTGGCCCGGGCGGCGGGCCGGCGCTCCGGCCTGGTCGGCTTCCTCGGGCTGGCCCGCGCCGCCCGGGGTTCCGGAACGGCGGGTGCCGGCGGGCAAGGGCAAGGCCAGGGGCAGGGCCAGGGGCAGGGGCGGGGGCAGGGCCACACCCGCGGGCGGCCGTCCGTGCTGCCGTTGATCGCCCTGCTGCTGGCCGTCACCACCGGCGGCTTCGGGGCCACGGTGCTGGGAGCTGTGGACACCGCCCGGCTCCAGGTGGCCCGGCAGGCGGTCGGCGGCGACGCGCAGATCACCGCGCCCCCCGGGGACGCGCTGCCGGATGAACTGGTCGACACCGTGGGCGAGTTGCCCGGTGTGAGCTTCGCTTCCCCGGTGTGGATGGACGACGACGCCTTCGTCTTCGGGACCGGGGCCGGCTCCCAGCACGTCACGGTGGTCGTCGTCGACCCCGAGTCCTACGCGCGCCTGTCCCGCACCGTCGGCCGCGGCCGGTTCGACCCGGCCGTGCTCGGCGGGGGCGCCCCGGGCGCTCCGATCCCCGCCCTGTTCAGCAGCGACCTGCTGGGGCAGCAGGAGCGGGCCGGACAGCCCTCCGGGGAGGCCTTCCGCCTCCGGGTCGGCGGCGAGGAGCTACGGGTCACGGCCGCCGGGGTGATCACCGGGACGCCCGCGATGCAGGGCGCCGGCACGGCCACCCTGGTGCTGCCGGCCGGGCCGACCGCGGCCGTGGCCCCCAAGACCGCACGCCCCAACCGCTGGTACGCCATCGGCCCGGTCGACGGGGACCGGCTCGGCGAGCTGGTCCGCGCCGGGACTCCGGCCCCGACCGCCGAGTACTTCCTGGTGCGGACGAGCTCCGCGGCGGTCGCGAAGCTCGCCGGGGATCCTCTCCAGCACTCGGCCGGCCGGCTGTTCTGGGCCGCCGTCGCGGGCGCCGCCGGATTCGCCCTGCTGGCCGTGCTGTTGACCCTCGTACGCGCCGCTCCGGAGCGGGCGGCGCTGCTGGCGCGGCTGCGCACGATGGGCCTGCGGCCCCGGCAGGGCGTGGCGCTGATCCTGGCCGAGACACTGCCGCAGGCGCTGGTCGCGGCGTTCGGCGGCGGACTCGTCGCGGCGGCCGCCGTGGCCCTGCTGGGCCCGGCCGTGGACCTGTCCGCGCTGGTCGGCGCGGACGTGCCGACCGGACTGGGGTTCGCGGCGGCGCCGGTGCTGGAGCAGGCGCTGGGCGTGGCGGTCCTGGTCGCCGGGACCGTGCTGGCGGAGGCGGCGGTATCCGGCAGGCGGCAGATCACCACCGAGTTGAGAGCGGGAGACCAGCGTTGAACACCGACCAGCCGACCTACGAAGAGCTGCGCCGGCAGGCGTTGGCCGCAGCGGAGCCCCGTACGACCGGGGCGGACACGGCGATCGCCTGCGACCGCCTGGTGCGCATCTTCAGCACCGCCGGGGTGGAGGTGCAGGCCCTGCAGGGGCTCGAACTGACCGTGGCCCAGGGCGATCTGGTGGCGCTGGTCGGCGCCTCGGGCAGCGGGAAGTCCACGCTGCTGAACATCCTGGCCGGTCTGGACGTCCCCACCGCGGGCACCGCCACGGTGGGCGGCTACGACCTGCTGGAGATGTCGGCCAAGGAACGGCTTCGCTACCGGCGCGAGGCGGTGGGCTTTGTCTGGCAGCAGACGGCCCGCAACCTGCTGCCGTTCCTGACGGCTGCCCAGAACATCGCCCTGCCCATGCAGTTGAGGGGACGGACCGCGCGCGGCGCGTCCGGCCGGCGCGCGCAGCGGGTGGAGCGGGTGGAGCGGCTCCTCGACGCCCTGGAGATCGGCGACCTCGCGGGCCGCCGGCCGGCCGAGCTGTCCGGCGGCCAGCAGCAGCGGGTGGCCATCGCCGTGGCCATGGCCAACGACCCGAAGGTGCTCCTCGCCGACGAACCCACCGGTGAGCTGGACTCCGAGACCGGCGCCGCCATCTTCGAGTCCTTCCGCACCGTCAACCGGGAACTGGGCGCGACGGTGGTCATCGTGACCCACGACCCGCTGGTGGCCGGCGAGGTCCGCCGTACGGTCGCCATCCGAGACGGCCGCACCAGCAGCGAGGTGCTGCGGCGCACGGTCACCGACGAGCACGGCGAGGAGTCCGTGAGCGAGCGCGAGTACGTGATGCTCGACCGCACCGGCCGCGTCCAGCTCCCGCATAAGTTCCTGGAGGCGCTGGGCATGGAGCACCGGGTGGCGGTCGACCTGGCCGCGGACCACATCGAAGTCCGCCGCGACGACGCGGAGTCCTGAGCGCGCGGGGCCCGTAAGGCAGTTGAAGCCCCGCCGCCACGACGGCCGGGCACGGAACGCTGTCCTCCGCCCGCGCGCCCCTGCGACCATCCGGCTATGACGTCCCTCCTCGCGCGCGCCGCCGCGCTCGCCCTGCCCGCTGTCCTCCTTCTCGCGCCGGCCGACGAGCTCGGCCTGGCCCGGGGCGGCGCCGGCACGCCGCAGGTGGTGGCGGGCGACTGCTTCGGTTGCCGGCCGGACGGCGTCGTCGCGACCGACGGCTGGAACGGGGACTACGGCCATGCCTCCCACGGCGGGGCCACGACGTAGCCGGATCACTTTCGTCACGGCCGTCACATCGTGGCCTCGGCGCGGGTCAAAGGGGCATGAACGCACAGAAGATCGCCCTCACCCTCCCGCTGGCGGCCGCCCTCCTCGCCGCCACCGCCACCACCACCCCCGCCTCCGCCGCGTACGGCGGCCCCTGGAGCAGCGCCTGGGGTGCCTCCCCGCAGCGCCCCGCGCACACCTCCTGGTTCCCCAACTGGTCCGAGGGCGGGTTCGCCGACCAGTCGGTGCGCCAGGTGATCCGCGTCGGCGCCGAGGGGTCGGAGGTGCGGGTGCGGGTCACCAACCGCTACGGGAAGACCCCGCTCAAGCTCACGGGAGCCACGGTCGCCAGGACCGCCGGAGGACCCGCCGTGCAGCCGGATTCCGTACGGGCGCTGCGCTTCGAGGGGGTGGAGTCGGTCACGGTGCCGGCGGGCGGGGAGCTCTCCAGTGACGCGGTCGCGCTGCCGGTGAAGGCCTTCGAACAGCTCACCGTCACCTTCTACTTCGAGGGCCCGACCGGCCCGGCCACCTTCCACAACGTCGCCATGTCGCTCTCCTACCGGGCCGTCGGCGACCACCGGCGCGACGCCTCGGCCGATGCCTTCGCCGCCGGCGCGCCGAGCTTCTCCTGGTACTACCTGGCCGGGGTCGACGTGAAGAACCCCCGCCCGGGCGCGGCCGGCACCCCGGGCGGCTCCCGGAAGGCGGTCGTGGCCTTCGGCGACTCCCTCACCGACGGGTACGGGGCCACTCCCGGTGCCGACCTCCGCTACCCCGACCAGCTCGCCAAGCGGCTGGTCGCGGACGGCCGTTCGCGGCCCGTGCTCAACGCGGGCATCGGCGGCAACAAGGTCTTGGGCGACTCGGAGTGCTTCGGCGAGAGCGCACTGGCCCGCTTCCGGCGCGACGCCCTCGGCCGCCCCGACGTGGGCACCGTCATCGTCCTGGAGGGCACCAACGACATCGTCCAGCCCGACGGGCCCCAGGACCACTGCACCGCGGGCAGCCCGAAGGTCACCGCCGAGGAGATCATCGCCGGCCACCGGGAACTCGTCCGCGAGGCCCGCACCCGCGGAGTCAGGGTCATCGGCGCGACCATCCCGCCCTTCCACGGCTCGCGGTACTGGACCGAGCGCGGCGAGGACGTGCGTACGGCGGTCAACCACTGGATCCGCACCGGCGGCGCGTACGACGGCGTCGTGGACTTCGACCGGGTGCTGGCGGCGCCCGCCGATCCGGCGCACCCCAAGGAGATCAAGATCAAGGACGAGTACGCCCTCGCGGGCGACCGCCTCCACATGAACGACGCCGGGTACCGGGCCATGGCCGACGCCTTCGACCTGAACTCCCTCTGACCGGGGCCCCGGAGACCCGGCCCTCGGGCCGGGGCGGGTGATTCCGTCACCTCCCCGGGCCGGGGGTCGTTAGCGCCTCGGGGTCGGCTCGGGGGCGAAGGGATGACGGTTATGCGGCAGTTTCCTCTGGAGATGCACCACGTGGCACCCGGTCGGGTGGTCGAGTGGCGGCTCAGGCGCACCACGGCGGAGGTGGAGGCGCAGGCGCACGTGCCGGTTGCCGTGCCGGCGGACACCGACGCCGGCACCCAGGACGCCCGTGCGAACCGGAAGGCGTCCTTCAATCAGGACAAGCACTTCACCGTCGCCGAGGAGAGCAGGGCCGCCGACGACCCGGTCGCCTCGTGGATCGCGGTCACCTTCGAAGTCGCCGGACCGCTCGACGAACCGGCCCTGGCGCAGGCGCTGCTCGCCTTCGTGCAGCGGCACGAGGTGCTGAGGTGCGCGTTCCGCAGGCTCGCCGGGGAAGTGGCCTGCGAGCCGTTCGATCCGGCCGAACTCGCCCTCGACGCCGAGCCCGTGGGCGCCTTCGACAGCTCCGATCTGCTGCGCGACTTCCTCGTCGAGCGGTTCAAGCGGAGCATCGACACCTTGTCCTGGCCCCTGTTCGTCATGGGCGCGGTGCTCCGCGAGGACTCCGCGACCGTCTATCTCGCCTTCGACCACATCGTGTGCGACGGAATGTCGATGCCGATCGTCGTCCACGAGGTGCTGACGGCCTACGAGGGCCTGTGCCGCGGCGAGGACGTCGCACTGCCCCCCGCCCCGTCCTATCTCGACTTCGCGGACGAGCAGCGGCGCCGCTACCTCGCCATCGACAGCCACGACGAGCGGCTCGGCTACTGGAAGTCCTTCATCCGGCGGGGCGGCGGCGAGTTCTTCCCCCGCTTCCCGCTCGACCTCGGCGTGGAGCCGGACCGGATGTACCCGATCGTGAACGAGGCCTCCCGGCTCCTCGACGCCTCCGACGCGGAGGTGTTCGAGAAGACCTGCCTGGCGGTCGGCGGCAAGCCCTTCATGGGCGTGCTCGCCTCCGTCGCCGTCTGTCTGCGCGAGGCGGGCGGGCCCGGGGTCTACCGGGGCCTGATGCCGGTGAGCGAACGCGGCCGGCAGGCCTGGACGGACTCGGTGGGATGGTTCGTCAACACCATGCCCATCGAGTTCGACGCCTCGCCCGGCCGGGACTTCGCCACGGTCATGGCCGCGGTCCGGGCCGGGTTCGGCGAGATGATCGGCCACATCGACGTGCCGTTCGTCCGCGCGTGGGAGCTGCTGGCCCCCGAGGAGTTCGCGGCCCGCTCCTGGCCGTATCCCGTGAACTTCTTCTCGTACATCGACATGCGCAAGTGCCGCGGCGCCGAACGCCACGAGGAGTGGCGGCCCACCACCCACGTGTGGTCGGCGCGGGCCAACGGGGCCTGCTCGTGGTTCCAGCGGGACGCCGACGGGCTGCACATGAACTCCCTGTACGTGGACACGCCCGCGGCCCGGCGCACCATGGGCGACTTCCAGGAGGCGCTGCGCCTGACGGTGCGGGAGATCGCCCGCGCGGGCGGATTCCGCCGGCCCGTGGCGCTCACCCCGCCGCGGCGGCCGGTCCGGACCCCGCTCGACGTGGCCGCGTACGCCCGCCGCGGCTGAGGCGGCGCCTTACGACGGCGGGGCGCTACGACAGGCGGGCCGCGCGGCCCAGCAGCAGGTCGCGCTCCCGTTCGTTGCGGGTGAGCGAGGCCGCCCGCGCGAACTCCGCGCGGGCCTCCTCCCGCCTCCCGAGCCGCTCCAGCAGGTCTCCTCGTACGCTCGGCAGCAAGTGGTAGGCGCGCAGGGCGGGTTCCTCCGTCAGGGCGTCGACGAGCGGCAGCGCCGCCTCGGGCCCTTGGGCCATCGAGACGGCCACCGCGCGGTTGAGCTCCACCACGGGTGAGGGGACGAGCAGGACGAGGCGGCCGTACAGCGCGGCGATCGTGGGCCAGTCGGTGTCCTCGTAGCGGACGGCCGCCGCGTGGCAGCCGGCGATCGCGGCCTGGAGGGCGTACGGGCCGCTGCCGGCGTGGCCCAGGGCCTGGACGCCCCGGCGCATCAGCATGCGGTTCCACTTGGCCCGGTTCTGGTCGGCGAGGAGCACCGGCTCCCCGTCGGGGCCGGTGCGGGCGGTGATCCGGGAGGCCTGGAACTCCAGGAGCGCGGCCAGGCCGTGCACCTCGGGTTCCTTGGGCATCAGCGCGGCGAGGAGGCGGGCGAGGCGCAGGGCGTCCTCGCACAGGGCTGGGCGGACGAGGTCGTCGCCGGCGGTGGCCGAGTAGCCCTCGTTGAAGACCAGGTAGATGACTTCGAGGACTGAGGACAGCCGCGCCTCCCGGTCCGCCCCGTACGGGACCTCGAAGGGCACGCCCGCCGCGGCCAGGGTCCGCTTCGCCCGGACGATGCGCTGGGCGACGGTCGGTTCGGAGGACAGGAAGGCGCGGGCGATCTCCTGCGTCGTCAGTCCGCCCATCAGGCGCAGGGTGAGGGCGATCCGGCCCTCGGTGGCGAGGACGGGATGGCAGGCGGTGAAGATCAGCCGGAGCAGGTCGTCGTCGATGTCGTCGGGGTCCGCCGGTTCGGCGGGCGGCGGGACGTCCTCCAGGCTCCGGCCGACTTCGGCGAGCTTGCGCGCGTACGTCTCCTTGCGGCGGACGAGGTCGATCGCGCGGTGCTTGGCGGTGGCCATGAGCCAGGCGCCCGGCCTGTCCGGGACACCCGACTCCGGCCATTGTTCGAGCGCGGCGACGAGGGCGTCCTGGGCGAGTTCCTCGGCGATGCCGACGTCCCGCACGATGCGGGCCACACCGGCGATGATCCGCGCGGACTCGATCCTGAACACCGCTTCGACCGCACGGGCCGTATTCGCTGCTGCCGTCACGGCCACCCATCAGAGCAGCCGTGACGAGGCGGGGCAAACGCGGCGCGCCCCGGGCGCCGGGCACCCGGGGAGCGCGCGGCTCACATCTCCTGGATCTCCCGGACCTCGGCGGTGACGTTCCAGTGCGCCGGGTGGATCTCCAGGAAGCGGCGGGTCCACTCGATGGCCTCGGCCTTGTCCTTGCACTGGGTGAGGGAGTAGCCGCCGACGACTTCCTTGGTCTCGGTGAAGGGGCCGTCGGTGTAGCTGACCTTCCCGCCGGACCAGGAGAGCCGGGTGCCCTGGGAGGTGGGGAGCAGGCCGGCGGTGTCCAGCATGACCCCGGCCTTGGTGATCTCCTCCAGGAGGGCGCCCATGCGCTGCTCGAAGTCGGCGGGGAACTCCTCGGGCGGCAGGTTCTGCTCGTCGATGCGGATCATCGTCAGGAAGCGCGGCATGGTGACTCCTCGGTCGGGGGCTCAATCGGGGGCGGGGACGTCCCCCGCCTCTCACTCCTGCGTCGAACGGGAGGCGCCCGGATCGACAGCTCCCCGAGAATTCTTCGAAGATTTTTTCCGGAGGGCCGGACGACACGGCCCTACTCGTGAGTAGGATCGCGGTCCCGGCCGCCCCCGAGAGGAATCGATCCCCCCATGCCCCGACCGCTTTCCTCCCCGCTGCTGCTCGCCGGCCTGCTCGCCGGGGCCGCGGTCGCGCACGCCGCGGTGCCGAAGCAGTTCGACGCCATCGTCCCTCGCTCGCTGCCGGGGAGCCCGCGCGGGTGGACGTACGCGAGCGGCGCCGCCGAGCTCGCCCTCGCGGCCGGGGTCGCCCATCCGCGGACCCGCAAGGCGGCGGCCCTGGCGGCCGCCGCCTTCTTCGTCGGCGTGTTCCCGGCGAACGTCAAGATGGCCGCCGACGCCCGCCACCGCTCCCCCGCGCTGCGGGCGGTGGCCTTCGGCCGGCTGCCGCTCCAGGTGCCGCTCGTGCTGTGGGCCAGGAAGGTCAGCCGCGAGGCGGCGGGCTGACGCACCCGCACGACCCGCACCACCCCGGCGACGCGCTACCCCGCCTCAGCGGCTGTCGCCCACCCAGTCCCAGTGGTCCGGGTCCTGCGGGCGGCGGCGGTAGTGGGCGCGGCCGCCCGCCCCGTAGCGCCCTATCTCGGTCGGGAGGCGGGCCTCCTCGGCGAGCTGGGGCGCGCTCCAGCCGGTGATGTCGAGCAGGAGTCCGTCGAGCGGCCCGCCCACGAGCTCGCCGTAGCGATGGCCGGGGCGCGGGCCGGGGTCGGGGTCTTCGTGGTCGGCGCCGTAGACCCGGCGCCGGAGCATCCTGTCGTCCATGGCACACAGCTTCACAGGTGCCACTGACAACGGGTGATGATGGTGGCCGCCGCCTCCCCGCCACGGAAGCCGGGAGCACACGGGCGCGCACGAGCGAGGAGCGGTACGCATGGCACGTCGGGTACACCAGCCACTGGAGGACCAGGAGTTCGACTTCATCCTCTCGATGACGACGGGACCGGTCCTCGCCTACTTCTGCGGGTCGTGGCCGAAGGCCCTGGACGCCTGCCGCGCGATGGACGCGATCGTCGCCGAACTGACGGCGGAGTACGGGACGCGGTTCACCGCCGTCCGCACCGACATGACCCGCTGCCCCGGCCCGACCAGGCGCTACGGGGTGACCGGCGCCCCGACGGCCGTGCTCATCGAGGGCGGCGAGGCGGTCGCGAGCCAGGCCGGTCCGATGACCCGCGAGGAGTTCCGGCGGTTCCTGGACGCCCACCTCTGAGCGGCGGCCCCGACGAGCACCGCCGAACCCGGACGAGCCGGGTGAGCCCGACCCCCCCCACTTCCTGTACAGTTGTCCAGGAAGTGGGGCCGGCGGGCTCCTCGGGCTGCCCGGCCTCCTCGGATGCCCGGGCGACGAGAAACGGAGGCGGCCATGGAGACGGTCGCTCGGATACTGATCGGCCTCGTGGCCGCGCTGCACGTGTACTTCCTGGTCCTGGAGATGTTCCTGTGGCAGCGGCCGCCGGGCCGGGCGCTGTCCGGCTTCGACGCGGACACCGCACGCCTCACGGCGCCGCTCGCCGCCAACCAGGGGCTCTACAACGGGTTCCTCGCCGCGGGCCTGGTCTGGGCCCTGGTCATCGACTCACTGGCCACGCAGGTGTTCTTCCTCGTCTGCGTGATCGTGGCCGGGGTGTACGGGGCCGCCACCGCCAACCGCCGCATCCTCATCGCCCAGGCCCTGCCCGGCGCCCTCGCCCTCGGCGCGGCCCTGCCGGCCGGATGACCGCATGAGCCCGGAAGACCCGAGGACCGCCCGCACGAAGGCGCGGCTGCGCGAGAGCCTGCTCGCGGAGTGCGCGGACCGGCCGCTCGCCGAGGTCAGCGTGTCGGCGGTGGTCCGGCGCGCCGGCGTCGGCCGCGCCACGTTCTACCTGCACTACGAGGACCTCCCCGCGCTCGCCGTGGACGCGTGCGCCGACGTGGTGCACGCGGCGGTGGACGCCCTCCACGCCTGGCAGACCGGACCGGGATCGCTTCCCCCGGTCCGGCCCCCGGAGGCCCTGGCGGCCTTCTTCGCGGGCGCGGCCGGGCACGCAGCGCTCTACCGCACCCTGCTGCTGCCGGGCGGCGCCGGACCCCTGGGCGAGCGCCTCCACCACGAGCTGCGCGCCCGCGCCCTCGCCGAACGCGCGGCGGTGGGCGCCCCGCACTCCGACCTCGTCGCCTCGGCGGTGGCGGCCGCCTTCACCGGCGTCCTGGCGGACTGGCTGCACGGCCGCGTCCCGGCGGCCCCGCCGGAGCTGGCCGACCAGGTGTGGTCGCTCCTGCTGGCCCTGCACCGCGCCGTGTAGGCCCCGTCCCTGATCAGGCCCCCGCACCCCGGGCCGGTACGAGCCCGGACTCGCGCGCGGAACGCGGGAGCCCCGCCGGGAGGACCGGCGGGGCTCGGCTCACGGCACGGGCTCAGGGGCCCGGTTCGTGAAGCGGCACTACCCGATGGGAACCACCTGCTCGGCCTGGGGGCCCTTGGGGCCTTGGGTGACGTTGTACTCGACCCGCTGGTTCTCCTCCAGCGACTTGAAGCCGGTGGTCGCGATCGCGGAGAAGTGCACGAACACGTCGGGGCCGCCGTCGTCCTGCTGGATGAAACCGAACCCCTTCTCCGAGTTGAACCACTTCACGGTGCCTGTTGCCATCTGGCTGATCCTTCTCAACGTTCCACTGCGGGCCGCTGAACGCGGCCGTCTCGATCCTGCCCAACCGTCCCTCACAGCACACGCCCAACGCGGCCAACCGGGGGCGTGCCGCGTAATCGAACTTCTGGCCGCCCTGTCCGTGAAACGGGGGAGCAGCTCTTGTGGAAGACGCTTTCGAGAGGGGACGGACATGACCGGGTTCGCGACGTTCCGGGTGCCGGAACACGTCACCGGCACCGCGGCGGACGAGGCGCTCGGCCGGGCGATGACCGCGGCCTGGCGGCGTGACGGGATCTTCCAGATCGCGGCCGACGCCGGGCAGCGGGCGCGCACGCTCGACGCGCTGGGGGCCGGCCGGGGGTTCTTCGCCCGGCCCTTGGCCGAGAAGGCCGCGTGCGTCAACGACACCTCGTACAGCGGGTACATCGCCTCCGGGGAGGAGGAGACGGCGGGCGAGCGGGACGCCTCGGAGATCTTCACGATCACCCCCGACCTGCCGGTGTCCCGGCGGGGACTGCCCTGCCACGGGCCGGTGCCGTGGCCCGACGCCGCGTACCGGGCGGCCATGGAGGCCTATCTCGCCGGGGTCGGGTCCCTCGGCGAACGGCTGCTGCGGCTCGTGGCGCTGGGACTCGGACCGGGAGGCATCGACCGCCTCGCCGGCCTGACCCGCGACGGCTGGCACCACATGCGGGTGCTGCGCTTCCCGGCCGCCTCGCGGACGACGGAGCGCGGGATCGGGGCGCACACCGACTACGGGCTGCTCGTGATCGCCGCCCAGGACGAGGTCGGCGGCCTCTTCGTGCGGCCGCCGGTCGAGGGCGAGCGCCGGCCGCGGAACTGGCTGCCGGGCGAGAGCTCGGCGGGTTTCGCCCAGGACTCCCCCGGCTGGACGTACGTGACGCCCGTCCCGGATGTGCTCACGGTGTTCCCGGGGGACATCCTGCAGTTCATGACGGGCGGCGAGCTGCTGTCGACCCCGCACAAGGTGCGGCTCGCGGACCGGGAGCGGTACACGCTGGCCTATTTCCACGAGCCCCGCTTCGGCGCCCGGATCCGCCCCCTGAGCCCGGACCCGCAGGACGACACGGTGATCCACTACGGGGAGCACTTCACCCGGATGTTCATGCGCTGCTATCCGCGGCGGGCAACGACGCGGCGGATCGAGGCCGAGGGGCTGATGCGAGCGCTCGCCGGGGTCCGCTGACCCGGCAGCCGAGGCAGTCCGCGTGGCCGGTGTGGGCCCGGGTGTCGCGGACGCGCCAGTCCCATTCGCTCTCGGGGCGGGGGCCGCTGGGCTTGCCCCATCCGGCGAGGTGCAGGAGCCAGGTGACGAGCCCGGCCGCGGCGACGAGGCCGAGGCCGAGCCAGATCCCGGGCTGCCAGGCCAGGCACACCGCGAGGCCCGCGCCGACGCAGCCCAGCAGGGCCAGGGCGGTACCGGTCCAGCCGGCCACCGTGTGGCCGAGGTCGACGTGGCCGTGAGCGCTCATGATTCTCCCTGGTCGGAGGGTCGGCAGTAGGCTCGGAGCAGGATCTTTTATCTCACGAGCTAAGTAACTTAAATGCTAAGGAGTACCTGCGTGCAGGGCAAGCCCCGCCCCGCGGCCACGGCCGGGGAGGCGCTTTCGCGCATGGACCAGTACGTCGCCCTCGGCGTCATCGCCCAGCAGGAGGTGGCGCAGCTGCTGGGGCTGAACGTCACCGACCTGACCTGCCTGGGCCACGTCCTGGGCGCCGGGGAGACCCCCCTCTCCGCCGGCGACCTCGGCCGGCTGACGAACCTGACCACCGGCGCGGTCACCGGAGTGCTCAACCGCCTGGAGCGGGCGGGATACGCGCGGCGCCAGGCCGACCCGGCCGACCGGCGCCGGGTCCGGGTGGTGGCCGACCCGGAAGCCAGTGCCCGGATCTTCGCGGTGTACCAGCCGTTCTACGACCGCCTCGGCGCCCTGTTCGCCGACTACACGCCCGACGAGGTCGCCGTGATCGCCGACTGGTTCGGCCGGGCCGCGGGCGAGGTCCGCGCCCACCTGGCACAGGTGCGCTCCGGGGAACTGAACGCCGGGCCGCCGTAAGGAGCGGCCCGGGCCCCCGCTGGTACCATGGGCGGTTGACCATCTTCTTTCCCCCCGCGCATCCGCCGCTTCGAAAGGTCCTGCATGAGGAACCCGTCAGCTCATGGCCGTTTCGGTGTGAAGGGCGGTGCCAGGCCCGGTGCGAAGAGCGCCCCGGCCAAGGCCCCCCGGAGCACCGGGCCGCAGGGTGAGTTCACGATGCACGAGCCGAAGGTGCCGGGGCTGGCGCCGGTGGCCTCGTTCGCCGAGCTGGACCTGCCCGCCGAGCTGGTGACGACCATGGCCGAGCTGGAGGTCAAGGAGCCGTTCCCCATCCAGGCCGCGACGCTGCCCAACGCGCTGGCCGGCCGGGACGTCCTGGGCCGCGCGCAGACCGGCTCCGGCAAGACCCTCGCCTTCGGCCTGGCGCTGCTGGCCCGCACGGCGGGGCAGCAGGCCGACCCGAAGCGGCCGCTGGCGCTGGTCCTCGTACCGACGCGCGAGCTGGCGCAGCAGGTGGCCGAGGCGCTGGACCCGTACGCCAAGGCCCTGAAGCTGCGGATGGCCACGGTGGTCGGCGGGCTGTCGATCGGCCGCCAGGTGAGCGCGCTGCGCACCGGCGCCGAGGTCGTGGTGGCCACCCCGGGGCGCCTCAGCGACCTGGTCGGGCGGCGCGACGTGCACCTGGAGCGGGTGCGGATCACCGTGCTCGACGAGGCCGACCAGATGTGCGACATGGGCTTCATGCCGCAGGTAACGGAGATCCTGGACCAGGTGCACCACGCGGGGCAGCGGATGCTGTTCTCGGCGACCCTGGACCGCAACGTGGACCAGCTGGTCCGCTCCTACCTGAAGGACCCGGTCGCGCACTCCGTGGACCCGCAGGCGGGCGCGGTGACCACCATGGACCACCACGTGCTGCACATCCACGCGGCCGACAAGTACTCGGCGGCGACGGAGATCGCGGCCCGCGACAACCGGGTGCTGATGTTCCTCGACACCAAGCACGGCGTCGACCAGTTCGTGAAGCACCTGCGCGCCATGGGCGTGCGGGCGGAGGGGCTGCACAGCGGCAAGTCGCAGCCGCAGCGCACCCGGACGCTGGCGCAGTTCAAGACGGGCGCCGTCACCGTCCTGGTCGCCACGAACGTCGCGGCGCGCGGCATCCACATCGACGACCTCGACCTCGTGGTCAACGTGGACCCGCCCGCGGACCACAAGGACTACCTGCACCGCGGCGGGCGCACGGCGCGGGCCGGCGAGTCCGGCCGGGTCGTCACCCTCGTCACCCCGGGCCAGCGCCGGGACATGGTCCGGCTGATGTCGGACGCGCGGATCCGGCCGACGATCACCCAGGTGCGCTCCGGGGAGGCGGCGCTGAGCCGGATCACCGGGGCGAAGGCGCCGTCCGGGGTCCCGCTGTCCGGCTCGGCGCCGACCGACGCCAAGGGCAGGCCCTCCGGCACCGAGCTCGGCTTCCGCGGGATGGGCACCCGGCCGGGACGGCCGGGCAAGGGCAAGGAGTCCCGCAAGACGCTGGAGGCCCGGCAGCAGGCCGAGGCCCGCCGGGCGGCCCGGGTGCGCAAGGGCCTCTGAGCCGGCCCCCTCTGAGCCGGCCCCGCCTCCGGCCTCCGGCGGGCGGGGTCAGACCGCGGTGCGGCGGCGCAGCCGCTCGGCGGCCGCGTTGCGGACCCGGCGGGTTCGGGCGCTGCCAGCGAGCAGGCCGAGGGCCTCGTGCGAGGTCAGCAGCCGGGCGGCGGTGTGCTGGCACCAGTCGGAGGCCGCGGTGAGCTCCGCGGCGGACCAGGGCTCGCCGCGGGTGATGGCCTTGAGCAGGGTCCATTCGCGCAGCCGCCGCTCGGGGAAGGCGCGGCCGGCGAGCACGCCGGCCATGGCCTGCGCCCAGGCGGGGAAGGAGTCGTCGGCGAGCAGCCGCTCGGCCCGGCGGTCGAGGTGCGTGACCACCGCGCTCTCCGCCATCACCGGGTCGGGATCCCGCAGCACCGCGGCGACGACCTCGGCCTCGGCGCCCTCGCGCCGTGCGCCGGCCAGCGACTCCAGGTGGCGGCCGTACCGCCAGTGCTCGGGGGGCCCGCCGCCGTCGGACGGCCCCGGCCCGGGTATGCCGACGGACGGCTGCTGCTCTTGCATCCCTTTCGCCATGCACCCATTCCACACGACCGCCGGGGGCGGTCCGCGTCCAGGGTGCCGCTACCGGGGTGCGGGGGCGGAAGCGGGCGCCGCGGCGGGGGCCAGCATCAGGGACTCGGCGCCGATCGGCCGGTAGCCGGCCGCCTGGAAGACGCGGACGCTGCGCGCGTTGCCGGTGGCCTGCTGGGACCAGACGGGTGCGCCGCCGGGGACGAGGTGGCGGGCGGCCACGGCCAGTTCCAGGCCCAGGCCCCGGCCGCGGGCGTCCTCGTCCACCTCGATCGCCGCCTCCCAGCGGCCCGCGACGCCCCGGCCGAGGACGAGCACCCCGCCGTCCGCCGCCCAGACCCGTACGTCGTCGCGCCGGCCGAGGGCCCGCCGTACGCGGGGGTGGTCGGGGTCGTCGATCTCGCGCAGCGCCAGCGGGGGTTCACCGGGCAGCGGGTCCGCGACCGTCAGCAGGTCGATCGTGTCGGTCCTGCGGCCCGTACGGTCGAGCAGTGCGGCCAGGAACCGGGCGTTCATGGCGGCGGCGAGCGCGTCGGCGTCGACGGCGGCGAGGGTGGACCGCACCCAGTCCGGGTCCTCGTCGGTGAACACCACGGAGTGCGCGGTGAAGGCGATGACGCCCGCGTCACGCGGGTTCTCCTGCGCGACCACGGTCGTCCCGCCGTCCGGGGGCGGGAACCGCCCCGCGGCCGCAGCATCCAAGAACTCGGCGAGTGTCTGTCCCATGCCGCCCGTCACGCTCCCGACTTGTGGTCCGGCGAACATGATCTCAAGGGCGGGGAACGGCAGTTCGACCAGGTCCGGGGAGCCGCGGGCCGGGGCGGGCGCGGGGGGCGCCCGGACCCTCGGTGTCCGCGGGTCAGCTGCCGCCGGCCCCCTGCTCCGGCTCGGGCAGCGGGGCCCCGGTCTCCAGCAGGGTCTTGAGACTCGAAGCGAGCATCGGCCAGGCCCGCCCGCACATGCCGATCAGCGTGCCGCCCGGTTCGAAGCCCTCGTGCAGGATGGTCAGCCGGGCGAGGGTGTCGCCGATCGGCTCGATCTCGTACGTGACCTTCGTGCGCGGCGCCTCGGCCAGTTCGGCGCGCAGCTCCTCGCCGATGCCGACCGAGGCCGCCCACTGCGGGGTGAAGGTGTGCCAGGTGTAGGAGAGCAGCCGGTCCGGAACGCAGCCGAGGACCACCTGCTCGGGGTCGCTGGTGCGGGCCCCCCGCTCGATCCACTCCATCGGCGAGCCCACCGCCCAGTCGGTCTCGAAGCTCAGGCCCCAGTACCGGCGGGTGAAGGCGGGCTCGGTGAGGGCCTGCCAGACCCGGGCGGGATCGGCCTGGATGTACAGGGTGTAGGTGATCGCACTGTCGCTCATGGCCCCCATGCTGCGGGACCGGGGCCCGCGGACGCCGGATTTCCCGATCACGGCGCCGCCCGCCGGACCGGGGCCCGGGGCACCGCTCAGTACACGTGGACCGCCACCCCGCAGAGCCCGAGCCCCGCCCGCGCCGCGGTACGCCAGACCCGGAGCGGGCCGTCCAGGACGCTCTCCTCCCCGGACCCGTACTCCAGCCAGTCCCGCCGCCCCACCCGCTCCCGCTCCCCCGGCCCGAACCCCAGCGCCCGCTCCACCCCCGGCAGCGCACGGCGGACTTCGGCGGAGGCCAGCAGGAAGTTCCCGCACCATCCGGGCAGCTGCGAGGCGCGCTCGGGGCCGATGGCATGGAACAAGGCGCTGACCGGGTACTCCTTGCTCCGCACGCTCACGAACATCTCCTCCCGGTCGGGCTCCGGCTCCCAAATGTCGTCCGCTATGTGGAAGTCGGGGTCGGTGATGCCGTTGCACAGGTCGTCGACATGGCTCCCGGGACCGGTGAGGTCCTGGAACGAACGGATCGCGTCGGCCTGTTCGGCCGTGGCGCCGGTCCACCACGTGCGGTGGTCAGGGAGCGGGGCGCGCTGCCAGGCCGCCCAGCGGCGGCCGGCCCGCGGGCAGGTGCGGTCGGCCTCGATGGCCGGCGCGAGCCGCGGCGTGAGATCGGCGATCACGGAGTCCTCGTGACAGGTGATCGACCAGGCGCTGATGATTCCCATGCCGTCGACGGTACGGAGCACCACTGACAGGCGGGCTCCGGCCGGTCACCAGCGCACGCCCTCCTCCGGGAGTTCCGTGAGGGGGGTGCGGGTGGGGGCGGGGAGGGCCAGGCGGGTGCGGGCCGTGTGGACGGCGGACAGTTCGCGGGTGCCCGCCGGGCCCCAGTCGCTCAGCTCGCCGACCTGTTCGGGCGTGGCCAGCAGGCGGGCGTACGCGGGGTCCGCCGCCGGGGGGAGGGAGGTGAGGCGGGCCGCGGTGCGGGCATGGGCGCCCTGGTCGCCGTGCCGGTAGCCGAGCGGGGCGGCAAGCGCGGTCGGGGCGGCCGTCGGGGGCGGCAGGTGGACGGCTCCGGTGGCCCGGGCGACCAGGACCAGGACGCGGCCGTCGGGGGCGAACAGCCAGCCGGAGCGGTCCCGTACCGGCAGGTGCGCGGGGACCGGGCCCGGATGCCAGGCGCCGCGCTGCGGGACCCGGCGGGTCCGGAGCACGCCGAGCCGGTCCAGGGCGGTGGGCGCGGTGGGGCGGCCGTCCTCCAGCAGGGCGGTGCCGGAGCCGTTGACCCGGGCGCGCAGGGCGGACAGGGCGCGGCGGGCGTCGCCCGGGTCCATCAGGGCGGGCAGGTCGGCGGGCTCGGCGAAGTGGATGCCGGTGACCTCCTGCGCGGGGAGGCGGACGGAGTCGATGCGCTCCGGGGTCCAGGTGCCGCCGTCGTAGACGTGCAGGATCTCCCCGGGGAACCGCATCTCGGGCGGGAAGCCCGGGGTGTCGGCCGGGATCCAGTCCACGGCGAGCCCGCGCGGGTAGCGGCCCTCGACACCGAGCTCCTCCCCCATCTCGCGGGCGGCCGCCGCCGAGGGCGACTCCCCCGCGTCCACGGCGCCGCCGGGCAGCAGCCGGTCGGCGCGGTAGTCGACGCTCTGGACGAGCACCCGGCCGTCGGTGTCGGTGACCAGGACGACGGCCGCGGACCACACGGCGGCGCGCGAGGCACCGTACGCGGCGGGGGTCATCCAGGTTCCCGGCCGGTCCTCCGTCTCGTCGGCCTGCTGCGCCGTCCGGGAAAGCTGCGACATCCGAACTCCGTTCACCGTGGGGGCCCGCCGGGCTGTGCAACAGCGGGCGCGGCCCCGTGGTTACGGCGCCGCCCGCACCCGGGCCCACCGCCCCCCTTTACCGTCCCTATACCTACTTATTACCTGGTTATGTGGACCTTGCTATGGTCCGAGGGCGGACTGGAGGCCTGAAAACCCCCGGTCCGACCACGTATCCGGACCCAGGAGAGCAGGAGAGACCGAGACATGCGACGCGCTACCCGTACGGGCACCCGGCCGGACACCGGAAAGCGGTGGTCCGTGCCAGGGGTCGTGGGCGTGGCCGGCGGCGCGGCGGTCCTCGGCTTCGGCGGGCTGTATGCCGCCGGGCTGCTCCTGGCCGGAGATGACGTCGCCCCGGGCACGAAGGTGCGCGGCGTCGACATAGGCGGGATGAGCCGGGCCGAGGCCCGCCGGGCCCTGGACCGGGAGCTCGGCCCGGCCGCCGCGGCCCCCGTCGCGCTGCGGGTCGGCGAGCGCACCGAGCGGGTCCAGCCGGCCTCGCTCGGCCTGTCCCTGGACACCGCCGCGACCGCCGACCGGGCCGCGCGCTCCGGCTCCGGCCCGCTCACCGTGATCGGCCGCCTCTTCTCCTCCGGCGACCCCGATGTGCGGCCGGCGGTCCGCCTCGACGAGTCGGTCGCCCGCGGCTCCCTCGGCGCCGTGGGGAAGCAGGCCGGGCTCGAGGCGCGCGAGGGCGCCGTCACCTTCAAGAAGGGGAAGGCCGAGGCGGTGGCCCCGGTGACCGGGATCGGCGTGGACGTGGACGGCTCGCTGGGCGCGCTGCGCGCCGGATACCTCCGGGCCGGGGACGGACCGGTGACCCTGCCCGTCCACCGTACGGAGCCGAAGGTCGGACAGCAGGAGACGGACCGGGCCATGCGGGAGTTCGCGGAGCCCGCGATGTCCGCGCCCGTCACCCTCACCGTCGCGGGCAAGCGCATATCCGTCACCCCGGCCGTCCTCTCCAAGCACCTCAGCCTCAAGGACGACGGCCAGGGCCGGCTCACCCCGGGCCTCGACGCCAAAGCACTGCTCGCCGACCCGGCCCTCGCCGGGCCGCTGCGGCAGGCCACCCCCGGCCCCGCCGAGGCCCGGCTGCGGCTCGACGGCGCGGGCCGGGTCACGGTCGCCGAGGAGGGCACGCCCGGCCGGCAGATCACCGAGCAGGCGCTGGGCGCGGCGGTGCTGCCGCTGCTGACCGGGGCCGGCGCGTCCGCCCGTACCGGCGAAGTCGCCACCGAGTCCGTCCGCCCCCGGCTCTCCCGGGACACCGTCGACGCGCTGGGCATCAAGGAGAAGGTCTCCTCCTTCACCGTCGACTTCGAGCGGGTCCCGTACCGCACGACCAACATCGGCCGGGCCGCGGAGCTGATCAACGGCTCGCTGGTGCTGCCCGACGAGACGTGGAGCTTCAACCGGACGGTCGGCGAGCGCACGAAGGAGAACGGCTTCGTCGACGGCCTGATCATCAACAACGGCCAGTACGAGAAGGCGGCGGGCGGCGGGGTCTCCGCCGTCGCGACCACCGTCTTCAACGCGATGTTCTTCGCGGGCGTCAAGCCCGTCGAGTACGGCGCGCACTCCTTCTACATCGAGCGCTACCCCGAGGGCCGGGAGGCCACCGTGGCCTGGGGCAGCCTCGACCTGCGCTTCGCCAACGACTCGGGGAAGGCGCTGTACATCCAGGCCCAGGCCACCGACACCTCCATCACCATCACCTTCCTCGGCACGAAGAAGTACGACGAGGTCCGCGCGACGCAGGGCCCCCGGACCAACGTCCAGCAGCCGGCCACCCGCACCGGCAAGGGCCCGAAGTGCGAGCCGCAGTCCCCGCTGGAAGGCTTCGACGTCGCCGTCGACCGCGTGTTCGTCCAGGGCGGCTCGGAGGTCAAGCGGGAGACGATGAAGACCCGCTACACGCCGCGCGACCGCGTGACGTGCGAGGCGTGACCCCTACGGGGAGCACCGGGGGCGGGGGCGGGCTGGTCGGGGTCGACGCGGTTCGCGGGCTCGCGGTGCGCGGCATGTTCGCCGCGTAGTTCCTGGCGGCCGAACCTTCGCCGTGGCGGCCGCCTCGGTGGTGGCGGGTCCGCTGCTGTCCTTCCTGCTGGGCCGGCTGGCCGCCGATCTGACCAGTTGGGCGGGGGCGGGCCGGGGGCTGTGCGGCGTGGCTCGGCGCGCACCTGTTCGGCGGGCGGGAGCGGTTGCCGGCGGTGATCTCCGCCCGGCACCCGGAGGCGGCGGGCCCGGCCCACGGGGTGGCGTGGCTGCGGCAACGCGCCTTCGCCGGGAGCCCGGTACGGCGTGTGGAATCCAGCCCCTCCGGCGTTTGAGGAGCGGGGGCCGGGGCGGAGCCCCGGTCGTTGAGGCGCAGCCCGGCAGGGGGTGGGGGCACTCGTACGGGTGATGGGTTCGGCTCCGGCGCGGCCGGTACGGCAGGGTGGGCGGATGCAGCTGCGCCGGGCCCTGCCCCTGACCCTTGCCGCGCTCGTCATGGCCACCGGGTGCGTGACCGTGCACCCCGCCGCCCCGCCGGACCCGCCGCGACTGGCGCCCGCCGCCGCCCCTGCGGAGCCTCCGCAACAGACCGTGGCCGCCTTGCCGTTGGGGACTCTGCCCGCCGCGCCCGAGCCCGAGTCCGAGCCCGCAGCCCCCGCGCCCGCGCCCGCTCGGGTTCCGTCGCCCGCCGCCGCCCGGCCGAAGCGGCCAAAGCCGGCCGCCAAGCCGGCCCCGGTGAAGCCCCGCGCGCGGAAGCCCGCCCCCGCCAAGGCGCCGCCCGCGCCGCGGCGGACGTTCGACATGGCTCCCCTGTGCGCCGCGGCCAGGGGCACGGTGTCGCCGGACATCGTGGCCCTCTGCCGCTAGAGGGTGCCCGACGGGTCCGCTGGTCGAGGTGCTGCGCCGGACGCGTCCGTCCTCGACCATCTGGTGGCCTGGTCGGGGCGCCGTCCCTCGAGTTAATCGATGGATGGGACCGGTCCGCGTACCTACAGTGACGGGGCAACGTGTCGTCGAGCAGGAGCGGACCATGCGCACCCACTATCCCCGTACGCCCCACCTGCCCTGGTCACCGGGGGCGGCGGCGGACGATGTCCGGGCCACCGGGCTCGCGGGGCTGGCCGGGCGCGAGGTCGTGGTGACCGAGAAGCTCGACGGGGAGAACACCACCCTGTACGCGGACGGCCTGCACGCGCGCTCGCTCGACTCGGCGCACCATCCCTCGCGGGCCTGGGTCAAGGGCCTCCAGGGCCGGATCGGTGCCGGGATCCCGGACGGCTGGCGGGTGTGCGGGGAGAACCTGTACGCCCGCCACTCGATCCCCTACGAGGACCTCGACAGCTGGTTCTACGGGTTCTCCGTGTGGGACGGGGACCACTGCCTGGACTGGGACCGGACCGTACGGTTCCTGCGGGACCTGGGCGTGCCCGTGCCGCGCGTGCTGTGGCGGGGCGTCTTCGACGCGCGCGCGCTGCGCAAGCTGCGGCTCGATACCGCGCGGCAGGAGGGGTACGTCGTACGGACCGCGGACGGCTTCGCTCGCGAGGACTTCGGGCGGTGCGTGGCCAAGTGGGTGCGCGGCGGCCACGTCCAGACCGATACGCACTGGATGTACGCGCAGGTGGTGCCGAACGGGCTGGGGCCGACGGCCCCGTTGTGGGCGGTGCGCTCGGGGGCCGAGGCCGATGTGGCGGGGCTGTCCGCCGCGGTGGGGATGGCAGGGTCTTCCGATGCGGACGAGGTGGCCGAGACCGCCGCCCGGCTGGACGGGCTGGGGCGGACCGGGGACGACCGGCTGGCCGGGGTGCTGGCCGCCGTGCTGCACCGGGAGCCGCGGGCCCGGATCATGGCGCGGCTCGCGACGGGCCCCCTCGGGATGCGGCTCGCCCGGCGGGTGGGCGACCTGGTGGGGCTGTACCCGTACCTCCAGCGGCCGTTCCCGGACGAGGAGCGGCGGGCCGGGCTGGTCCGGATGGCCGCCGCGGCCGACCTCGGGGTGCTGCACGCGCTCGCCGGGGCGCTGGCCTCGGAAACGGAGGCGCGGGAGTGCGTGGAGTGGTCCGCGCTGTGCGCCGAGGAGGCGGGGCTGGTCGGCGGCCAGGATCCGCTGGAGGCCTTGCGCGCCGCGCTGCGCGAGCCCTTCGCAGGGCTGGACGCGGACGCGGCCGACCGCTGCTGGGCGGAGGCCCGGCGGGCGTTCGCGGAGGGCAGGATCGCGGGCCAACGCCTCGGCTGGGGTCCCGGTGTGAGCTGCATCGTCGTCGAGGAGGCGGTGGCGGCCACGTGGCGGTGGCGCGAGGGGGCGTACCCCCGGCTCGTGCAGCTCAGCGGCCCGTCGGGCAGCGGGAAGAGCACCTTCGGCCGCGCCCTGCCCGGCGTGGACGCCTACGTCTCCCTCGACGACCTGCGCACCGCCCGGGGGTCCCGCGCCGACCAGCGGGCCAACGCGGAGGTGCTGGGCGAGGGCTTGGACCGGCTCGACTCGGCGCTGGCCCGGGGCGGCACGGTCGTGTGGGACGCCACCTCGCTCACCGACCGGCAGCGGAGCCTGGCCGGCTCGGTGGCCCGGCGTCGCGACGCGCTGGTGACGCACGCCGTGGTGCTCGTCGACGAAGGGGAGCTGACGCGCCGCAACTCCGTGCGCCCGCATCCGGTGCCGCCGCAGGTGCTCACCTCGCAGCTGCGCCGGTTCAGCCCGCCGTACGCCGGCCAGGCACACCGTACGTGGTACGTCGGCGCGGGCGGGGACGTCGAGGACACGGCGGGCTGCCTCGCGGGCGGCCCGGCCACGGCACACGGGGAGCGTTGATGCGCACCAGCGAGCAGCTGTACCACCAGGTCCGCTGGGACCCCCGGTTCGACCCGGCGCGGTTCGTGCTCGGGCTGCTCCAGCGGGGGGCCGCGCCGAAGCGGGTTCCGCTGCCGTCCTTCGTGCCCGGCGGGGACATCCCCTGGCACCGGGTGCTGTTCGTCGAGGCGGACGGAGAGCTGGTCTGGGACCGGGCCTCCGGCGTGGACCGGATCGACGTCACCGGGGCGGGCCGGGTCCGTGATCCCCGCCTGCTGCGGGCACCGTTCTTCACCGCCCGCACCCCGCACGCGTGGGATCCGGCGGGTGACGGGGCCTGGCGCCCGGCCGAGGCCCGGACCCGGAGCGCGGCGGACTCCCCCGCCGTCGTGCGGCTGCTCACCTGGAACACGCTCTGGGACCGCTACGACGCCCCGCTCATCGCCACCGCCCGGCGCAGGCCGCTGCTGCTGGCCGAGCTGGCGGCCGCCGATGCCGATGTCATCGCGCTCCAGGAGGTCGAGCCGGAGCTGCTGCGCATGCTGCTGGCCGCGGAGTGGGTGCGCGCCGGGTACACCGTCGCCACGGATCCGCGCGGCCGGGACGTCGCCGAGTGCGGGCTGCTGGTGCTGAGCCGGCTGCCCGTGCGGGAGGCGGGGCTGCACGTCCTGGGCCCGCACAAGGCGGTCACCGCCGTGACGGTGGACACTGCCGGCGGCCCGTTGGTGGTCGCCGCGACCCACCTCACCAGTGACCACACCGAGCGCGGGGACCTCCGGCGGGAGGCCGAACTGGCCCGGCTCGCCGAGGGTTTGGGCGGCATCGAGGCCGGCGTGGCACTGCTGGGCGACTTCAACGACGGGCGCTCCGGCGCCGAGGGGCCCGGGGCCGCGCTCGGCATGCGGGACGCGTGGAACGACGTACACGGGGCGGCGGACGACACGCCGACCTTTGACCCGGCGGCCAATCCCCTCGCCGCCGTGGGCTCCCTGACCGGGAGGGCGTCCCGGCTGGACCGGATCCTGCTGCGGCCGGCCTGCGGCCGGGTGACGTGGGCGGCGCTGCGCGGCGACACGCCCAACGCCGAGGGCCTGTTCGCCTCCGACCACTTCGGGGTGGAGGCGACGCTGGAGTTCGGGACGCCGGAGGGCGGGCCGGCGCGGCTCGACGAACCGGCCACGGCGCGGACGGCGGTGGCCTGGCTGCCGCCGGAACTCCCCGGTGCTGTGGATGAGTTGCGGCGCGAGCTTGATCCGCAGGTCGGGCGCTGGCCCGCACACGTGAACCTGCTGTTCGGCTTCGTGCCGGAGTCCTCGTTCGCCGGGGCGCTGCCGCTGCTCTCCGAAGTCGCCGCGGCGACCGGCCCGTTCGACGCCCGGCTGGAGGGCGTGTACGAGTTCGGACACCGCGAGGACGCCACCCTGTGGCTGGACCCCGCCGCGGCCGGTGACACGCCGTGGCAGGAGCTGCGGCGCGCCCTGGCGGAGCGGTTCCCGGGGTGCCGCGGCCGCGCCGAGGGCTACACCCCGCACCTGACGCTGGGCCGCAGCCGGGATCCCCGGCGGGCCGCCGGGGAGTTCGCGGCGCGGATCGGCGGCGGGACGTCCGCGCGGGTCGGGGAGCTGGCCGTGCTCTCGCGGCGCGGGGACGGGCCGATGCGGGTGCGGGCCACCGTTGCGCTGGGGACCGGTGCGGTGCGGTGGATGCCGGAGGCGGGGTACGGGGCCGGGCGCGCGGCGGTGCCCGAGGGCCACGCCGAGTCGGTGACGGAGCGGCTGCGGGGCGCGCTGGGCGGCGCGGGCGGCGTGGAGTTGCAGGTGGCCGGGTCGCGGCGGATGGGCTGCGCGCTGCCGGAGGCGGACCTTGACCTGGTGGCGGTCCTGCCGGGGGCGGCGGACGTCGCCGAGCTGCGGGAGCGGGTGGCCGCGGCGCTGCCGGAGGCGCGGCGGCTGC
This sequence comes from Streptomyces sp. NPDC091371, assembly GCF_040684275.1. Lineage (NCBI taxonomy): Bacteria > Bacillati > Actinomycetota > Actinomycetes > Kitasatosporales > Streptomycetaceae > Streptomyces > Streptomyces sp. NPDC091371. The sequence continues at coordinate 25,956 of NZ_JBFBFP010000030.1, forward strand.
GGGAGGTCACGGGGGCTCGGGTGCCGGGGCTGCGGTTCCGCGTCGGGGCGCTGGACGTGGACCTGGTGGCCGTGGCCACCGGCCCGGACGCGGCTGCGGACGCGGCTGCGGACGCGGCGGCCGTCGCGCTCGGCGCGGTGAGCGACGCCGATGCGATACGGGCCTACGTGGGCGCGGAGCATGCGGCGTTCGCCGGGCTGGCGCGGCGGGTGAAGGCGTGGGCGCGGGCGCGGGGTCTGGACTCGGCGCCGTTCGGCGGGCTGCCGGGGCTGGCCTGGTCGGTGCTGGCGGCCCGCACGGTCCGGGAGGCCCCCGACCGCTCCCCCGCCGGCCTGCTCCTGGAGTTCTTCGGCACCTGGGCCGCCTGGGACTGGCGCGAGCCCGTCGCCCTGTCCGGCCCCGTCGCGTCGGCGGACCCGGTCACGGTGCTCACGCCGTCCCCTCCGGTGCGCAGCTGTACGGCCCAGGTGGGCCCGGGCATGCGGGAGCTGCTGGTCCGGGAGCTGTACGAGGCGTGGGAGCTGCTCGCCGGCGACGCCTCCGCGCCCACCGGAGCCGCACCGCCGCTGCACCGCAGGCACGCGGCGTGGGCGGTGGTGACCGTACGGACCGCTCCCGGCTCGAAGTTCGAGGAGACGCTGGGCCGGATGCGGGGCAGGATGCGGGCGCTGCTGGGCGCGCTGGAGGAGGCGGGGGTCGCGGAGGCGCACGCGTGGCCCCGGCCGTTCGAGTGCGGTGCGGGCCTGGCCCGCTACGCGATCGGGCTCGGCCGTACGCCCCCGGACGCGGCCCTGCTCGCCGAAGTGTCCGCGCCGTGGACGCGGGGGCTGCCGGGGGTCGACGTCGCGCTCGTGCCGGGCGGCGGGGTCCCGGACCTGGGGTGAGGCGGCCCAGCCGGAGCGGGGCGGGGTCGGGGGTGGTTCCGCCGGGGCCGGGCGGTCGCCGGGACGTCTCCTCGGGCTCCGAACGTTTCCAGGGGTCGGTGGGCCGAGGGCGGCCCAGTTCGGAGCCCTGCGGGGACGCCCCACCGCCCACCCGACCCCGTCGGAACCGGCACGGCGGAGTCCGGGCCCGCCCCGCCCGGTCGGAGACGCCGCACCGCCGGGGTCGGGTGTGTGCCGGGGTGTCCCCGCAGGGCGTCGAACTGGGCCGCGCTCGGCCCTCCGGCCCCTGGAAACGTTCGACGCCCGAGGAGACGCCCCGGCGCGCGCCCGGCCCCGGCGGGCCCCTGTGTGCGGGCCGCGGGTGGGGCCGCTGCGCGGGGCCTTCCCCCGCCCCGCCCGTTCCCGGCGTACCGAATATGCGGCTCCGCCGCGTGGGGGGGGCTCCGCCCCAGACCCCGGTCCTCAAACGCCGGACGGGCTGAAATGGCGCCGACGGGGCTGGGGAGAGGGCGCCTCGAACGCCGGCGGAGCCGGCCACGGCTCAGAGCTCGATGACGATCTTGCCCGCCGTGTGGCCGCCCTGGCTCAGTTCGAAGGCCGCCGCCAGTTCCGCCAGGGGGAAGGTTTTCGCGACCGGTACCGTCAGCTGCCCGGTGTCGGCGAGTCGGCCCAGTTCGGCCAGGTCGCTGCCGACCGGGCGGACCCACATCCATTCGCCCCCGGCGCCGGTCACGGTGGGGTCCGCGATGGAGGCGTGCCGGCCGTCGTCGTGCAGGACGTCCCGGGTGACGCCGAGGACCCCGCCGACGAAGTCCGCCACGACCGTGGGGCCGTCGGGCACGAGGGCCCGTACCCGGTCGGCGAGGCCGTCCCCGTACTCCACGGGTTCGGCGCCGAGGTCGCGGACCCGGTCGTGGTTGCGCGGGGAGGCCGTCCCGATGACCCGGGCGCCCAGCGAGCGGGCGATCTGCACGGCGAAGGAGCCGACCCCGCCGGCCGCGCCGTGGATGAGGACGGTGTCGCCCTTGCCGGTGCCGAGGCGCGTGAGCACCTGGTAGGCGGTGAGTCCGGCGAGCGGGAGCGCGGCGGCCTCGGCCCAGCCGAGCGAGGCGGGCTTGTGCGCCAGGGTCCGTACGGGCACCGACACGAACTCCGCGAAGGTCCCGCCGTGCACGTAGTCCTTGCGGGCGTACGCGAACACCTCGTCCCCCTCGGCGCATTCGGGGGCGTCGATGCCCACCCGCTCGACGGTCCCGGACACGTCCCAGCCCGGGACCACGGGGAACACGGCGTCCATGAGGCCGTCCAGCCCGCCCGCCATGATCTTCCAGTCGACGGGGTTGACCGCCGCGCATTTCACGCGGACGAGGACTTCGCCCGGCGCGACCTTGGGCAGGGGGAGCCGGGTCTCGGTGAGCACCTCCGTCCCGCCGTACGTCTCGTACGCCATCGCCCGCATGGTGTCCTGGGACATGTACCCGACCTCTCCGTGTACTGGGTGGACCCCCGCCCCGGGGCCATCCCACCACGGATGGCGGGTGCGCCCCACGAGGCGGCGGGGGCGTGTCACTCGTACTCGGTGCCGCCCTTGCGGGTCAGGTACGCCGGGCTGACCGCCTTGGCGATGGCGCGGCCGCCGACGACCGGGCTGTACCGCTCGGTCGCGGGCCGGATGACGACGCCCTCGCGCAGGTGCAGGGTCTTCCCGGACACGGTCTCGCGGCCGGTCGCCAGCTCCAGGACGGTGTCGAGTCCGTACGGGCCCTCGTACAGCCGTGGCACCAGCGGCAGTTCGCCGTCCCCCAGCACCTCGGCCGGGTCCAGCCACCGGACCTGCCCGTCGATCTCGGCCGACACGTCGAAGACGGCGTAGCCGGGCGGGGTGTCGGCGGTGCGCACGTCCGTTCCGTAGGCGAGGTCCTGGACCCCCGCCCCGTACACCTCGCCGAAGATGCCGACCCTGCTCGCGCCGAGCCGGGCGGCGAGCTTCGCGGCGACGGCGGGTACGTCGTGGCCGCGTACGGCCCGCCAGTAGAGGTTGCGCTCCTCCTCCTTGAGGGCCAGCCCCTTCGAGCCGAACCCCTTGGAGGTGACCAGGCTCCGCTCGCCCTCGGCGACGTACGTGAACAGACAGGCGGTGCCGTGCAGTTTCTCGGTGAGGACGACCGGCTCGCCCTCCTCGAAGATGTGCGGATAGCGCTGGAGGTTCTCGATGTCGACCCAGGGCAGCAGGTCGGGGGCGGCTTCGACTTCCCCGTCCATGCTGGTGGGTATCGGCGGAGCCCATTTGGTGATGCCGAGCAGCTCCGCGAAGTCCGTGCCCTCCTCGGCCGCCCGCGCCAGGTCGACGTCGGCGAGCGCGCGCGGCCGGCACACCAGGCCCTGGGAGAGCTCGCCGCGCAGCCGGACGGCTTTGACGCGGTCGGCGGAGCTGCCGGCGAGCCTGCCGGTCAGGCCGAGCTCCTCGATCAGCGCGGCGGGCAGCACGGCCTGTTCGGGTATGTACAGTGCGAACTCACCTGTCCGGTAGGCGCCCTTGGCGATGACGGCGCGGTAGAGGCCCACCTGGGCCAGCTCCAACGCGTCGGCGTTCGGGTGCTCGTGGACGGTCAGCTCTTCGGCGGTGACTCGCAAAGTCGACATGGGCGGCTCCTCGTACGGGTGTTTCGTGCCCCTACCTTCGGTGCTCCGATTTCCGCTGGTCCAGCGGAAATCGGGGTGTTAGCCTTCCCGGTCGTCCACGTCATGCAGGAGGCTCTCGTGTCACGTCGTCCGGTCACCGTCGTCACCGGCGGCAGCAGGGGCATCGGTGCGGCGACCTGTCTGCGGCTGGCCGCCGACGGGCACGACCTCGCACTGGGCTATGTCCGTGACGTGGCGGCCGCCGAGGCCGTCGCCGAGCGCGTACGGGCCACGGGCGCGCGGTGCGTGACCGTACGCGGTGACACCGCCGAGGAGCAGGGCGTCGATCGGCTGTTCGACGTCGCCCGTGCCGAACTCGGCACGGTGACCGGCCTCGTCAACAACGCCGGGGTGACGGGCCCGCTGGGCCGGCTCGCGGACGCCAGGACCGAGGACCTGCGACGGGTCGTCGAGGTGAACCTGCTCGGGTACCTGCTGTGCTGCCGCCGGGCCGCCCGGGACATGGCGGAATCGGGCGGCGGGGCCATCGTGAACGTCTCCTCGGCGGCCGCCACCCTCGGCAGCCCGGGAGACTACGTCCACTACGCGGCGACGAAGGCCGCCACCGACGCGCTCACGGTGGGCCTCTCCAAGGAGCTGGGCCCTGACGGGATCCGGGTCAACGCGGTGGCCCCCGGCATCATCGAGACCGACATGCACGCGGCGATGGGCGACCCCGACCGCCCGGCCCGTGCCGCGGCCGGCATCCCGCTCGGGCGGCCGGGACAGCCGGAGGAGATCGCCGGGGCGATCGCGTGGCTGCTGTCCCCCGACGCCTCGTACGCGACGGGAACGGTGCTGCGGGTCGCCGGCGGGCGCTGACCCGGGTGGGTCCGCCGGGATGCGCCGCCCCGGGCACCGATGTGGACTCTGGATGGCCGAGTGCCACCTGTGGACCCGCGGTCCGCGCTCCCCTCTGGAGGAAAACCGCCGATGTCGCCGACCAGACCGAGCATCGTCTTCGCCCACGGCCTGTGGGCCGACGGCTCCTGCTACAGCAAGCTGATCCCCGCCCTCCAGCGCGAAGGGCACGAGGTGGTGTCGGCGCAGAACAGCCTGGACTCCCTGGACGGAGACGTCGACGCCGTCCACCGCGCGCTCGCCCGGGTCAGCAGCCCGGCCATCCTGGTCGGGCACTCCTGGGGCGGCTACGTCATCACCGCCGCCGGCACCGACGAGCGGGTCGCCGGGCTCGTCTACATCGCCGCCCTGGGCCCGGATGCCGGCGAGACACCGCAGGAACTGATCGGCAAATTCGACGCGCCGCCGCTGTTCTCCCACCTCGACACCGAGGACGGACGCATCTGGATCTCCCGCGACGGCATCTCCGACTTCTGCGGTGACCTGCCGGAGGCGGAGCAGCAGCTGGTGTGGGCGACCCAGGTCGCTCCGCCCGCGGAAGTCCTGGGTTCCACGATGGGCACCCCCGCCTGGCGGTCCAAGCCCAGCTGGTTCCTGATCACCACGCAGGACCACGCCGTCAACCCCGAGCTGCAGCGGTTCGGGGCCCAGCGCATGGGCGCCACGGTCGCCGAGGTCGCGTCCGCCCACGTCCCCATGCTCTCGCAGCCCGAGGCCGTCCTCGACCTCATCCGGACGGCCGCCGGTTCGGTGTAGGGCCTATTCCAGCGCCGCCTGCGTGGCCGGGCCGTAGACGCCCTGGGGGTCGCCCTGGATGCCCCGGTCGCGCTGGAGCTGGGTGACGCCGCGCTTGGTCTGGCCGTCGTAGACGCCGCTGACGGAGACGTACGTGAATCCCTGCGCGACCAGCAGCTCCTGGAGGGCGCGCACCTGCGGGCCCTTGTCCCCCGTGCGCAGGGTCGCGGCGGGTGGCGCCGCCTTGGCGCTCGACGGGCTCGCGGACGGCGTCGGCTTCGGGGACTGGCTCGTGGCCGACGCCGAGGGCCGTGGCGAGGCGGTCGTGGACGGCCGTGCGGTCGGGCCGGCCGACTCCTCCTCCGCCGCGCCGCGCCCCGGGAGCCCCGGCACGGACAGCCCCGAGGGCGCCTTGGCCCGGGGCTGTTCCGGCTCATCGGAGCCGGTCAGCAGGAACACCAGGCCCCCCGCCGCGGCGAGCCCGACCAGGGTGAGGACAGCGACCGTGAGCGGGTCGGCGCCCCGGCGCTCCCGGCGGTGCCCGTCGCCCGGAGCCCCGGCGGGGGCCCGTCCGGGAACGGCCTCGCGGGCCGGCAGGGGGTCCGGGTCCAGGTAGGCGTACGGGTCCTCGTACGGGTCCGGGAACGGCTGGGAGGCCGGTCCCGTGTGCGGCCAGGCGGGTGTCGACGGGCGTGCCGGCCCGCCCGGGAAAGGCGTCACGTACGGGTGGGCGTACGGGCGGTCGTCGGGGGCGGCGCCGCTCTCATCGGGGTCGTGGGACATGGATGTCTCCCGGCGGGGGACGGGGGCCGGCGCGGCGGTGCGGTGCCGGCCCCCACCCGGCCGGTCAGGCCCCGCGCCGCCGGGCGGCCGGGGCCGGGGCGGTCGCGCCGGCGGCCGGGGCCGTTCCGGGCGCCGCGAGTGCGCGGGGACCGCCGAGGGTGGCCGGTGCGTGCGATGAGCGGACGGGCACGGGTCTGGACATCTGCGGGTCTCCGAAGTGCGGATCAAGCGGTGATCGGCGCACTCTTTCCCTCCAGGGCGGGCCCGGTCAAGCCGGGTGTCCGATCTGCCCCGGCGCATCCCCTCTGTCGGGTCGGCGCCGGATCGCCGTGGCCCAGACGGTGACGGCGGCCAGCAGCATCAGGGCGGCTCCGCCGAGGGGGGCGGCGGGGGCGGAGAGGCCGTCGACCGCGAGGCCGCCGAACAGGGCTCCGGCCGCTATCGCGAAGTTGAACATGGCCACCATCAGCGAGGAGGCGGCCTCCGCGGCGGTCGGCGCCGCCTTGATCATCCAGCTCTGCACGCTCACCGAGACCCCTCCGTACACGAGCCCCCAGGCGAGCAGCAGGGTGGTTCCGGCGACCGCTCCGGGGAGCACCGCGATGAGTGCGAGGATCACGGCGAGGAAGGCGCTGATCACGAGCAGGGCCCGGTACGCGTCGCGCGACCCGGCCAGGAAGTTGCCGACGACCCCCGCGACGCCGTAGCCGAGCAGGAGCGTGCTGACGTACCCGGCGTCGATGCCGGAGACGTCCTGGAGGATCGGCCGGACGAACGTGTAGGCGGCGAACTGCCCGGTCACCACGAGGAAGGTGACGAGCACGCCCGCGCGGACCTCGCGGTTGCGGCGGAGCAGGGCGGGCAGTTCGGGGAAGCTGACGTGCCGGGTCGGCGGCAGCGGCGGCAGCAGCAGGAGCAGTGCCGTGAGCGTGACCAGGCCGAGCGCCCCGACTGCCGCGAAGGCGGTGCGCCAGCCGCCGTACTCGCCGAGCAGGGTGCCGACGGGAACGCCGAGCACGGAGGCGGTGGGGACGCCGCCGAAGACGAGGGCGGTCGCCCGGCCGACGTGGCGCTCGGGTACGAGGCGTACGGCGAGCCCGCCGGCGATGGCCCAGAACCCGCCGACGCTGACGCCGACGAGCAGTCGGGCCGCGAGGACGACGGCGAAGTTCGGGGCGAGGGCGGCGGCGAGGTTGGCGGCGGCCATCAGGGCGATGAGCACGCAGAGCACATGCCGCCGGTCGAGCCGGCCGGCGCCGACGGTGACGAGCGGGGCGCAGAAGCCGGCGACGAGGCCGGGCACGGTGACCATCAGCCCGGCGGTGCCGTCGGAGACCTCGAGGTCGGCGCCGACGGGGGTGAGCAGGCCGACGGGCAGCAGCTCGGAGGTGATCAGGCAGAAGATCCCGAGCGCGACGGCGCACACGGCCGCCCAGCCCTTCCAGGGAGCGGAGGGAGGTACGGGGGCGGAAATCTTCCCGGTGGCGGGGGGAGTATCCAGGTCGGGCAGGGAAGCGGGGTCGCCGGGCGCGGCAGCTGCGGTCATCGATCGGTACTCCGTACGGGCGTTCGGCGGGCAGGACTCGGCGGCACGGGGCTCCGGGGGTCGCGCCTCCCCTGCCGTCCGTACTGCCGTTCCAATATCCCCGGCCGCCCCACTAATTCCCAGCCCTTCCGGTCGGCCCGCTTCACTCGGACGCGTGAGGCAGCGGACCGGGCCCACCGCGCGGTGCGGCAAGGTGGTCGGATGCAGCTGCGCCGGGCCCTGCCCCTGTCCCTCGTCGCGCTCCTCGCGAGCGCCGGCTGTGTCTCCGTCGGCCCCGCCGAGCCGGTGCCCGGCCCGGTCACCGGGCCCGCGCGTGGTCCCGTACCGCCCGTGGCCGCGCCCGATGCGCCGGTGTCGCTCCCCTTGGGGAACCTGCCGGCCCTCCCCCGGCGGGCGCGGACGCCGGGGCCCGCGTCCGGCCGTCCGCGCCGCACACCCGTGCCGCCCGCGGACCCGGCGCGGGTGGACGGGCTGTGCGCGGCCGCGGAGGGCGCGGTACCGCCGTCGATCGTCGACCTGTGCCTGCGGCAGTACGGGCGCTGACCGGCGGGTGGGTCACCGGGTCGCGGGAGCCGCCCGCCTGAGGCGCGGGGCGGCCGCGCGGCGGGCCGTGCGCAGCCGGCACATGGTGGCGCGGCCGCGGCGCCGCCACTCGGCGCGCGGCAGTCCGGTGCAGTGGCCGCCGCGGGTGATCAGGGCGTTGACCGGGGTCATCGGGTCGGCGCCCATGCCCTTGGCGACGAGGACCCCGACCACGAGCGGGACCAGGGCCACGGCCAGGGCCGTCCCGGCGGTGGTCACGTGCTGGAGGTGCGGCCGGAGCGCGGTGTTCGTCGTGCCGCGGGGGGTCTCGGTGGTCATGGCCCCATTCGACCAGCGTGGGCGCGGCGGGGAATCGGGGCGGATACTCAGGCCGTTGGGCACGAGGTACTCAGACGGGTGCGCGGCGGGTGCGGGGGTGGTGGGTGATGGCGGTACCGGGGCAGGGTTTCGAGCCGGCGACCGGCGACGGGCCGGGGACGGCTTCGCCGGGGCGGGCTGCCGAGGTGGCCACGGCCTTCGAGGGGCTGCTCCAGATCCGCCGTCTGGTCAACGGCCCGGCGGGCGCGGCGGTTCCCGCGCCGTGGGAGGTGCGGCAGCCCCCGCGCGCGGTGGCCCTCGTACTGGAGGCGGCCGGCATTCCCCCGTCGGCGCTGGACGCGGAGGGCCGGCGGACGGGTACGGGCTACCGGGTGGCGGCCGGAGCGGAGCCGCGGCTGGCGGAGGTGACCTGGCTCGGCCCGCCCGGGTCTAGCGCGGCCGAGGAGGAGCAGGCGCGGCTGGCCGACTGCGCGGCAGCGCTGGAACGCGCCGGCTGGGTGTGCCTGCTGTACCGGGGCCCGCGCCGCCGCCGGTTCCTGGAGGTGGAGCCGCCGCGCTGACGGGCCCGGCCCGGAGCCAAATCCGCTGGCCCGCCGCGCACCGCGCCCGGCAGACTCTCCGGATGGGCATGCTCGAAGCGATGGCGGACCGGCTCGGCCGGGGCGAGAAGGTGGAATTCCGGCCGGTCGGCGACTCGATGGTGCCGCTCGTGCGCAGCCGCCAGAAGGTGTCGGTCGCACCGGTGGACCCGGCGCTCCTGGAGGTCGGCGACATCGTCCTGGTCCGCGTCTCGGGAACGGTGTACCTGCACCTGGTCTCGGCGGTCGACGGGCCGCGCCGGCGCGTGCGGATCAGCAACAACCGGGGCCGCGTCAACGGCTGGGCCGGCCACGACCGGGTGTTCGGGATCTGCCTGGCCGTGGACGGCGTCCCGCGCCCGGGGGCGGCCGCCAAGGTCCGCGTTCCCGCGCCCCCGCCGGTGGCGGCGACCGCGATCCGGCCCGTGGTCCTCGCCACCGACCGGCTGGATCTCGTACCGCTGCACCCTTCGCACGCGGACGAGATGGCCCTCGTCCTGGCCGATCCGGCCCTGCACGCGTTCATCGGCGGCGAGCCCCTGTCGCCCGACGCGCTGCGCGCCCGGTACGAGCGGCTCGCCGCCGGGTCGCCCGACCCCTCGGCGGTCTGGTGCAACTGGGTTGTTCGGCTGCGCGCCGGGCGGGAGCTCATCGGAACCGTCCAGGCCACGGTCACCCCCGCACGGGGTCTCGCCGAGCTGGCCTGGGTCGTCGGTTCCCCTTGGCAGGGCCGCGGTTTCGCGACCGAGGCCGCCCGGGCGCTCGCCGGCTGGCTGCGGGGGCTGCCCGTCGGCCGCCTGGTCGCGCACGTCCACCCGGAGCACGCCGCCTCCGCCGCCGTGGCCGCCGCCTGCGGGCTCCGGCGGACCGGGCACCGCCAGGACGGTGAGGTCCGCTGGGAGTCCGGCGGCGGCCCGGGCGGCGGCACTATCGGCTCGGCGTGAGCCCGTACGCAGCCGCGCGCGCGGTCACGGTGCGCCGAAGGTCAGCGTCAGCCGCGGCGTGCCCTCGCCGGCCTGGGCCTCCGAGGACCACAGCCACAGGGCGTCGGTGCCGGTGCTGCTGAGCGCCAGGCCGTAGCCGCCGCCGAGGGCCGCGGCGACGGTCGCGGTGGTCAGCGGGGCGGTGTGCACCGCGGAGCCGTCCGGGATCCCGGCGAAGGCCCCGAGGGCCGGTCCGCCCAGCGCCGGGCGGTTGGTGTAGGTGGTGCCGGTCTCGGTCCACGCCCCGGTGACCGGGAGCACCGAGACGGTGTCCGTCGTTCCGGCCCCGCTCATGGTGCTGGTCTTCACGCTCAGGACGGCCGACTTGAGCACCGTCCCGGCGGGCGCGGCCGGCAGGTCGAAGCGCAGGTAGCTCGCGTAGAAGGAGCTGCCGCGCACGGCGAGCGAGCTGGAGGTTCCGTAATTGGTGCCGGGTGCTCCCGCGTTGGCGTACGTGTCCTCCGCCGCGGTCACCTGGACCACCTGGTCGGCGGGGGCGGTGGCGAGGGCGTGGTGGTTCTGCACCTGCGCCGCGCTCAGGACGGTCGGGTAGACGGCCGTCTCGTCGAGCCGGCCGGCCCAGTACTCGCTCGTCGGGCGGTCGGGCCAGCCGCCGAGGCTGTCGCCGCCGGCGTGCCAGTAGCCGGAGAAGTTCTCGTGCGTGGTGACGGCCAGGGTGCCCTTCTGGGCGCCGTCCACGTAGAGGGTCATGCCGCCGGGGCCCTGGGTGGCGACGACGTGGTGCCAGGCGTTGTCGTTGTAGCTGCCGGTGGTGGTGAGGGTGCGGGTGGCTCCGGTGTAGACGCCGTAGACGAGCCGGCCGTCGTCGGTCATGTAGATGTGCTTGTCGTACTGATTGCTGCCGCGGGCCTGGTTGTTGCCGAAGCCGAAGATCTTGCCTCCCCGGGTGGTGTCCGTCTTGAACCAGGTCTCGATGGTGTAGGTGCTGCCCACCGTCTGCCGCTCGTCCCCGTAGACCTGGGTGTCCGTGCCGTTGAAGCCGATGGCCGTGCTCGCCCCGGAGACCGCTCCGGGGCTCTGGCGCAGGGCGGGGGCGTTCAGGTGGACGCCGCTCTGGTTGCCCGAGACGGAGGAGTCGGCGACGGAGGGCAGGGCGGACTCGTCGTAGCGCCAGTGCTGCCGGGCTCCGTCGGCGCGGACCTGGTTCGGGTAGGCGTCCGCCTTGGCCGGTACGGTGACGCTCGCGGTGGCCGACGGGGCGCTGGTGTTCCCGGCCGCGTCGGTGGCCGTCACCCGGTAGGTGTAGGACTGGCCGGCGGTGACCGTCGTGTCGGTCCAGGAGGCCTGCGGGCGCTTGAAGAACAGCGAGTCGGCGGTGACCGTCGCGAGGGGCGTGGCCGCGCCGTTGCGGTAGATCCGATAGGTCAGGGCGCTGTCGTCGAGGTCGAGGCTGGTGCGCCAGCGGACCTGCACCTCGCCGGGTGCGAAGCTGACCGCGCTCGCGACGGGAACGGTCGGCGCCCCGGTGTCCCCGGTGGAGGCGAAGCGCGTCAGGCTCTGCTGCGCCGCGCCGTTGACGGTGGTGAACTCCCCGCCGACCCACAGGTACTGGACGCCGCCCTTGGAGCCGACGGTCATCACGCGCGGGCCGATGCCCTCGCCGATGCCGTCGTTGGTGTCGGGGGCCCAGCCGAGCTTGCCGGTGCCGGTGGTGGGCTGGGCGAGCAGGTGGTGGCGCTGGCCGTCGGGGAACTCGCCGACGCTGGAGCAGTCGTGCGCGTGCGAGGCGCTGTAGAGCACGTTCTGGTAGGGCAGCACGGCCTGGGTCGCGCCGAGGCAGGTGTCGCGCCAGCGCTGGCCGAAGCTGCCGAGGTCGAGGGCGATCCGGCCGTCGAAGACGCCGCCGCCGGTGCCCTCGTTGGCCGTGTAGAAGCCGGTCGCGTCGGTCGCGATGTCCTTGACGACCGAGTTGGTCTCGATGAAGCCGGGGTAGGCCGTGGTGAGGGCGCCGCTCGTCGCGTCCACGACGGCCAGCGCGTGGGTGTTCGTACCGTTGACCGTGAAGAAGTCGCCGCCGAGCAGGACGCGGTCGCCCGCCGGTGTGACCTCGATGGCGCGCCCGGGCTCGTCCGCGTCGGCGGTGAAGGGCCTCAGAGCGCCGTCGGCCGCGCCGACCGCGGCGAAGCGCTGCCGCGACTGCCCGGCGACGGTGAGGAAGTCGCCGCCCGCGTAGACGGTGTCGTCCGTGACGGCGAGGGCCCGGACGGTGGCCCCGAAGGCGGGGCGGAAGTCCGTCTTCACCGTGCAGCTCGCCACGTCCACGGCGGCGAGGCTGGAGACGGCGGTGCCGTTGACGGCGCCGAAGTAGCCGCCCGCGTAGAGGGTCTTCTTGTCCGGCGAGAGGGCCAGCGCGCGGACGGTGGCGGTGCCCGAGGCGACGGTGAAGGACAGCGTGCAGGAGGTCGGGGCGCCCGTCGCGGCGTCGAGCGCGGCGAAGTTCACGGCCGACCGCTCGCTCCCGGCGCCGCCCGCGGGCGGGCGAACGGCGGAGAAGGTGCCGCCGACGAAGACCTGGCCGGCGGCCTCCGCGAGGGCCCACACCACGCCGTTGGGCTGCCAGGTCGACAGCGCGTCGGCGGTGAAGGCCACGGGCGGGGTGACGGCCGCGGCCTGCGGGACCAGACCGAGGCCGAGCCCGGCTCCGGTGGCGGCCAGGGACAGGGCGACGGCGGACGCGAGCCCTCGGGATCTACGCATGAACCCCCCAAGTTCGGTGTGCGGTGCGCGGTGTGACCGTACGGGCGCACCCTAGAGGGATTCACCGGCGTGTTCAGGCCAGTTGACGGATCGGTTGCGGATCAGCGGTCGTGCCGTTCGCCGGGCGGGAGGAACTTGCCGGCCTTCAGCCGCAGTTGGCCTGCGAAGTACTCCGCCGCGTCGGGGCGCATGCGCGCGAGGGCGACCATGCCGGTGATGATGACGTCGCACACCTCGTCGTGGACGTCCTCCCAGCTGTGGGAGTGCCCCTTGCGCGGGTTGGTGCCCTTGGCGCCGATCACCGCCTGGGCGGCTTCGCCGAACTCCTCACCGATCTTGAGCACTTGCAGGACGTGGCTTTCCTCGGGCCGTAGCCCCTGCTCGGCGTCCGAGGCGTCGAAGCGGTCGGCGAGCGCGCTGATGGTGTCCCATGCGGTGGTCACGGGCCAGCACCCTACCGTCACGCCAGGGCCGCTACCGCGGCTTCGCCCGGACGTGCATCCGCTCGCCCTGCCTCCCGAACAGGCTCAGGATCTCCACGGGCCGGCCGTCCGCGCTGGTGAACCAGTGGGGCAGCCGGGTGTCGAACTCGGCGACCTCTCCGGGGCCGAGGACGAGGTCGTGCTCGGCGAGGACGAGGCGCAGCCGGCCGGTGAGGACGTAGAGCCACTCGTAGCCCTCGTGCGTGCGGTGTGCGGGCTCGGAGCCCCGATCGGTGATGATCATCTTGTACGCCTGGAGCGGGCCCGGGGTACGGGTCAGCGGGACGAACGTACCGCCGCTCGGCAGCGGGTGGGGCGTCAGCCGGACCCGGGGATCCCCCACCTCGGGGGCACCGACCAGGTCGTCCAGCGGTACGCCGTACACACCGGCGAGCGGGAGCAGCAGTTCCAGGCTGGGGCGCCGCTGCCCGGACTCCAGCCGCGACAGGGTGCTCTTGGAGATGCCGGTCTCCTCGGAGAGCGCGGCAAGGGTGAGACCGCGCGCGGCACGCAGCCGACGGAGCCGCGGGGCGACCTCGTCGAGGACCGCTTGGTAAGGGCCCGGCCCGTCCTGTGGGTTGTCCATCCGGGCATTCCATCCCGCCGTCCCGGAATCGGCAACAGGAATTGCCGCGACGGCGCCGCGGGCGCACCCTCCCGCTCATGAACCCACAACGCGACGCGAAGAACCCGGTCGGCGCAGGTCAGGACGGGGCCGGGACGGCCTGCGGGGCGAGCCGGCCGCCGGGACCGGTGCGAGGGGCACTCGCCGCCCTGTCGCTGTCGATGCTGCTGTCCTCGCTCGGCACCGGCATCGCCAACGTCGGCCTGCCGACCCTGGCGCGGGCGTTCGACGCCTCGTTCCCGCAGGTCCAGTGGATCGTGCTCGCCTATCTGCTCGCCGTCACCACCCTGATCGTCGGCGCCGGACGGCTCGGCGACCTCTTCGGCCGGAGGCGGCTGCTGCTGGGCGGTGTGCTCGTGTTCACGGTCGCTTCGGTGCTGTGCGGCCTGGCGCCCTCGCTGTGGTGGCTGATAGCCGCCCGGGCGGTGCAGGGCCTCGGAGCGGCCGTGATGATGGCCCTGACGATGGCGTTCGTCGGGGAGACGGTGCCGAAGGACCGGACCGGCAGGGCCATGGGGCTGCTCGGCACGATGTCCGCGACCGGCACGGCGCTCGGTCCCTCGCTGGGCGGCCTGTTGCTCGCCGGTCCGGGCTGGCGGGCGCTGTTCCTCGTCGGCGTACCGCTGGGCCTGCTCACCCTGCTCCTCGCGCACCGCTTCCTGCCCGGCGGCCGGCCCGGTTCGGGGGCGGGGCGGAGCCGTTTCGACCACGTGGGCACCCTGCTGCTCGCCCTGACGCTCGCGGCCTACGCGCTGGCCATGACGGTCGGGCGGGGCCGGTTCGGCGGGCTCGGCCTGGCCCTGCTGGCGGCCGCGGCCGTCGGGGCCGTGCTCTTCGTACGCGCCGAGGCCCGGGCGGAGTCGCCGCTGGTCCGCCTCTCGACCTTGCGCGATCCGGTGTTCGGCGCGGGCCTCGCGATGAGCGCGCTCGTCCCCACGGTGATGATGGTGACGCTGGTGGTCGGCCCGTTCTACCTCTCCCGCACGCTCGGCCTCGGCGAGGCACTCGTCGGGCTGGTCCTGTCGGCCGGACCGCTCGTCGCCGCGCTGACCGGGGTGCCGGCCGGGCGCGGCGCGGACCGCTTCGGCACCCGGCGGACGACGGTCGCCGGGCTCACCGCGATGGCGGGCGGCTGCGCGCTCCTGGCCCTGCTGCCCGCGACGTCCGGGGTCTTCGGCTACGTCCTGCCCATCGCGGTCGTGACCAGCGGTTACGCGCTGTTCCAGACGGCGAACAACACCGCCGTCATGGCGGACGTACGCCCGGAGCAGCGGGGCGTCGTCTCGGGACTGCTCAACCTCTCGCGCAATCTCGGGCTCGTGACGGGCGCGTCCGTCATGGGCGCGGTGTTCGCCTTCGCCTCGGCGACGACCGATGCGGCGACGGCGTCCCCCGGGGCCACTGCCACGGGCATGCGGACCACGTTCGCCGTGGCGGCGGTCGCGATCTGCCTGGCGCTGGCGCTGGCCTGGAGGTTCGCGCCCCCGGTGGCCGCACGGCGCGAGCCCTGAGCGGCGACACCGCGTCAGGTCAGGAAGCGCTCGACCGCCTCGCGGGCGCGGGCGTTCGATGCCGCGACGCCGGCCAGGGCGCGGGCCAGTGCGTCGAGCCATTCGTCCAGGTCCACCGCCCGCCGCGACAGCACGACACCCCGCACTTCGTGGCCGATCTCCGCCGCCGTACGGCCCCGGTCCGTCCGCAGGGTGAACCGCTGGTCGCCGAGTACGACCTCCACCTCGGCCACCGACTTCGAGCGCCCCGCCAGCCGCTCGGTGAGGGAGCGCCTGCGCGTGGTCCGTACGGCTCCGGACGGCAGCGCGTCCGCCAGGTTGGCCGACAGCACGCCGGCGTAGAGGTCGAGGTCGGCGCTGTCCCGGCGCAGCGCGGCGGCCAGCAGTTCCACGTCCATGTCAGGCATCGAGGCTCAGCACCATGGTCGGACGTTCGATGACGTGGTCGTCGCGCAGGGGGCGCACCGCCGTCCCGACCGCGAAGAACTCGGTGGTGTGCCCACCCCAGCGGTGCGAGTGCTGTCCCAGATCGACCGCCACGATCCCCTCGGCGTCGAGGTCCTGCCCCTCCGCCTGCATGCGGCTCATGGCCAGCTCGCGCGCGTCGTACAGCGCCTGGGTGAAGGGGGTGAGTTCGACGTTGCGGCCCGCCGTGGCCAGTGTCTGCGCAAAGCGCTGGTGCGCCACGTGGTAGACGCACGACCCCATGACCAGGTCCAGAGGTGCGTATCCCGCACGGACCAGGGTCCAGAAGTCCTGGCCGGACAGGTTCGAGGTGAACGGCCTGCCCTTGTTGTTCAGCCAGGTCCCGGCCGGACCCGGGTCGGCGCCGGCCGCCTTCACCGCCGTGCCGACCGCGATGAACTCGGCGACGTCCGAGCCGAACTCCTTGAAGTCGATGTCCAGCCGCACGCCCACGATCCCGTCCGCGCCCAGCGCGGCCGCCTCCTCCCGCATCCGGCTCATGGCCAGTTCGCGGGCGTGGTACATGGCCTGTGACAGCTTGGTCAGCTCCTGGTTCTTCGACCACCGGCCGATCTGGATGCCGACGTGGTACACGGAGCAGCCGAGGACCAGGCCCAGCGGGCGGAAGCCGGCCTCGCGCACCAGCAGGAACTCGTTCACCGTCAGGTCGGAGGTGAAGAACGGGTCCTGCTCCCCGGGTCGGAGCTGCGCGAGCCGCCGCATCGCGTCCTGGGGCACCCCTTCCGCGGCCGCGTCCGACTCTGTTCGCCGCTCTGTCATCTCAGTGCTCCCGCTCTAGTCTCATGATGGTCAGCGGCCTGGGTCCGGCGGGCCGCGCGGAGTGGTCGAACCGGGCGATCGCGGTGCCTACGAGGACCGCTTCCGCGCTGAGGTCGCCCCCGTACCCGAACTGGGAGCACTCGTGCGTGTGCACGCTCAGGCTCATTCCGTCCACCACCACCCCGTCGCCGCCCTGTCCTGCCGCGTTGCGGGCCAGCTGCCTGCCCGCCTCGCGGCGGACGTGGCCGATCAGCTGCGTGTGTCCGTCGATCTCCTGGTTGCCCACGGTCCAGGTCTTCGTGCGGGACGTGCGCCAGTCGTCGTGGCGCTTCGCCAGACCGATTCCGAAGGCGAGTCCGGTGGGGACCCACCCGGAGTGGATGAGCCTGGCGAAGTCCTGGCCGCTCAGGTGCGAGGTGAAGGGTGTGCGGGGCCGGATGCGCGAGCGCGCCCGCACCGCCGTGCCCAGTACGGTGAACTGCAGTCCGCCTTCGGGGAAGTCGCTCCGCAGCGTCACCCCGACGATCCCGTCGCCGCCGAGCGCGCGGCATTCCTCCACCACCCGGGCCAGCGCCCGTTTGCGCACCTCGTACATGGTCCGCACCTCGGACGCATAGGACGGCGTCCACCGCGAGGACGGCGGCCCCCCGTCCTCGGTGGCCGACCACGCCCCCGGACAGCCCCCGAGACCCGTGAACGCCATGTTGTAGACGGACGTGCCCAGCACCTGTCCGACCGGGTCGAACCCGGCGCCCGTGACGGCGGAGAACTCGGCGGAGGACAGGGCCGAGTCCCAGGTGCTGCCGGCCGCCCCCGACGAACCGGCGTTCTGCGTCTGTGTCATGGGCTCCTGTGCCATCGACTCCCCCGGCGCACCGCGAGCCTCGCGACGCGTTCAGCAGCCTATATGACCGGACTTGGCCGCCGACTGCACCTGGTGGACGCGGAGGGCGAGTTGCAGTTCCAGGGACCGTTCCGGGCGCTGCCAGTCGGCGCCGAGCAGGCGGCCGATGCGGTCCAGGCGCTGGACCACCGTGTTGATGTGGACATGCAGGGCGTCGCGGGCCCTGGACTGGTTCATGCCCGCCTCGAAGTACACCCTCAGGGTGCGGACGAGGTCGGTGCCGCGTTGTGCGTCGTACTCGATCAGGGGGCCCAGGGTGCGCTGTACGTAGCCGCCCAGGTCGGTCTGGTCGCCGAGCAGGACGCCGAGGAAGCCCAGGTCGCCGAGGGCGGCCCCGGTGCCGGTCCGGCCCAGCGCCCGCAGGGCGGTGCGGCAGCGGCGCGCCTCGGCGTAGGCGTCGGGGAAGTTCCCGGGGCCGGTGGCCGGGCCCGCGGCGCCGACCGTGACGGGCCCGGCGAGGGCCTGGCCCAGCTCGTGCGCGAGCGCGGCGGCGCCGGCGCTGGGGGCTTCGGAGGGGCATACGAGGACCACGTCCTCGTGGTGCGCTCCGGCCAGGCCCGTGCGGGTGTGCGCGATACGGGCGGCCGCGGCCAGCAGCCGGGGCCTCGGGACGGTCTCGGCGTGCAGGACGAACACCGCGTACGGCTGGTCCAGGTTCACGCCGAGGCGGCGCGCGCGGGCGGTCAGTGCGGCCGGGTCGGCCGCCCCGGTGAGGAGGTCGCCGAGGATCTCGCCCCGTACCCGGTCCTCGGCCTCGGCCACCGAGCGGCGCAGGAGCAGCAGCAGGGCGGTGACGACGGCGGCGCGCTCGAAGAGGCGGCGGTCGGCGTCGTCGAGGTCGGCGCGGCCGCTGAGGGCGATGCCGCCGAGCAGCTCGGGTCCGGCGAGGACCGCGCACACCCAGGTTCCGCCGACGGGTACGGCCCGGCCGTCGGCCCGGGAGGCGGCGACGGCCCGGGCCGGCGGGGGCTGGGGGGCGGCGCCCGCCCGCGCGAGTTCGGTGCCCTCGGCGTCGATGACGAGGGTGCCGCCCCGCAGCAGGGCGCCGATGGCGGTGGCGACGTCGGTGACGTCCCCGCCGCGCAGCACGAGGTCGGTCAGCCGGTCGTGGGCGTCCTGCGCGCGCCGCATGGCTTCGCTGTGCGCCTCGATGGTCTGTGAGGCCGCGTTGAGGTCGACCAGCGCGGTGCGGGTCTCGTCCAGCAGGCGGGCGCCGTCGATGGCGATGGCCGCGTGGTCTGCAAGGGAGGAGAGCAGCGCGACCTCGTCCGGGGTGAAGGTCCGGGCCGTGCGGTCCGCCGCGAAGAGGACGCCGATCACCCGGGTGCCCAGGCGCAGGGGTACGCCGAGGATCGCGCGGAGGCCTTCCTCGGCGACGGCGCCGTCGATGGCCGCGGTGTGCCGGAACTGCGGATCGTCGCGGTAGTCGCCGGTGGTGTAGGGGCGGGCGGTTTCCGCGACGAGCCCGCCGAGGCCCTCGCCCATGCCGAGGCGTACCTGCTGGAACGCGGCGGAGACGGAGCCGTCGGTGACCCGCATGTAGGTGTCGCCGGCCTCGTCGTCGTTGAGGGACAGGTACGTGACGTCCGTGCCCAGGAGCAGTTTGGCCCGGTGGACGATGGCCTTCAGTACGGCGTCCAGGTCACGGAGCCCGGCGAGGTCTCCGGCGGTGTCGAAGAGGGCGGCGAGCTCGGCCTCACGCCGGCGGTGCTGGCTGAGCGTGCGGCGGATGCGCAGTGCGACCCGGGTCGCCTCGGCGATCGCCGCGGCCTCGGCCTCCGAGAGGTGCGCGTCCTCCCCGGCGGGCAGCGCGAAGCTCTCGGCGGGCGCGCCCTCGGCGAGCAGGTTCAGCAGGTCCTGCACGTGGCTGAGCGCGGGGCTCGGATGCTTCCCGGGGGTGGGCATGGGCGCTCTCCGTGATGCGGGCCGCGAGGGAGGGTGTGCGGGTGGACGGGGTGCGGGTCTCCCGCGTCAGTTCCGCGCGTGCAGCGAGTACAGGACGGGCAGGTGGGTGTCGCCGAACGGCAGCCGGTACAGGCCGTCCTGACCCTGGCTCAGGATGCCGCGGAGGTCGAACTCGGCGGCGGTGTGCTCGCCCAGGTGCTTCACGGTGAGGCCGGCGTCGGCGATCGCGCTCACGATGTCGCCCAGGGAGTGCGGGTACTGGACGGTGTCCTGCGCGGGCACCGTCATGCCCGGCTCGGCGTACGTCCCCGTGACCGTCTCGCGCTGCGGCTCTCCCCCGCCGTAGGGCCAGTCGGCGACGAGCGGATCGACGGTGGCGACCATCTGGAAGGCCGGGTGCATGTCCACCATGACCAGGCTGCCCCCGGGTTTCAGGGCCATGGCCGCGCCGCGCGCCCAGGCGTTGACGTCGGCGATCCAGCACAGGACCCCGTAGGTGGCGACGACCAGGTCGAAGCCGCCCGCCAGGTGCGCGGGCAGGCGCTGGGTGTCGGCCTCCACGAAGGTGGCGGCCAGCCCGGTGCGTGCGGCGAGCGCGCGGGCCCGCCCGATGGCCTCCGGGGAGAAGTCGACGCCCGTGGCGCGGGCGCCCAGCCGGGCCCAGTTCAGCGTGTCCATGCCGAAGTGGCACTGGAGGTGCAGCAGGTCCTTGCCTGCCACGTCTCCCGCCAGTTCGCGTTCGAGGGCGTAGAGCGTCTGGCGGCCGGCCACGAACGACTCGACGTCGTAGAACCGGTCGGTGGAGGTCGAGCCGTGGATGCGGGCGCGGGTGTCCCACAGCGCCCGGTTCAAGGCGAGTCCGTCCGCTGCGCTGGGCCTGGTCTCTGGCATGCACCGATCATGGCACGACCGCGCCGCCGTCAACCGGAACCGGCCGCCGCCACCCGTTCACACAGGGTCACACCACCGAAACCGCCCCGCGGGGGGCCGCCTCCCTCTACCGTGCCCTGAGGCGATGCGTACGGCACCGGAGGGGTGGGCGGATGAACGAGGAAGAAGACATGCGGCTGGCGGGGATGACCCCGGAGATCTCCCGCCGCGCGCTCACCATGCTGCGCGGCCTGGTGGGCCTGGAGCCGCCCGAGCAGGTACCCGAGGACGCCATGGAGGTCGCGGACGCGATCCTGGCCGAACACGGCACCGACGGGCTCCGGGTGCTCACGATGACCCTGGCCGCCTGGGCCACCGCGCAGATCGAGAACGTCGCCGAGCTGAGCGGGCGCAGCCACGAGGCGGTCCTGGACGCGATGGAGCTGGCCTGCCTGGAGGCCAACGCCGACGACTGACCCGCCCGGCACGACACGACACGACACGGCGCGGAAACGGCCTCATCCGGGCCCCCGTAGAAGAAGCAGCGCCCGATCCGGACGGGATCGGGCGGGCTTCGGCGACACTGGGGGGAGCAGGAGCGTCGTGGGGGGTCGTGATCGGAGGCCGTCGTGAGCACACCTTCCCCCATCCGGATCGCTGCGGTGCTGTCCACGGAACACCGCGGACGGCTGATGTCCCAGGCCCGCGAGGTCAATTTCCGCGAGGGTGCGCGGATCTTCGAGGAGGGTTCGCGGGCGGAGTCCTTCTGGATCGTGCGCTCCGGCACCGTGACCCTGGAGATCCCCATGCCCGGCGTCCGGCGGCCGGCTCCCGTGGAGAACCTCGGCCCGGGCGAGCTCGTGGGCTGGTCCTGGCTCTTCCCGCCGTACGTGTGGCAGCTGAGCGCGGAGGCGATGACCCCGGTGCGCGCGTACGAGTTCGACGGCATGAGCGTACGGATGCTGATGGACTCCGATCCGGCCTTCGGGTCGGCGATCGGGCACTGGGTGGGCCGGGTCCTCGCGCTCCGGCTCCAGCAGACCCGCACCCGCCTCCTCGAGCTGTACGCGCCGCGCATGGCCGCGAGCTAGGAGTTGTCGTCAAAGGTCGGCGATCTGCGATCTGGTCGGACCGCTCCTCCGGGACGGTGTGCGCGATGCCCCGGCGGTCGGGCCGCACGCGCCAGGTGGATCTTGCCCGTCAGCCCGCCTCGGCACCGGCCGAGCGCCGGGCTGCGGAGCCCCCTCTGCGCTGCAGGAGACCGGGGCCGGTCGTCGCCCGGCTGCTCGGCGCGGCAGTGGAGAGTGCCCTGTGAGGTCCTCGGCGGGCACGAGCGGGGCATCCTCTCCCGCGCCATGGTCGTCGCCGAAGTCCTGGACGTGGACGACGAACGGTCCCTTTCGGTCATCACCACGCCGGGCCTCAGCGAGTGGGACGCGCTCGGACTGTGCCGGTACGGCGTCCTCAGCATCGAAGGCCCGGCCGCCGCACGATGCCGGCCGCGGCGACTGGTCGGCCATGCGGAGTCAGGGGCTTCCGCTGGTGGAGGAGACGGTCTCCACCACAACCTCAGCGGGGCGGCGATGACCCCTCTCGGCTGACCGGCCGCTATTCCCGTACGCCGGCCAGCTCGACCGCCGGCCGGCGCAGGGACACCGCGGCCGAGGCGGCGGCGGAGACCACCGCCAGGACCGCGCAGGCGCCGAAGCTCGCACCCATGACGTCCCAGGGGATCACCAGGGGGCTCCGTACTCCCAGGAGCCCCAGGGCCGCCTGGATCCCGCCCAGGTTCAGGGCGGCGACGAGGGTGCCGACGACCGCGCCGACGAGCACGACCAGCAGTGCCTCCCACGCCACCAGGCGCAGCACCTGCCACCGGGTGGCGCCGGCCAGTCGCAGTACGGCGAGGTCGCGGGCCCGGTCGGAGGTGGCCATGACGAGGGTGTTGGCGAGCGCGATCCCGGTGTAGAGCAGGGCGATGCCGAGGACGAGCAGGAAGCCGAGCCGGGTGGTGCGCTTGGTCTCGGGGTAACTGGCCGCCAGCCACTGGTCCTTGGTCAGGACCTTGCCGCCGGCCTGCCGGGCGGCCTCGGCCAGCGCTGAGCGCGCGGTGGTGGCGTCGGCGCCCGGGGCGAGCCGTACGTCGATCCGGTCGACGGGGGCGCCGGGGGCGTTGGCGGCGGTGACGTAGGCCCCGTTGTTGCCGGTGCCGATGCGCATCACGCCCGCGATCCGCAGGGACGTGCGGGTGCCGTCGCCGAGCCAGACGTCCACGGTGGAGCCGACGGTGTGCCGTTCCCATTCCCCGGTGACGATGACGGAGCCGTCGTCGAGGTCGGCCACGCTGCCCGCGGTGAGGGGCAGTTCGGCGGTCCGGGCGAGGGCGGCCGGGTCGACGGCGCGGGCCTCCGAGCGGATCAGCGCCACGCCCTCCTCCAGGACGTGGACGGCGGTCCCGGCGGTCGCGGAGACCTCGGTACCGGGGACGGCCCGGATCCGGTCGACGGCGGCCCGGTCGAAGCCTCCGGCACCGCCCGTGATCACGAAGTCGGCGGTGGTCCGCCGGCCGGCTTCGGTGGCCTTCGCCTCGTTCAGCGTGGCCGTGGCTCCGAGCAGGGATCCGGCGAGGGCCACGGTGACCAGGACGGGTGCGGCGATGGCCGCGGTGCGCCGGATGCCGGCCGCGGCGTTCTCCCGTACGAGCATCCCGCCGGCGCCCGGCAGCCGGGCCGGGAGCCAGGCCAGGAGCCTGACCAGCGGCCGGACGAGCACCGGGGCCAGCAGCGCGAAGGCGACGATCAGCAGCATCGGGCGGCTGGTGTACGTCTTTCGGTGGAGCAGGTCGGACGGGTCGGCGAGCAGGGCGTACGCGAGCGTGCCGAGGCCGGTCAGCAGGAGTCCGGCGCCGAAGATCCAGCGGCTCCAGGTCATGGTGCGCGTCTCGACGGCGGCTTCGCGCAGCGCCTCGGCGGGCCCCACCCGGCCGGCCCGCCAGGAGGCGGCGACGACTCCGGCGAGGGCGACGAGGAGGCCGGTCCAGAAGGCCAGGTGGTAGGGCCAGGTGGCGTCGCCGATGGCGAACCAGCGCGGTGCGAGGTCGCCGTCCACCGACCACCGGGCCACCAGGGGCGCCCCGTACGAGCCGAGGAGGCAGCCGGCGGCGGAGGCCAGTACGCCCAGGAGGAGCGCCTCGGCGAGCACCATGCGGCGGATCTGCCCGGGGGTGGCCCCGGCGGTGCGCAGCAGGGCGAACTCCTTGCGGCGCTGGGCGACGGCGAAGGCGAAGGTGGAGGCGACGACGAAGACCGACACGAAGCCGGTGACCCCGCCAGCGGTGCCCAGCATGGCGTTCACGGCGAGCAGGGCTTCGCTGTCGCGCTCCGGGTCGGGGTCGGCGTAGCGGATGTCCCGGCCGGTCAGGACCCGTACGTAGGGGTCCTGGCCCACGGCTGCCCGTACGGCCGCCGGGTCGGCGGCGACGACGAGCTGGTCGATGGCGGGCGACAGCCGGGCGGCCTGGGCGTCGGTCCAGAAGACGGCGTCCTCGAACGCCGGGACGGCCGGGGCTCCGGGGTGGGAGACGGTGCCGACGACGGTGACCGGACCGCGGTCGGTGGCCAGCCGCTGCCCGGGCGGTGCCCAGCCGGTGGTGACGACCTCGCCGTCGGACCGCGGGGCGCGGCCGGCGTCGAGGGTGTACGGGGCGAAGGCCGCGACCGACCAGGGGTGGCCGACCAGCCGCCCGGGCCCGCCCTCGGCGCGGACGGGGAAGGAGCGGTCCTCGGCGACCGGGCCGAGGGCGGCGAGGCGCCGGGCGAGTTCGGGGGCGATGGGCTTGGGCTGGGGGAGCTTGCCGGTGCGCTCGCCGATGGGGCTCGGGACGCGGAGGGTGTCGTTGCCCTTGACGACGACGGCGGCGCGGTTGAAGCGCTCGGGCTGGCGCTGCGGGGCGTCGAGGGTGGCGGCGAGCGCGAGTCCCATGGTGGCGATCAGGCCGACGCCGAGGGCGAGGGCGACGAAGCTGCCGATGAAGGTGACCCAGCGGGTGCGCAGGGTGCGCAGGGCGGTGCTCAGCACGGCACGGTCTCCAGCTTCGTCATGTGGGCGGCGATCTCCTCCGCGCGGGCGCCGGCGAGTTGGCCGTTCAGCCGGCCGTCGACGAGGAAGACGACGCGGTCGGCGTAGGAGGCGGCGAGGGGGTCGTGGGTGACCATGATGACCGTCTGCCCCTCGGTGTCGACCATGGTCCGGAGCAGGGTGAGCACCTCGCGCCCGGTCCGGGAGTCCAGTGCGCCGGTGGGCTCGTCGCCGAAGAGCACGTCGGGGCGGGTGATCAGGGCGCGGGCGAGGGCGACGCGCTGCTGCTGGCCGCCGGACATCTCGGAGGGCCGGTGCCGGGCCCGGTCGCCGAGGCCGACCCGGGCGAGCACCTCGCGGACCTCGGACCTGGCGGGGCGGCGGCCGGCCAGGCGCAGCGGGAGGGAGACGTTCTGCTCGGCGGTCAGGGAGGGCAGCAGGTTGAAGGCCTGGAATACGAACCCGATCCGGTCGCGGCGCAGCAGTGTCAGCTTGGTCTCGCTGAGCCGGGTGAGCTCGGTCCCGCCGACGGTCACGGTGCCGGAGGTGGGCCGGTCGAGGCCGGCCGCGCACTGCAGCAGGGTGGACTTGCCGGAGCCGGAGGGGCCCATGACGGCGGTGAAGGTGCCCTGGGGGAAGTCGAGGGAGACCTGGTCGAGGGCGGTGACGGCGTGGTCGCCTGCCCCGTAGCGGCGGCTGACGTCCCTGAGTTGGATCGCGTCGTTTTCCATGCCCCAAGCCAACCGTCCCGGGCGGTTCGGCACAGCGGGTCCAGGGGGTGTCCCGGGGGTAGGGCCGGCCCTACCCCCGGAGGTTTCCGGGAGGTCTCCCCGTCGGTGTTCGGCCGATTCGACGGGCCCCTCCCGCACAGGTCAGCCCGGCGGGGCCGCTGCCGTCTGCACTCATCCGTACACGATCGGTGACGAGAAATGGGGGTGCGAACGGGCGTTCACGCCCCGCATGGGCAAGACTGCGTCCGCTATCCGAAACGCCAACCCAAGGGAGTGTTCGCAATGCGGTCCATCGCAAGGAGTCTCGGGCTCGGATCCGCCGCCATGGCGCTGACCGCGCTGACCGCGCTGGCCTGGCCCGGAACGGCCGGCGCCACCCCGTCCGCGGCCGCCGCGCCCGCCACCACGGCGAGCCTGTACACGCCGTCCGCGCTGGTGCTCGGCGTCACCGCCGGGGACGACGCCCGCAGGGGTACGGTGCTGCGCGCGGTGACGCTCGTATGCGCTCCGGCACCGGGCGGTACGCACCCGGACCCGGTCGGCGCCTGCGCGGAATTACGTGAGCACGGCGCCCGGTTGGACGCGCTGACCGCCCCGGCCGCCGACACCGCGTGTACCAGGGAGTGGAATCCGATGACGGTGACGGCCGACGGGGTGTGGGACGGCCGCCGGCTGAGCTACGCGCACACCTTCGGCAACGCGTGCGGCCTGCGGAGCACCGCGGGGGTGCTGTTCGACTTCTAGACCAGGACGGCCCTGCGGGCCGGGCGGCGCCGTGCGACCGCCGTCCGGCTCACAAAGGGTTGCTGCCGTCCATGTTGAGGGCGTGTCCGGGCCGGAAGAACCTCTTGGCGAAGAAGTGTCCGCGTTCCGCGGCCATCCTGAACCACGGTTCGGACGCTTCCAGCCCGTCCCGCTGTTCGATCAGCCGCCCCATCTCCCACATGGCCTCCACGTCACCCAGCTCTACCGCGGCGCGCAGCAGCCGTTCGGCTTCGGTGAAGTCGTCGAGCAGCTTCTTGCGCAGCGCGAGGGCCCGCATCGCGTGGGTGTTCCCCGCGGCGGCCGCCGCCTCGGCCGCCTCCAGCGAGGCGAACTTGTCGCGGCCCTTGCGACGACGCAGGATCAACAGGAGCACGCCGAGGCCCCAGAGCACCCAGCTCCAGGTGATCAGGCCGTCGTTGTCGTTCGTCCAGCCGAGCACACTGAGCACGGCGGCGGCGAGCAGCAGCAGGTACGACATGGCGTTCCCCCCGGAACTGCGGCGTGGTGATCGGGCAGGCGCAGTCCAGGGAGTCAACCGCCTTGCGTCTCAGCCCAGTTCGAGACTGGTCACGCCGAACAACTCGGCCAGCGGAAGCTCCGGGGCGGGGCCGGTGTACATCCGGGCGGTCTCGAAGGTCGGCGCCAGCCCCAGGTCCTCGAACAGCGCGACCGCCTCCGGGTTCGCGTCGGGCACGTCCACGGCGACCGCGGCGCCGGGCGCGGACCGCGCGAGGCTCCTCAGCAGGGCGGCGGCCACCTCCGGGCCGGCCGCGTACAGCGGGCCGATCCGGTGGGCGGCGCTGCTCGGGCGGATCACGCCGAGGCCCTCGACGCGGCCGTCCCGCACCGCGGCGAGCGCGGTGCGGCCGGGCAGGGCGGTCCAGGCGGACAGGAAGGCGTCCCGGGGCTCGGGGAAGAACCGCCGGTCGTAGGCGGCGAGGACGCCGAACGGCAGCGAGGCGGCGTCCACGATCTCCACCCCGCCGCCGGCCTCGCCCGCCCCGTCGCCTCGGGGGACGCCCTCGTAACGGATGTTGTTCCAGGCGTGACGGAAGCCCGACTTGCGGTAGTTGTCCTGCTGGGCGACGACCCCGTCCAAACCGATGAGCCGGCCGTCGAGCCGCCGCATCGCCGCGTCCCACATCCGGATGCCGTAGCCCTGGCCCCGGTGGGCCGGGCGGGCGATGTAGAAGCCGATGAACCCGAAGCCGGCGCCGTAGCGGACGGCGGAGACGCACGCCACCGGCTCGCCGTCGAGCCGGCCGACGAGGAAGCCCTCCGGGTCGGCGACGGCGAACGCGAACCGGTCCGAGTCCCCCGGGTTCCAGCCCTCCTCGTCGGCCCAGCCGCGGATCAGTTCCATGTCGGCGGCGCTCGCACCGGCGATCTCGAATGTCGTCATGGCCGGTGTTCTACCAGATCCTCCGGAATGCCAGCCGACTGATCATCAGTCAGGAGTGCGCAGAACAAGGCCAGATCGACGCCGGCATGCACGTCGCTGACCTGCCCGTCGCCCACTTCGACCACCCGCCACACCCCGTCCGCGCGCAGCGCGAGGTCGGTGGTGACGAAGGGGCAGTCCAGCGCCCGGACCGCGGCCCGTACCGGTTCGAGGTCGCGCGCCGGGATCTCGGCGACCTCCGTGACCGGACTGTCGGGGTGGGCGGTGAACAGCCGGGGATCCCCGTCCCGCCACCACACCCGGACCTCCGCGGCAGCGCCCGGGGGCGTGACGAAGGACTCGAAGGCCCTCAGTACGACCCCGCCCGCCAGGAACTCGTCCTGGAGCTCGACGAACCGGCCCACCACCCGGTGCAGGGCCGCCGGGTCGGCGAGGTCGGGTACGTGGCAGGCCTCGTGCCACTCGTGTTTGCGGGACTTCACGTAGTCCTTGACCACGGCTGCGCCGGGCGGCAGTCCCGCCGCGAGCGCACCGAGCCGCTCCGGGGCCGGGACCTCGCCCGGGGTCGTGGGCAGCCAGGCGCTGACCGGGGTGAGGCCGGCGAACGTCTCGTACCAGCCGGGGAGTTCGTGGGCCCGGCGGTACGCGTCGGGAGGGACGAGGAGTTCGGCGCCGCGCCGCCGCAGGGCCGCGTCCAGCTCGGCGTACCGGCCGACGGGGACCATCCAGCCCCGGTACCGGAGACCTCCCGTCCCGGCGGGCACCCGGGCCACGGCCCGGTCCGCTTCCCCGGCGAGCAGCGCGTCGTGGTCGAGGAGCGCGACCGGCCCCCCTCCGGCGCGCACCGCCCGGGCCTCGGCCACGAAGTGGGCATCGACGCGACGCCCGTTGAGGGGGTCTGAGCAGAAGAGGACGGCCATGGCGCAACCCTACGGAAGGCCCCTCGGGATTTCAGCCCGCGCAGATCACGTCGTCGAGCCGGATGGGCTCGGAGTCCAGCCGTACGTACGCGGTGAAGGTGTCGATGGTGCCGGATCCCCAGTGGGTGGTGACGGTGGCCCAGCCCACCCCGGCAGCCTGGGCGACGGTGACCGGGCCGACGCCGATGTCCTGGGGTTCGTTCTGGGCGCAGAGGAGGACGTCGGCCTCCGTGTTCTCCGTCTGCTTGTCCTTGAGGACCTGCGAGACGTGGTCCTGGCGGTCGGCCGCGGAGGGGCCGTGGTCACCGTAGAAGTCGCTGAGGAAGCGGCTGATCTCGGCGGCGGTGTGCTCGGCGGCGGGGCCGGCGTGGGCGGGCGCCGGGGTGATCAGGGCGAGCAGGGTCAGCGGCAGGAGGCCGAGGCTGTACGGCATGAGCTTCATATCCGATATGTAAACCCTCGGCCCTGTCGACGCGCCCCGGTGCGCCGCGTGTCTTACTCCCGTGGAGGGCTCGATTCACCGCAGAAACGAAACTCCGGGGCCGGTTCCGACCCCGGATTCTCCGAGCTCCGGGCCGGATGATGTGATCGTCGGAGCATCACGGACAACCGGCGGACTTGAAAGGAACCTCATGCTCCGGATGGCGGATCTGGTGGCGGGCTGGCGCGAGGCCGGCGTCGAGGAGGGCATGGCACTGATGGTGCACGCCTCCCTGTCCAGCCTGGGCCGGGTGGAGGGCGGCGCGGCCGCGGTCGTCGCGAGCCTGCGGGAGGCGGTCGGGCCGGACGGGACGGTGGCCGTGCCCGCCTTCACCTGGGAGGTGGCCGACCCGGACCCCGAGCACGTGGGGACGCCCGGTCCGGAGGTGGCCGCGCGCCGGGCGGCCGTCCCGCTGTTCCACCCGGACATGCCGGTCACGCGCGCACTGGGCGCCGTACCGGAGGCCCTTCGGTCGCTGCCCGGCACCCTGCGCAGTGCGCATCCGCAGGCCTCGGTGGCCGCGGTCGGCGCCCGCGCGGCCGAGGTCACGGCCGCCCAGTCGCTGGGCTTCGCACTGGGCCGGACCTCGCCGTTCGGCCGGCTGCACGACCTGGGCGCGCACATCCTGCTCATCGGCGTCGGCCACAACCGCAACTCCTTCCTCCACTACGTCGAGTCGCTCGCGCCCCGGCCCCGCCTGCGGCTGCGCCGGTTCCCGATGGAAGTGGCCGGGGAACGGGTGTGGATCGAGACTCCGGACGTGGGCAACGACAACGACACCCACTTCCCCACCGTCGGAGCCGAGTTCGAGCGGCACGCCGGCATCCCCGAGGCCAAGGTCGGCGGCGCCGCGTGCCGGCTGCTGCCCGTCTCCGCGCTGGTGGACTTCGCCGTCCCCCGCCTCCAGGAACTGGTCGACGCCGGCCGTCCGTAAATCCGGTCGCGTCCGCGCCTGCCCCCTCCATAGGCTCGGCGCATGGGAAAACCGCTCGTCGCAGTGTTCAGTGGGGCCGGAATGTCCACCGACTCCGGGATTCCGGACTACCGGGGCCCCCAGGGCCTGTGGCGGCGTGAGCCCGACGCCGAGAAGCTCGTGACGTACTCCTCCTACATGGCCGACCCGGAGATCCGCCGCCGCTCCTGGCTGATGCGGGCCGAGATCGGCGCGCTCGGGGCACGGCCCAACGCGGCGCACCTCGCGATCGCCGAGCTGGAGCGCGGCGGCACCCCGGTCCGGGTCCTCACGCAGAACGTGGACGGCCTGCACCAGCTCGCCGGAACTTCACCGCGCAAGGTGTTCGAGCTGCACGGCACTGCCCGCGCGGTGGTGTGCACGGCCTGCCGCGTCCGGTCGGAGATGGACGAGGCACTGGCCCGGATCGCCGCCGGGGAGCCGGATCCCGCCTGCCTGGCGTGCGGCGGCATCCTCAAGGCGGCGACCGTGATGTTCGGCGAGCGGCTCGACCCCGTGGTGCTGGCGCAGGCGATGGCCGTGGCCAAGGGCTGCCAGGTGTTCATCGCCGTCGGCTCCACCCTCCAGGTACAGCCCGCCGCCTCCCTCGCCGGGATGGCCGCGGAGTCCGGGGCCCGGCTGATCATCGTGAACGCGGAGGAGACCCCGTACGACGTCCTGGCCGCAGAGGTCATCCGCGAACCGATCGGCACCGCCCTCCCGAAACTCCTGGCCCGCATCGCCGCCTAGGACGACACCCGTCGGCTGCGACGGGGACGGGTGTGCGGTGGGGCGTCCCCGCAGGGCTCCGAACTGGGCCCCTCTCGGCCCACCGACCCGTGGAAACGTTCGGAGCCCGAGAAGACGCCCCGCCGCGCGCCCGGCCCCGGCGCAGCCGGCCGGCACACCGCCGCGCCGAGGCCTACCCGGCGTCCGCCGCCCGCCGCAGCTCCGCCACGTCCAGCTTCTTCATCTTCAGCATGGCGGCGGTGGCCCGGGCCGCCCGCCCCGGGTCGGGGTCCGAGAGCACGTCGATGGCGCCCGGCGGGATGACCTGCCAGGACAGCCCGAACTTGTCCTTGACCCAGCCGCAGGCGGACTCCTCGCCGCCGTCCTTGGTCAGCTCGTCGTAGTAGTAGTCCGACTCGGCCTCGTCGGCGCAGTGGATCTGGAACGAGATCGCCTCGGAGAAGTGGAACAGCGGCCCTCCGTTGAGGCCGACGAACTTCTGCCCGTTGATCTCGAACTCGACGACCATCACCGATCCGGCCACCCCGGGGCCCGCCTCGGTGTAGCGGGAGATCCGGCCGAGCTTGCCGTCCTTGAAGACGGACACGTAGTAGTCGGCCGCGGCTTCCGCGTTGTCGTCGAACCACAGACAGGTGGTGAATCCGCTCATGACTGCCTCCAGGCGAGTGCGTGGGTACGTCCTCACATACAGACCGGCCCCGGGCCCGAAATTCATCGGTGGGCCCGGGGCCGGTCTGTATCCAGCCTGGATTCAACTCGTACGGCGCAAGGCCTACGGCCTACTGCGTGCCGGCCTCGTTCATCGCCAGCATCCGGTCGACGACGCGCTCGGCGGCGCGGCCGTCGTCCAGGTCGCAGAACTCGGCGCGCAGCGCCGCCCGGGCCTCGGCGTACTCCGCCCCGACCGCGTCGGCGTTCCGCACGGCCTCGATCAGGCCGGCCGAGTCCGAGAGCAGCGGGCCGGGGGCCTTGGCCTCCAGGTCGAAGTTGAAGCCGCGCAGCGTGCCCCGGTAGTGCGCCAGGTCGTACGTGAACAGCAGGATCGGCCGGTCGGTCAGCGCGAAGTCGAAGATCGCGGAGGAGTAGTCCGAGATCAGCACGTCCGCGACGAGCAGCAGGTCGGCGGCGTCGGGCCAGCGGGTCACGTCGATGACGAAGCCGTCGCGGACGCCGTCACGGACCTGCTCGCTGACGTGGCGGTGGCCGCGGATCAGCAGGACGTGGTCCTCGCCCAGCTCGCGGCGGGCCGCGTCCAGGTCGATCCGCAGGTCCATCTTGTAGCCGCCGGACCAGCCCTCGCAGTTCTCGCGCCAGGTCGGCATGTAGAGGACGACCTTCTTGCCCTCGGGCAGGCCGAGCCTCCGCCGGACCTCGGCGATCCGCTCCTCGTCGGGCCGTACGAGCACGTCCGCGCGCGGGGCGCCGGCCTCGATGACCTCACCGTCGTAGCCGAGGGCCCGCTTGAGGAGCGGCGTGGCGTACGAGCTCGGGGAGGCGAGCAGCGACCACTGGGCGCTGTCGTGCTCCAAGCCCTCCAGGATCTCCGGGCTCGTGTAGTAGTCGTGCACGAAGTCGTGGCCGATCTGCTTGATCGGCGTGCCGTGCCACGTCTGTACGACGATCTGTCCGGGTCGGCGCTGGAAGTTGCGCGGAACGCTGTCGTTGGTCACGTAGTAGCGGGCGCGGGCCATGACCTCCCAGGACTCCACGCTGTCGTACTGCACGGCTCGAGCGGTCGCGGGGACCTCGGCGCGGCCGTCGCGGACCAGCCAGATGTGCTCCAGCTTCTCGCCGCGGCGCAGCAGCTCCTCGTGGATGGCGCGGGGCGAGTCGCCGGCGCCGGTTCCCTGGAAGGTGTCGTAGACGACGACGTCCTTGACGGGCAGGGCGCGCTGCGCCGGGTAGGTCTCGCAGCGGGCGACGCGCTGGGCGTAGTTGGAGCGGTCGTGCGGGCTGAGCAGCGGGTCGGCGACCAGCACCATGCGGTCGTGGAAGCGGGTCTCCACGCGCATCCGGCGCCCCTGGACGGTGAGGGGGTGCGGGCCCGCGAAGAGCATGCCGGTGGCCATCTGCACGGGCGCCCCGCGGTCGACGCCGAGCAGGCCGGCGGTGGTACCGCTCTGGGCGAGCGGGCGCAGGGTGGGCCACCAGCGGCCCTCGGGGAGGGTGGTGCGGCCGGCGTACGTCTCGGGGAGCGACGGTTCGAATTCGGCGGTGAACAGGTCGCCGTCGCGGGTGACGGGGTAGCTGAACTCCATCCCGTGCACGTTGTGCAGGACGAGCTCGTACGGCTCGTCGGTGGGCGCGACGAAGCGGCCCCGCAGGGTGACGGTGCCGTCCTCGGCGACGACCTCGTCGACCAGCGGCGGCGAGGGCTGCACGGAGAGCGTGAGGTGTCCGGTGTTGCCGCGCTTCGCGAAGACGGAGCGGTCCGTGTCCGTGCCGGGCAGCGGCACGGCCAGGCCGTTGAAGCCTCCGCGCTCGTCGTGGACCAGGCGGTGCTCGGTGCCGTCGGCGCCGGTCACGGACAGGCTCCACGGCTCCGGGATCCACTCGCCGGGCTCGCGCTCGGCGTCCGGTACGGCGGCCAGCTCGGCCAGCGGCACGCGGACGGTGAAGGGGATCCGGCCGCTGGGGGCGGCGGCCGCCGTCTCCAGCGGGAAGTCGGCGGTGGTGCCGGTGGTGACGTGCACGGCCTTCAGCGTGGCGGCGGCGCCGACCTCGGCGGAGAGCTCGCCGCTGATCTCGACGGCGTCGTCACCGGCCGGCCGGACGTCCAGGGCGCGGGCTCCGACGATCTCCACCTGGACGGTGAGGGATCCGGCGACGGCCGGGACGATCCGGACGTCGGGCGCCACCCAGTGCGGGGGCGGGTTCTGGCCGGTGTCGTGCTCGCCGCCGCGCAGGCGGGCGCGGTGCAGGCCGCCGGCGCCGGTGACGGCGACGGAAGTGGTCCATATCCCCTCGCGCCACTTGCCGCCCGACTGGAAGATCGAGGGGTCGATGACGGCGGTGAAACCGGCCCAGTCGGCGTGCCGCAGGGCGAGGTGGGGGGACATCACGGAGGCCATCGGGGAGGCGACCGTACGGGCGCTGACGACGGAGCGGCGACGCTTGCCGCCCTCGCGGAAGACCAGCATCTTGCGGGAGCCGAGGCGGCTCTCCGCACCGAGGTGGCCCGGGAGGGCGTAGCCGCGCAGGAGCAGCTTGCCGTCGGACCAGGACGCCTGCTCGAGGCGGCTGACTACGCGGCGCTCGCGCGGGCCGAGGGTGAGGATCTTGGCGGGGACCGGCGGGCGTCCCTGCAGGAAGGGGTAGTCCGCCTGCGGGCGGGCGAGTCCCTTGACCGGCACGCTGTAGTGGTAGTCGCGCTGGTGGGCCTGGAGGGCGATGAAGTCCTCGACGCGGCCTTCGCCGGCGAGGTACGCCTTGAGCCGGTCGGCGACGGTCAGGTCGGACCAGGGGCCGGTGCCGATCTCCCGGACGAGGCCGCCGACTTCCTTGACGAACGCGGCGCGGAAGTCGGGGCCTCCCTCGCCGACGTACTTGTAGATGAGCGGGAGTTCCTCGCTCAGCACGTTGTAGTCGTAGTCGCGCAGGTAGCGGACGTACTTGGCGCCCTGCTTGGCCTTGAGGGACTCGCGGACCAGGCGGACGGACTTCACGCGGTCGATGAGGGAGACCGGGTCGGTGGAGCGCTGGGTGATGGAGCGCTCGCCGGTCTCGCGGACGCGCCAGTGGTAGACGCAGTCGCTGAGGATGTCGACGCTGGAGGCGAAGTAGTGCGCGGGGATGCTGACCGGGGCGTCCTCGTAGAGGATGCCCTCCGGGTACTGGAAGCCGTGCTCGTCCCAGAAGGTGCGCCGGTAGACCTTGTTCCAGGCGGTGCGGTCGGTGACCAGCGCCGGGAACTTGGAGATGTGGGTCTTGAGCTGCGTCTTGGCGAAGGCGGCGCGGTGGCCCCACGACTGGTTCATGCCGACCGAGCGGAAGCGCTTGACGTTGCCGCCGGCGAAGTCCGAGCCGGTCTCGTCGAGCGCGGCGATGAGGCGCTCGTACGCGTAGTCCGGCATCGTGTCGTCGCTGTCGACGAAGGCCAGGTACTCCGCGTCCTTGTTCGCGTGGCGGGCACCGACGTTGCGCGCGGCACCGAGGCCCGCGTTCTCCTGCATCACGACACGGAAGCGCTTGTCCTTGGCGGCGAACGCCTTGGCTATGACTGCGCTGGTGTCCGTGGACCCGTCGTCCACGAGGATGACCTCGAAGTCCTCGAAGGTCTGAGCTGCGATGGATTCCAGGCACTCGTCGAGATACAGCTCGACGTTGTAGACGGGGACGACGATGCTCAGGCGCGGGGGCATGGGTGGCGGGTTCTCCAGCGTTTTATGCTTTATCGATGATCAGCTGCTCACAGCATCCTACTCTGTAACAGAATCATAAACTCGCCCCATATGGGGCAAACGAAACCGATCGCCGGGCGGACGGCAAGAATTAAACCGTCCGCCACCTCGACGACGAGGATCGACGTCAGATCTCCAGCTCCGACTCGATCTTCTTGAGCTGGTGGCGGGCCATCGCGAGGTTGGCGCGGCCCTTGTCGAGCGCCAGGTACAGGAAGAACCCTGCCGAGGAGCCCCGACTGCGCAGCAGCCGGATCAGGTGGTACTGGTTCCCGAGGGTGATCAGGATGTCCTCGATCTCGTCCTTGATCCCGAGCATCTCCATCGTGCGGACCTTGGCGCGCACCACGTCCGTGTTGCCGGCGGCGGCGACGGTGAGGTCCAGGTCCTTGCCGCCCCCGAGGGTTCCGAGGGCCATGCCGCTGCCGTAGTCGACGAGCGCGGCGCCGAGGGCGCCCTCGATGCTGGTGGTGGCTTCCTTGAGAGCGGTCTCCACGTTGGCCATGGGTGATTCCTCTTTCCGGTGTCCGTGTCGGTGTCGGTGTCGGTGTCTCTGTCGCTTGTGCTGGTACGGGAAGGGCTACGGGCTCACCCCGGCGGCGGGCCTCCGGGGCCCCGGCGCCCGAGGGCGGGTTCGACGAGCTCGGCCAGCCGGACGCTGGAGCGGCGGGCCTCCAGGTGGAGGCGGCCGACGTTGACGCGGGGTTCCGCCGTCAGGGTGAGGACGGCCGCTTCGCCGGCGGCGTAGGTCGCCACGTACCCGTGTTCGCCGCGCACCAGCAGTTCGCGGAACGCGCCCTGGCCGGTGCTGTCGCTGAGCCGCTGGGCCACCCCGAGGGCGGCCGCGGTGAGGGCGGCGACGGATTCCGCTTCGGGGGCCGCGCTGTCCTGGGCGAGGACCAGGCCGTCGATGCTCGCGGCGAAGGCTCCGGTGAGCTGGGGCACCCGGGCCCGCAGCCTGCGGAGCTCGGCGAGTATCTCTGCCTCCGCCTCGGGGTTCACCGTGGTCATGTCGGCCTTCTTCCTTTCTGCCGCCCCCGTTTCGGGCTGCCTCCGCTCGGAGCGGTCGGCGCGCAGGACCGGTCGCAGCGGGAGCCTCACAGGCTTGCCTCCAGTGCGTCGCGTAACCGGCGGAGCAGCGCCACGTCCGGGGATTGGGCCTGGGTCATCCAGTCGGGCAGGGGCGCCGCGGCCGGCGGCTGGGCCGGCGCGTGCGGCGTCTCGACCAGTCCGGCCGCCGCGAGGCGCCGTACGTCGAGGAGCGTGTGGAAGGCGGGCCGGCCCAGGACCCACGCGAGGTCGGCCGGGGTGCGGACGCCGTCCGCCCGGGCCAGCAGGATCCGCTGCCGGGCGGTGACGGTCTGGCCGGGCGCCGCGGGCCGGGGCACCACCGGGGCGGTGTCGAGCGCGGGGTAGGGCCAGACCGCGTCGAGCAGCTCCCTGCGCCGGCAGGTCTCGCGCTCCACGGCGGCGGCCGGAACCGAGCGGACGGAGCCGATCCAGTGGGTGGCTCCGCGGCGGAACCGGGAGGGGCCGCTGCCCGGGGAGAGCGCGAAGAACGCGGCGTCGAAGATGGCGGCGAGGTGGCATATCTCCAGCTCGCCGCCGGCGAGCCCGCCGCTGTCCACGAGGAAGCGGGCGACCTGGCGGCGGGCTCCGGCCCGGTCCACTGCCTCGCGCCAGCGCTCGGGGGCGAGGCCGCCGCCGGTGGTGAGCAGTACGTCGAGGCCGGGGGTGGACGGGCTCTCCGCGTGCACGATGCGGCCGTCCTCCAGGAAGAGGGTGCCGCGGTCGCGGAGCAGCGCGCCGGTGGCGCGCTCGGCGGCGAGCCGGGTGAGGAGGGGGGAGACGGCGGCGGAAGCCGAGGCTGCCGAAGGGGCGGTCATCTGAGCACCAGCCCTTCCGCCAGGATGCGGAGTCTGTGTCGCGCGAGGGCGAGATTGCCGTCGGCGCGGTCGAGCCAGAGGTGCAGGAAGACGCTGCTGTCGAAGCTCGTCTCGACGAAGCGCAGTACGTGGTAACCGGTGCGGGTGGTGACGATCAGGTCCTCGACGGGCGGGCCGGCTGGCGGGCCGGCTGCGTCGCCTAAGGCCGCCGCGGCGGTGCCGGGCGCGGTCGCCGCCGGGGCGAAGGACTCGTACTCGGCGGCCGCGCGGGCCAGCTCGGCGGTCTCGGCGGCGGTGGTCTCGTGGTCCCCCACGGGCGAGTCCCCCGCGGTGCCGAGGGCCAGTCCGCTGCTCCAGTCGACCAGCGCGGCCCCGCGCGCACCAGGCAGGGCCATGGCTTCGAGCAGGCATTCGTCGATCCCGGGCACGCGGGCTCCCCTCCCGGCCGGACGTGCTGAGTGCACGGTCTGCGGCGCGACAGGAGGGAACTTACTCAACTTCCACAGTGCGGAAGGGTGTTCTGGCATTTTCCGCTGGAACATGCGCCAAAGCGCATCTCAGCTTGGCCGAATCGCTTCGGCTTTTGATCAAGATGCGAGCGGTAGATCGTCCGCGAGCCGAAATGCCCCGCCCTCGCGCTGTACGTAGCCCTCGTGGGTGAGGGTGCGCAGCAAGTGGTACACGGTGGGCAGCGGGATCCCGGTGAGCCGGGAGAGCCGCTTCGCCGTCGCCCCGCCTTCGGCGTACATCGCTTCCACGAGACGCAGTGCGCGCTGCACGGAACCGATCAGTGTGGGCGTGCTGTCCTTCTGGTTGTGCTCGGCACTCATCTGGTTGTGGTCAGCACCCATGAGTAGTCCCCCTGCTCCGGTACGAGTCCCTGGCAAACCCATCAAAGTCGCTCGCCAGCCGCAAAACCAGCTGACTCGCGTAAACCTGAGCATAAGATCACCGCACCCCGATCCGGGCGCGGCGGCGGCGCCGCGCGCTCCCCGAGTTGACCGGATGTCTAATCGACGTCCGGGAGGAGGCGGTCCACCAGGGTGTCGATGAGGCCTTCCAGCGGGTGGCCCTCCAGCGTGGCCGGGACCGTCAGGTCGTCCACGAGCAGGCCCGTCATCGCGAGGTAGACCAGCACCACGCCCCGGCGGTCTCCGGGGAGGCCCGACTCCAGGTGCCAGGAGACGTTCGCCTCCAGCTCGGCGGCCTGGAAGCCGGCGAGTTCGGCCTGGAGCTCGGGGCGGCGGGTGCATTCCAGGCGGAGTTCCAGCATGGCGAGGTACACGCTGCGCTCGCGCCGCATCCGGTCCACGAGCCGGCGGAGCAGCACCTTGGTGTCCAGCGGTGCGGCCAGGTCCGCCGGGTCCGGAATGAGCCGCTCGCGGGTGCGGTGGAGGATCTGCACGAGCAGCTGGGCCCGGTTGGCGAAGTAGTTCGAGGCGGTGCCCGTGGGGACGCCCGCCTCCCCGTCCACCGCGCGCAGCGTCAGTCCGCGCGAGCCCTCGCGCGCCAGGACTTCGATGGCGGCGTCGAGCAGGGCGGCGCGGCGCTGCGGGTTCTGGCGCATGGGCGGTCCTCGGGGTGGCTGCGGGTGGTACGTGGCGGTGAGCACTGCACATGCAGTGCTTCGCCCACGGTAGCGGATGGGACCGCTCCGGACCTCCCGACGAGGGGCGGTCCGGGCCTCCCCGCCAAGAGCGCGTCACGGCCCTCCCCACCGGCCGGTCCCCCGTGCCACCCTGCCCGTCATGGAGCGGATCATCGAGGACGTGCGCGAGGACCTGTCCCGCCGGATCGCCGTCGCGGCGCGCCGGCTCGCCGACCTGACGCTGGCCGAGGACCCCGCGTACGCCGCCCTGCTCGGCCGGGCCGAGCTGTGCGAGCGGATCCACCACGATCTCGACCAGGCCGTCGAGGGCCTGGTCCGCAGGTCCCGGGGGCTGCCCCTCGACCTCGCCGACGCCCGGGCCGCCGGCACGCTCCGCGCGGAACAGGGGCTGCCGCTCGCCTCGTTACTGCGCACCTACCGCCGTGGCGGGCGGCTGCTCTGGCAGACCCTCACCGAGGCCGTGGCCGCCCACGACCCGGCGGCGCTGCCCCGGCTGCTGCCTTCCGCGACCGCGCTGTGGGACGTGCTGGACGAGATGACGGACGCCGTGGCGGAGTCGTACCGGCTGACGGAGGCCCCGCGCGCCGACCGCGACCGGGAGCGCCGCGCGGCCCTGCTGGACGTCCTGCTCGACGGCGGTGCGGCCACCGGCGGGCCCGCCGCCTCGGACGCGGCCGCGCAGCTGGGGCTGCCGGAGCGGGGCCGGTTCGCGGTGGTGGTCGTGGCGGGGACGGGCGCCGCCGAGGGCGGGGAGGCGGCGGGACGCACCGCCGCGCCCCGCGTGCTGTGGCGGATCCGCGCCGACGGGGAGAGCGGTCTGGTGGATCTGGGCCACCGTCCGCTGGAGTCCGTACGGGAGCTGCTCGCGCCGCTCGGGGTGCGCGCCGGGGTCAGCCCGGTGGTCGGGACCCCGGCCGAACTGGCCGGGGCGCGGCGGCTGGCCGCCCTCGCCCTGAGCACGGTCGCCGCGTCCGGCGGCCCGCGCACGGCGCTGCTCGACGAGGGGCTGCCGGCGGCGCTGGTCGCGGCGCAGGGCGAACTCGCGGCCCGGCTGCGGCAGGTGGTGCTGGGCCCGGTACTGGCGCTGCCCGCCGAGGACCGCCGGACCCTGCTGACCACCCTGGGCACCTGGCTGGTCTGCCAGGGCTCGACCACGTACGCCGCGCAGCGCTTGTACTGCCACCGCAACACCGTCTCGAACCGGCTGCGCCGCCTGGAGCAGCTCACCGGCCGCTCCCTCGCCGACCCCCGGCACGTGGTGGAGCTGGCGCTGGCGCACGCGGCGGTGGTGCAGCGCGCCGCGGCGGATCCGGCTACGCCTCCTTGCGCGCCGACTCCAGCAGGTACGGCACGTCGATCACCGCGACCCCGGGGGTGAACAGCAGCCGCGCCTTCAGCCGCAGCGCGTTCTGGTTGTGCAGGGGCTGCTCCCACCAGTTCCCCACGACGTACTCCGGGATGACCACCGACAGCACGTCCGTCGCGGAGTCCCCCGCCAGTTCCTCGACGTGGGCCAGGATCGGGCCGACCACCTCCCGGTAGGGGGAGTGCAGGATCTTCAGCGGGATGCCCGGGTCGTGTTCGGTCCAGGCCTCGCGCAGCCGCTCCGCATCCTCCTCGTCGGCGGCGACGGTGACGGCGGTCAGGGTGTCGGGGCGCAGGCCCTGCGCGTAGCCGAGGGCCTTCATCGTGGGGGCGTGCACGTTGGCCACCAGGACCAGGACGTGGTGGCGGACGGGCTTGCGCGGTTTCAGGCCCGGGGCGATGGTCACCTGCCGGGCGACCTGGTCGTAGTGGCGGCGCACGCCCTTCATCC
Organism: Streptomyces sp. NPDC091371; assembly: GCF_040684275.1. Classification (NCBI taxonomy): domain Bacteria; kingdom Bacillati; phylum Actinomycetota; class Actinomycetes; order Kitasatosporales; family Streptomycetaceae; genus Streptomyces; species Streptomyces sp. NPDC091371. The sequence continues at coordinate 65,918 of NZ_JBFBFP010000030.1, forward strand.
CGAGGAAGAGCAGCGGCATGGCGATGACGACCAGCCAGGCGCCGTGCGTGAACTTGGTGAGCAGCACGATGACCAGGACCAGGGCGGTCAGGCAGGCGCCGATCGCGTTGATGGCGAGCCGGCGGTGGATGTGGACGCGTTCGTCGCGCGGGGTGGCGGGTGAGGCGAGTTCCCTGCGCCAGTGCACGACCATGCCGGCCTGGGAGAGGGTGAAGGAGACGAAGACGCCGAGGATGTAGAGCTGGATGAGGCGGGTCAGGTTGGCGTCGAAGGCGACGATGAGGCCGATCGCGACGAGGGCGAGGAGCACGACGCCGTTGGAGTAGACGAGCCGGTCGCCTCGGTTGAAGAGCTGGCGGGGCGCGTACCGGTCCTTGGCCAGGATCGAGGCGAGCATCGGGAATCCGTTGAAGGCGGTGTTCGCGGCGAGGATCAGGACGCCGGCGGTGACGGCCTGGAGCAGGTAGAAGAGGAAGTGCCAGTCGCCGAAGGTGGCGCGGCCGATCTGGGCGAGGGCGGTGGACATCGGGGTGCCGGGGGCGAGCCCCAGTTCGGTGGGGTCTTCCGCCACGTGCACCTGGTAGGTCATGGCGAGGGCGGTGATGCCCACGAACATGGTGACGGAGAGGACGCCCATCGCGGCCAGCGTGGTCGCCGCGTTCTTGGCCTTGGGCTTCTGGAAGGCGGGTACGCCGTTGCTGATCGCCTCGACGCCGGTGAGGGCGGTGCAGCCGGAGGCGAAGGCGCGCATCGCGAGGAGCACGAGGGCGATGCCGGTGTAGGTGCCGGTCTCGGTGATGGGCAGGTCGGCGGACTCGGCGCGGATGGTCTCGCCGGTCGCCAGCCGCACGAGGGCGACGGCGAACATGAGGTAGATGACGAGGACGAACCCGTAGGTGGGGATGGCGAAGATCCGGCCGGACTCGCGGACGCCGCGCAGGTTCATCACCGTCAGCAGCACCACGAAGCCGACCGACAGGGCCACTTCGTGGTCGCTGAGCGAGGGGATGGCGGAGGTGATGGCGGAGACGCCGGAGACGACGGAGACGGCGACGGTCATCACGTAGTCGACGAGCAGGGCGCTGGCGGCGGTGAGCGCGGCGGTGGGGCCGAGGTTCTCCTTGCTGACGACGTACGCGCCGCCGCCGCTGGGATAGGCGTGGCAGGTCTGCCGGTAGGAGGCGATGACCACGACGAGCAGGAAGACGATGGCGGCGGCCGCGTACCAGGCGAGGTGGAGCAGTGCGACGCCGCCGAGGGCGAGGATCAGCAGGATCTCCTCGGTGGCGTACGCCACCGAGGAGAGCGGGTCGCTGCAGAAGATCGGCAGGGCGAGCCGTTTGGGCAACAGGGTCTCGCCCAGGCGTGCGGTGTCGAGGGGTTCACCGACCAGCACGCGTTTCGCATTGATACGCCTCATTCAGGCATGATCGTGCATGTTTTATGCGATTCGCCCCTTTTGGTGATGGTGTCAGCCTGCGAGCTCCTCCGCCCGGTGCGCCAGCCACAGGTCGTGGCGGGCGCTCGGCGATTGGAGCAGCGAGCGCTCCAGCAGTGCCTCGACGCGGGTCAGCCGCTTGCGGGCACCCGGGACGGAGATGCCCAGTGCGGCGGCCGCCGGGACGAGTTGGGCATCGTGGTCCAGCCAGGTACGGACCGTGGCTCGGGCCCCGGGCGGGGCGTCGGGTCCGGTCAGCGGGCGCAGGTGCGCGCGGGCCCAGTCGGTCAGGCTCGGATCGCGCAGCACCTCGTCGAGGCCGGGCACCGGGTCCGGGATCGCGCCCGGGGAGGTCCCTCCGGGGGTCAGCCGCAGCGCGAGCGAGAGCGCGGACTGGTCGGCGAGGCGCGCGAGGTCCAGCCCCAGGAGGCCCTCGATGAGCCGGAGCCGGCCGGCCAGGGTGTTGCGGTGGATCTTCAGCAGGCGGGTGGCGTGCGAGGTGAAGTTGAGCCAGGCGTGGGCGGTCGCGCGCAGTTCCCGCACTCCGGGGTCCTGGGGGCGCTTGGGCTCGTACGTGTGCAGCGGCGCGAGGAGGGCCCCGGCCCAGCCGGAGCCGGCCCCGTGGGCGGCGAGCGCCAGCTCGGGGCCGGGCCCGAACCGGGCGTGCCGCTCCCCGCGTCCACGGGCGACGGCGAGGGCGTGGAAGGCCTGGCTGTAGGCGGCCGGCGCCTCCCGCAGACCCGCCTGGCCGCTGACCCCGACCACGGCGTCGCGGGCCACCCCCACGAGCGCCCCGGCCAGGGCGTCGTCCTCGCCCGGAGCCGCCGCCGGGCCGGCCGGGACGAGCACGATGAGGTGGCGTACGTACACGGGGCAGCGCACGGTCCAGGCCCGGCCGCCCGTCAGCTCCGCGCACAGCCGGGCCACTTCGCCGCGCTGCCCGGTCCGGCATTCCACGACGTACATCCGCATCGGGTCGGGCAGGGAGTGCCCGAGCGCCCCGGCGATCTGGCGGGCGGCGGAGAGCCCCCCGTTCATCAGCAGGTGCAGCACCGCCTCGCGGGCCCGCGATTCGGCGAGCCCGGCCCGCTCCGCACGGCGTTCGGCCTCCTCGGCGCGCAGTACGAGGGCCAGCGGTACGGCGGCGTCGGCGAGCAGCGCGGCCGCATCGGGGGGCTGCGGCCGTTCCAGTACGGCGGCCAGCGCGCGCCGGTCGTCCAGCGCGAACAGCAGCGTCGCGGAGCCCTCGCTCTCCATGACGGCCGAGCGCAGCCCGCGGGCGCTCATCTCGGCGGCGCCCCGCAGCGCGGATTCCGGTCCGGCGCCGGCTCCGGACCCGGGGGCCGGTTCGGCGTCCACCACTCCGGTCCAGCCGCCGATCCGGGTGGCGAGCCAGGCGAGCAGCACGGCCGATCCCCCGGTGCGGGCGAGCCGGTGGAGCTTGAGGACGTCGTCTGACCTGGACACCGGCGCATTCAACCACCCGGGGCACACTGTGCGCTGTGATACCCGTCTCGCCCGGTCACTGGGCAGGGCGAACCCTGTACGCGGCAGGCGCCCCGCCTAGGTTTGTCCTCGAGCGGTCGGACCCCGGCGCGATGCGATTCATCGCAACGGGGGAACGTCGGGGTCCTTCCTCGCTCGCGCCGGCGGCGCAGACGACGGAACGTCACATCTTGGCGGCCGCGCTGCGGATGGCCTCCCTGATGCGGACGTAGGTGCCGCAGCGGCAGATGTTGGCGATGGCGTCGATGTCCGCGTCGGTGGGTTCACTGGTCCGCTTGAGCAGCGCGACGGCGGCCATGATCTGGCCGGGCTGGCAGAAGCCGCACTGGGCGACGTCCTGTTCGAGCCAGGCCTCCTGCACCGGGTGCAGCTCGTCCCCGTTCGCGAGCCCCTCGATGGTGGTCACGGATTTACCCGCGCAAGCGGAGACGGGCACGACGCAGGGGCGGATGTCGGCGCCGTCGAGATGGCTGGTGCAGGCCTTGCAGACGTCGACTCCGCAGCCGTACTTGGGGCCGGTGACGCCCAGCATGTCGCGGAGCACCCACAGCAGGGGCAGATCGTCGGGGGCGTCCACGGTGACGCTCTGCCCGTTGACGGTGAAGGTGTGCGAGGGCACGGCGTACTCCAGCGGTTAGCGCGGGTAGGGGGTGAAGTCGACGTCGAAGTCGAGGGGGAAGCTGCGCGGCTTGGAACCGGTGGCCCGGGCCCAGGCGTTGGCGATGGCGCCCACGGCGGCGGGCACGCCGAGCTCGCCGGCGCCGCCCGGCTCCTCGCCGGTGGCCGGCATGACGAAGACCCGTGCGTCGAGCGGGGTGTCGCGCTGCTTCGCCCAGTGGAACTGGCTGTAACTGCCCTCCAGCGGGAGCCCCTTGTCGAGGTGGAGGCCGGCGCGCAGGGTGGTGGAGATGGCGTCGGTGAGGCCGCCGATCATCTGGGCCTCCAGTCCGCGCGGGTTGACGGGCAGGCCCACGTCCACGGCGATGACGGCCTTGGTGACGCGGACGTGCTCCGGGTCGCGGGTGTCGATCTCCACGAGGCAGGCGGTGCGGGACTTGTACTCCTCGTGGAAGGCGATGCCCTGGGCGCGGCCCGCTCCCATCGGCCGCCCCCACTCCCCTTCGGCCGCGACCTTGTCGAGTACGGCGCGCTGGGCGTCGGTCTTCAGGAAGAGGCGGCGGAACTGGTACGGGTCGCGGCCGGTCTTCGCGGCCAGTTCGTCGACCACGATCTCCTCGGCGCCGCGCGTGTTGGCGGAGTACACCGAGCGCCAGGAGCCGGTGGGGACGCCCGTCGGCACCTCGGTGAGGGCCTGGGTGGTGACCCCGAAGTTGTAGGGGGACTTCACCGTGGTCAGGAACAGGGTCTGGGCGAGGGTGGCGTTGCCGATGCCGAGCGGCAGGTGCGCCGCGGTGGCGGTGATGATCTCGCCGAGCCCGTGCCGGAAGTCGGTCTCGGCCGCGGCCACGCGGTGCTCGAAGGTGAGGACCTCGCCGAGCAGGTGGGTGGCGCGGATCTTGTGGTGGGTGGCGGGGCGCATCCGGCCGTGCCGGGTGTCGTCGACACGGGTCCACATCAGCTTGACGGGGCGGCGGCAGGCCTTGGAGACGCGGGCGGCCTCCAGGGCCGCGTCGAAGAAGAGCCGCCGGCCGAAGGAGCCGCCGGCCTGCACCACGTGCACCTGCACCTTGCCCAGCGGCAGGCCCAGTTCGGCTGCGATGGTCTCGCGGGCCACGATCGGGGACTTGAGCCCGGACCAGATCTCGGCGCGGTCGTCCCGTACGTCGGCGATGGCGGAGTTGGTCTCCATCGGGGCGTGGCTGACGAAGGCGAAGTCGAACTCGGCGTCCACGTACGGGGTCAGCAGCGGCGGCACCAGCAGGGGCGGGGTGGCCGCGCGCAGCTTCGTACGGACCTCCGCGTCGGATAGCTGGTCTGCGGGGCCCGGTCCCCAGGTGACCTGGAGGGCGGCCTTGGCGGTCAGGGCCTGTCCGAAGGTCTCGGCGACGACGGCGACCCCGGTCGGGACGGTCACCACGTGCAGGACGCCGGGCATGGCCTGGACGGCGGCGAGGTTGGCGACGGAGCGAACGGTGCCGCCGAGGGTGGGCGGGCGGCGCACCACGCAGGGCTTGGCCCCGGGCACGTCGAGGTCGAGGGTGTACTGCTGGGCGCCGGTGACCATGGCGCGGGCGTCGACGCGGCTGGTGGGCTTGCCGACGAGGGCGTGCTTGGCCGTCTTCTTGGGGGTGGCGCCGAGGACGACGAGCGCGGGGTCGGCGGCGGCCGCGGCGAGGCTGCCGTAGTCGGCGGTGCGGCCGTCGGGGGCGCGGACCGTGCCGTTCGCGGTGGTCAGGGTGGCGGCGGACAGGCTCCAGCGGACGGCGGCGGCCGCGACGAGCCGGGCCCGGGCGGTGGCGGCGCACTGGCGGACCGGGCCGTAGAGGGAGCGGATGGAGTTGGAGGAGCCGGTGAGCTGGTTGAAGACCAGCTCGGGCCGGGCGTCGTCCAGTTCCACCCGTACGTCGGCCAGCGGCGCGTCGAGCTCCTCCGCGACGAGCATGGCCACGGCGGTGGTGAGGCCCTGGCCGACCTCCTCGCGCGGCAGCCGGAAGCGGATGGTGCCGTCCGCTTCGACGGCGAGGGCCAGCAGGGCGGAGGTGGGCGCCCCGGCGAGGATGAACAGGTCGCCCAGGTCGATGATGTCGGCGATGGCGGGCAGGCTCGGCACCACGGCGTGGGCGGGCTGCGGGGCGACCGCGTCGACGCCCGCGCGCGTCACCAGGGCCAGGGTCGGCGCGGCGACGAGATAGGTGAGGAAGGAGCGACGGCTCTGCCCGGTCATTTCGTTGTCCCCACCCTGCGCGGGTCCGCGCGAGCGGACCGGCCCCTGATCATTACCGGCACGTAGGGTAGCGACCCGGGGGTGTGGTGGGAAGCGCGGGGGGCCACCGGTGCGGGGGTCCTCCGTTAGGGGGACGGGGGCGCGGCGCCTTGATCCGCATCCGGTCCGGTCAGAGGGGTGGGGATTCCTCGTACAGATCGGCCGTACGAGCGAGCGGGCCCGGCCGGAAGGCCGTTTTCCGGCCGCGGGCGGACGATGGAAGGGACGCGAAGGAGGTGCTCCGCCATGGCCAAGTTCATGGACGTCCACACGGGCATGAAGGGCATCACACAGGAGCAGCTGGCCGCCGCCCACAAGGCGGACCTGGCCATCGAGAAGGAGGAGGGCGTCCACTTCGAGCGGGCATGGGCCGACCCGAAGTCCGGCACGGTCTACTGCCTCTCCGAGGGCCCGTCCGCGGACGCGGTCCAGCGGATCCACTCCCGCACGGGACACCCGGCGGACGAGATTCATCCGGTTCCGGTGAGCGTGTCCTGAAGGTCTGCTGACCGGATTCGTTCGTACGCGAAGACCCTCTGGTGGGGTGGCCGAGAGGCCTGCGGCATATGCCAGAAGCAAGACCGTCGCGGATGTTGCCAAACGCCTTACACGCAGTCGCAGCCTGTGCAACAGTCGTAACCGGTCCTTCCTTCAGACTTGGCCGTGCCGCGCCTGTATCGGAGTTCTCATGCCGTCCCACCTGTTCGCGGACCGTCCCGCGCAGCCGCCCGAGCCGGGGTCGGTGGACGCACTGATCTCACAGACCCGGCGGCTGCGGGGAGATGTGGACGCGGTGCGCCGCGACACGGTCGTCGATGACGACGACGCCCAGGGCCGCTGGCAGCGCGCTCTGTGCGACCTCGCCGTGCACCACCTCGACGACCTCGGCGAGCACCTCGGCCAGCTCAAGGAGGGCCTGCCGCCGGCGCCCGAGACCGTCGAACTCCCGCAGGCGGCCCCCGAGGCCGTCCCGGAGGCGCAGACCCGCGTCGGCAGCGCCGAGTGGAACCTGCTGACCGACGAGGTCAGCTGGTCCGACGAGCTGTTCCAGATCTTCGGCCGCTCCCCAGAGGCGGGCCCGCTGCCCCTCGACGAACTGGGCTCCACCCTGTTCTCCGAGGACCAGCCGCTGCTCACCGCCTGGGTGACCGCCTGCCTGGTCGACGGCAAGGCGATCGACGGCGAATTCCGCATCGTCCGCGCCGACGGCCGGGTCCGGACGCTGCACATGAGGGGCGAGCCGGTACTCGACTCCGACGGCTGCACGGCCTCCATGTGGGCCGTGCTCCGCGACGTGAGTGAACTGCGCCGGAGCCAGCGGGCGGTCCGCGAGTCCCGTGACTCGCTGCAGCGCCGGCGGGAGATCGCGCAGACCGAGCACCGGCTGGCGGTCGAGCTGCAGGAAGCCGTGCTCCCCCCGTGGCGCGGCTCCCTGCGGTTCCCGCACGGCAACGCGGGCACGCTGGACGTGGCCGCACACTATCTGCCCTCCGCGACCAGCGCGCTGATCGGCGGCGACTGGTACGACGCGCTCGAACTCCCCGACGGCAGCTCGATGCTGACCGTCGGCGACCTGACCGGGCACGGCGTGACCGCCACCTCCGGGATGGCGATGATGCTGGGCGCGCTGCGCGGCATGGCCATGGCCGGGATCGAGCCGGGCCCGCTGATGGGCTGGCTCAACCAGCTCCTGGAAACCTCCGTCCAGCCCGCGCTCGGCTCTGCCGTGTGCTGCCGCTACGACGCCGCGCGCCGGGTCCTGTCCTGGGCACAGGCCGGCCACCCCGCCCCCCTGCTGTTCCGCCGCGGTTCGGGCAGGTCCCTGCTGCCGCCGGAGGGCGTCCTGCTGGGCGCGACCTCGGGCGCGGTGTACGGGCAGGCCGAGGAGCGGCTCGAAGTGGGCGACCTCCTCGTGCTGCACACGGACGGACTGACCCCGCGCAGCATCGAGTTCAGCCGGGCGGACGGCACCGAGCGGCTGCTGGCCCTCGCGCCGCGGTTCTCGGCGGCGCGGTCGGCGCAGGACTGCGTGCGGCTGGTGATCGAGGAGTTCGGCGAGAGCGAGCGCGAGGACGACGCGTGCGTGCTGGTCGCCCGGGTCGGCGGGTAGGCCGGGGGCGGACGGCGTCCGGTGGGCCGCACGGGACGTACGGACTTCAGGGCCGCGCCGTCAGGCGCGGCCTTCCTCGTCTCCGTGCGGGTGCAGGGGGCCGGTGCTCGACCACGCCCCCGCCTACACCACCGTCCCGCGCGGCCCGCGCATCGGCTGGGGGCCGTCGGGGAGGGCCAGCTTGATCTCCTCTCGGAGGTCCTCGATGCGCGCGTATCCGGAGTACTGGCCGGTGAGCCGGTACATCTCGCGCAGCCGGTCCCATGTCCGGTGCGAGGAGGTCTCGTTCATCGAGACCAGGGCCAGGCGGGCGTACCGGTCGGCCTGTTCCGGGTCGTCGGCGATGAAGCAGGCCGAGGCCATCGAAATGTAGTCGAAGATCTGCGAGCGCTGGTAGCCGTCCCCGCGCAGCCGCAGTGCCTGCTTGGCGTGGCGTGCCGCGATCGGCGCCGCCGTGGCGTCGTGGTCGGCCAGGGTGCGGTACGCGAGGGCCTGCATGCCGTGCAGGTCCGCCTCGTCGAAGTGCTGCATCCAGCTCGGCGGCGGCACGTCGCCCTTGTCGGAGACGAACAGCTCCTCCGCCTCGCCCAGGGTGCGGCGCATGGCCTGGCCCTTGCCCATGGCGGCCTGCGCCCACGCCTCGATGGTGTGCAGCATGGCGCGAGTGCGCGGCAGGGTCCGCTCCCCGGAGCCGGACTGGGCGAGCTTCATCAGGTCCAGGGCCTCGTTCGGCCGACCGAGGTGCACCATCTGGCGGGCCGCCCGGGAGAGCGCCTCGCCGGCGCGCGGCCGGTCGCCGCCCTCGCGGGCCGCGTGCGCGGCGATGACGAAGTACTTCTGCGCGGTGGGTTCGAGGCCCACGTCGTGGGACATCCACCCGGCGAGCACCGCCAGGTTGGCCGCCACCCCCCAGAGCCTGCGCTGGAGGTGGTCGGGGTGGTGGTAGGCCAGCATCCCGCCGACCTCGTTCAGCTGGCCGACGACGGCCTTGCGCTGGAGCCCTCCGCCTCTGGAGGCGTCCCAGGCGCGGAACACCTCGACGGAACGTTCCAGTGCCTCGATCTCCTGCGAGCCGATCGGGGCGGCCTCGTAGCGGTCGTAGCCCGCCGGGTCGGCCTGGAAGGCGTCCCCGAAGTGCTGCGCCTCCTTGGCGAGGGCCGGGTCGGTGTGGAGCCAGTCGTGCATGGCATTGCTGAGGGCGGAGCCGGCGGTGAGCGCGGCACCCGCGCCCATCAGACCGCGACGGTTGAGCATGAGGTCCATTCCCGTGAATTCGGTGAGGACCGCGGCTGTGCGTTCGGGCGCCCATGGCATGCCGTCGGGGTTCTGCGTGTCCCCGTCCGACTGCCGTTTCGTGGTGCGCCGCTGCCGTACGAACCCGAGGTCCTCGTTGGTCACGACACGACCGAGCCGCTCGGTGAACAGTGCTGCCAGTACCGTGGGCACCGGTTCGCGCGGGGTCTCCCCCATGTCGATCCAGCGCCGCACCCGCGAGGTGTCGGTGGCCAGCTGGGGGTGGCCCATGGCCGCCGCCTGCCGGTTGACCATCCTCGCCAGTTCGCCCTTCGACCAGCCGGCCAGGCCGAACAGGTCGTTCAAGCGGGTGTTTGGACCTTTGCTCACGTCAAGCCCCCAGGTTCTCGGCTGAGTTGACAGTAACCCCCCGTCAGGCCCCCACGGCATATTCGCCAGGCTTCGCCAGGGCACGCCCGATGGTTCGCCACCTCCGGCCGGGTGTCAGGTAGGAATGCGCCTCCCCGACCCGGTTCACCGGCGGAACTCCCCAGGGTGAAGTACGGGATCCGGCGGGGCGGCGTACGAACCCAGTCGGCGCACGAAGGGATCCGTAAAGCCATGTACGCAGCAACGTCCTCCGTGTCCGCACCTGTCCGGCCCTACCGCACGCTCCCGGCGGGCGGCGGCCCCTACCTCGACCCCGGCCGGCCCGCCTCGGCGGCGCAAGGCGCCGCACGGGCGCGGCGGATGCCGGGAGCCGGGTCGCAGCCGCTCAGCGGAAGAATCGACCTCTCGGGGCCGCAAGGGGCGCAACTGCGCACCGCGCTCGCCTCGGTGCAGCGGATCTGTCCGGAGTTCGCGCCGGTGCAGGTGCTGCGGCGCAGCGGCCGCTCGGTCCTGCTGGTGGGAACGACCGGACGGATGACCGCCGTCGCGAAGGTTTTACTGGACCATTCGCCGGAGTGGCGCGAGCGCTACCGGCACGAAATAGCTGCGTACCGGACCTTCGTCCGGCACCGCCCTCCGGTCCGTGTCCCGCGGCTGATCGCGGCGGACCCGGAGAACTGCACGCTGGTGGTCGAGCGGATGGCGGGCCGGGTCGCGGCGCTCCAGCGGCACCCGGTGGAAGCACCACCGCGGGTGGACCTGCGGGCGGCCCTGGGGGCGGTGTGCCGGGTCAACCAGTGGCGTCCGCCGGCCGAGCTGTTCGGGACCCCGCTGAACTACGGGCGGCGGATCTCCCGCGACTACGAGCTGGGGCTGCTGACCGACCGGGACCTCGGTGACCTGCAGAAGCTGCTGCACGGCGTGAAACTGTCGGGCACGGCACTGCAGTTCAACCACGGTGACGCCCTGCTGTCGAACCTCCTGCTGTCCCCGGCGGGCCCGGTGCTGCTCGACTGGGAGCACGCGGGCTGGTACCTGCCCGGCTACGACCTGGCCACGCTGTGGACGGTACTGGGCGATGCCCCGGCCGCCCGGGCACAGATCAGCCGGCTGGCCCAGGCGGCCGGTCCGGTCGCGCGGGACGCCTTCCTGGTCAATCTGATGCTGGTGCTGACCAGGGAGATCCGGATGTCCGAGACGGCGGTGCAGCGCTCGATGGTGGCGCCCGCCCCGGCCCAGCCGCTCCCGGCGGGTGCCCTGTCCTCGGGCGAGGAGCAGCGGCTGCTGCTGCGCCGGCTGCACGACGACGCCGGGATGGCCCGCAGAGCGGTCCGCGCGGCCGTCGGCACCCGGTAGGCACCGGCACCCGGCAGGCGCCGGCACCCCAAGACGCGAAGTCCCGTGGCTCCCACCGCCGCGGGGCTTCGCTCGTGCGGGCCTGGTACGGGCGGTCACCCGCCGGTTCGCGCCTCGCGCGGGGGAGGTTCGTCCGCGCCCTCGTACGCCGCGAAGCCGACTGCCCTCCCCCGTGCGGGGGAAGCGGACCCCTCTCACGGGGGATCCGCGCACACCGGGACGGCTGCGATCTTCGAAGCAGACCGGGCAACCGATGCCCGCCAGCTTGGAGATCGCGATGACCACGCATGCCGACTTCACCCCGTCCGACCGCCCTCGGGGCCCTCTCGCCGTGGTCGACGTGCCGTGCTCGGGCTCAGGCACCGGCACGGGCTCCGGCACGGGCACGGGCACTGGCCGGGGCCCGGCGTCGGCCCCGAGCCGGGGAAGGTCACCCGGTCAGGGCCTGCGCGCAGCCTGGAGGGCCGCGCACGCCCCGGTCGCCGGAGTCCCCCGGTACGCGCGGATCGCCGCGTACGCCATCCCCTTCGTCGTCCTGCCGTCCGGGCTGTGGCGTCTCGGGCTCCTCTTCGTCGACCACTCCGAGGCGGACAGCGGCTCGCTGCCGGGCTGGCTCCCGCTGGACCTGTATGTCGTCATCCTCTCGGCCTTCTCCGAGCTGCTGGCGTTCACCGCGATCGGGCTGGTCGCCGCCTGGGGCGAGCGGGTTCCCCGCTGGATCCCGCTCCTGGGCGGGCGGCGGATACCGGTGGCGGCCGCCGGCGTGCCCGCCGCACTCGGCGCGCTCGCCCTGACCGCCCTCTGGACCGCCATCGGCGTGGTGACCCAGGTCGCCGGGACGACCGTCACGGGTGATCCGATACCGGCGGACTTCCCGAGCGAGGTTGGCGGCTGGACCTCTCTGTGGTTCTACGTCTGCTACGCCCCGCTGGTGCTCTGGGGGCCGCTGCTGGGCGTGGTGACGGTGGCGTACTGGAGGCGGCGGCGCCAGATGCCTTGACATCACATGATCCCCCGAACACCTTTTCTGACTCAGCATCAGACATGCTGGAGTCACCGTCGCCTCCCCATCACCGCTGGAGCCTGCCCATGTCCGCAAGCGCTTCACGCACGTCGACCGAAGCCCTCCCCTCCAGACGAACGGTCATTGCCGGAACGGGAGCCGGGGTGCTCGCCGCCACCGTGCTGCCGTCCGCCACCGCGCGGGCCGCGGACGGCCCCTCGCTCGGCGAGTACGACGTCGTCGTAGTGGGTTCCGGGGCCGCGGGGATGACCGCCGCGCTCACCGCCGCCCAGCGGGGGCTGAGCGTGCTGGTCGTCGAGAAGGCCCCGACCTTCGGCGGTTCGGCCGCCCGCTCCGGGGCCGGCATCTGGCTTCCGAACAACTCGGTGATCCTCGGCGCGGGAGTACCGGACACCCCCCAGAAGGCGGCGGCGTACCTCGCGGCGGTCGTCGGGAGCGAGGTGCCGGCCGACCGGCAGGCGGCATTCCTCTCCAACGGGCCGCGGATGCTGGACTTCGTGATGGCGAACAGCCCGCTCAAGTTCTGCTTCATGGAGGGGTACAGCGACTACTACCCCAATCTGCCCGGTGGGCTCCCGAACGGCCGCTCCATCGAGCCGGACTACATCGACGGCAACATCCTGGGCGCGGAACTGGCCCACCTGAACCCGGCGTACATGCCGGTCCCGGCCGGGATGGTGGTGTTCAGCCAGGACTACAAGTGGCTGAACCTCGCGGCGGTGAACGCGAAGGGCCTCGCGGTGTCGACGGAGTGCCTGGCGCGCGGCACGAAGGCGGCGCTGTGCGGGGAGAAGCCGCTGACCATGGGGCAGGCCCTGGCGGCCGGGCTGCGGGCCGGGCTGATGCGGGCCGGGGTGCCGGTGTGGCTGAACAGCCCGCTGGTCGACCTGGTCCAGGAGGGCGGCGCCGTCACGGGGGTGGTGGTCGAGCAGGCGGGCGTACGGGGCACCGTACGGGCCCGGCGCGGGGTGATCATCGGCTCGGGCGGTTTCGAGCACAACGCGCAGATGCGGGCGCAGTACCAGCAGCAGCCGATCGGCACCCAGTGGTCGGTGGGCGCGAAGGAGAACACCGGCGACGGAATCCGGGCGGGCCAGCGGGCGGGGGCCGCGCTCGCCCTGATGGACGACGCCTGGTGGGGGCCGTCGATCCCGCTGCCCGGGGAGCCGTACTTCTGCCTCGCCGAACGGACCCTGCCGGGCGGCCTGATCGTGAACGCGAACGGCGCGCGGTTCGTCAACGAGGCGGCGCCGTACAGCGATGTGGTGCACGTGATGTACGAGAAGGACCGCGGCGCGGTCGGCTCGCACATCCCGGCGTGGCTGATCGTGGATCAGAACTACCGCAACAAGTACCTGTTCAAGGACATCCTGCCGACGATCGTCTTCCCGGACTCCTGGTACGAGGCGGGCGCGGCGAAGAAGGCGTGGACCTGGGACGCCCTCGCCGGCCAGATCGGGGTTCCGGCGGCGGCCCTGCGGGCGACGCTCAACCGGTTCAACGCGCAGGCGTGGAGCGGTACCGACTCCGACTTCCACCGGGGCGACACGGCGTACGACCACTACTACACGGACCCGGGGGTGACGCCGAACTCGTGCCTGGCGCCGATCTGGGCCCCGCCGTTCTACGCGTTCAAGATCGTGCCCGGGGATCTCGGCACGAAGGGCGGCATCGTCACGGACGCGCGGGCCCGGGCGCTGCGGGCGGACGGCTCGGTGATCCGCGGCCTGTACGCGGCGGGCAACGCGAGTGCGGCGGTCATGGGCCACAGCTACGCGGGGGCCGGATCGACGATCGGTCCCGCGATGACGTTCGGCTACGTGGCGGCGAACGACATCGCGGACGCGTGATCGGGAGGTACTAGCCCTGCTGGAAGAGCTCGGCGGGGAGCGGCTTCAGGAGGGCGTAGAGGTCATCGGTGATCGGGCGGTCCCAGCTGGCGATGGTGACCAGCACGTCGTCGCTGCGGTCGAACTGGACGCAGGAGATGCGGGACTCCGACAGCTTGATCTTCCGGACGATGAGGAGGTTGTCGCCCTGCATGACGGGGCAGTCCTCGACGCCGGTGACCTCGACGTCCTCGTCGTTCTCCAGTGCGTCGAGGAGCTGGGCCACCTCGAAGGGCACCTCGCCCTCGGCGAGGTCGCGGGCGGGGGAGCCCTCGGGCAGGTTGCCGATGATCATCGCGGGTCCGCGTCCGCCGAACAGGTCGTAGCGGAGGAAGACACCCTGGCAGCTACCGTCGGGCGCGGGCAGCAACCCGGCCCCGAGATTGCCCGGCCAGTCCCCCGGGTCCATGGCCAGGACATCGAAGTCCGGGCCGGCGGGTGTGGCGGCGCGGTGGCGGCGGAGGAAGGACATGCCGCCATGGTACGTGTCCGCACGCCCTTTCCGGCCCGGGGGCCCCGATCGGGCCGACGGCCCGCCGGCTCCCCCGGCCGCGCTCTGCCGGGGACGGCCCGCGGGCCCCCGACGGAGCGCGGCGCCCGTCAGACCGACGGGACCAGCGTGAACCAGTGCTCCAGTCGGGTGGCGTCGCCGGAGACCCGCAGGGCCGTGGCGGGGAGGCGGCCCCAGAGGAAGAGGGCCAGGTCCGAGGCCGTCCCGGCGGCCTCGACGTCCACCGGTGCGGCGGTGGCCGGGGCCGGCTCGAGCCGTACCGCGTCCGGGGTGAAGCCGACCGTCCAGGTCTCCACGCCGTCGGTGCGGCGGAAGCGGTACCGCTCCCCCGTTCCCGGCGGGGCCTGCTTCCAGGAGCGGCGGGCCGGGGCCATCACCTCGAAGGTCTGGGTCACGGCGTCCGCCGCCAGGGCCGGGTCGAGGGGGCCGGGGCTGCCCGTGGCGGATTCCGCGTCCCAGCGGTGGACCGCCAGCTCGATCAGCTGCATCCGCAGCCAGAAGCCCGAGGTCTGCTCCGCCGACCAGCTCCACACCGGGGTGTCCGGCCCCAGCTCCCGGAAGAGCTCCACCAGCTCCCGCGCACCCCGCGCGAACCAGTCCGTCAGCGCTTCCGGATCGGCCGGGGCCTCCGGGAGGCCGAGCCCGGCCGGGTCCGGCGGGGCCGCGAGCCGTTCCCGCAGTACGTGCGCGAGGTAGCGGTGCACGCCGCCCAGGTGCCCGACGAGCTCGGAGACCGACCAGCCGGGGCAGGAGGGGACCAGGGGCAGCGGCCCGCCGGGGTCGACCGCGCGGCGGACGGCCTTCTCGAAGGCCGACGCCTCGCTCTGGAAAAGGGTGATCCGTTCCGTTTCGTCCATGGGGTCACCCTTGCCCGCCGACCCGGGGATCCGATCACGTTGAGCTACGGGCGAACGCCTCCAGCGCGGCCCTCAGCCCGGGCCGGTCGGTTCCGAGCTTCCGGCAGGCGGCGGACAGGTCCCAGTCCGGCCCGGGGCCGCCATCTGCGGCCGGGCCCGCGGCCGCAGATGGCACCGGATCCGTGCCCGCGCCCGCGCCGGAAGCCGTGCCCGAGGCCGTGCGAGCACCCGAAGCCGGAACCGAGCCCGAGGCCGAACCCGAGCCCGGGACGGTGCCCGAGGCTGCGGCTGGGGGCGGGGCCGTGACCCCGGCCGGGGCGGGGGGCGTCGTCGGGGGACCGGCCGGGCCGGGGGGCGCGGCCGCCGTCGGCTTCGGCTCGGCCCGCGCCGCGCGCCGAGCCGCGTCGAGCTGCTCCTCCGTCAGCCGGTCCTCCACGGACGCCCTGCACGGGAAGTCGGCGCCGAGCCCCAGGAGGGCGTCAACCACTTCCGCCTCCAGACCGTCCGCGCCGCATTCCCGCGCCGTCACCACGGCCCGGGTCAGCAGCTCCTCGTCTCGCAGCTCCGTGCCGAGCGCGGCCAGCGCGCAGGCCAGTTCGTACCCGGCCGGGGAGGCCGCGAGCACGGCCACCGCCTCGCGCAGCAGCGCCACCCGGTCCTGCGGCGCCGCGACCTCGGCCGCCACCCGCAGGGCCTGCCCGATGCCCGAGGGGGCGCCGAAGGCGCGGGCCCGCCGCAGGGCGTCGCCGGCCAGGGCGCGCGCCCGCTCGGGGTCCTCCGCGGCCACGGCCCGGGCCAGGTACAGCTGCCAGGGGCACCAGGCCGGGTTCTGGATGCCGCGCGGGGTGAGCCTCCGGTCGACCTCTTCCAGTTCGGCGGCGGCCGCCTTCGTGTCTCCCCGGGCCAGGAGCAGTTCGGCGTACACGGTCTGGGAGTCGGGGAAAACCACCGCCGCGGGGAAGGGCCTGCCGAACTCGTGCTCCCGCGCCAGCTCCCAGGCCTCGTCGGTCCGTCCCCGGGCGAGCAGCGTGGTGATGAGGATGGCGATGGTGTACCAGTGCACGGGCGTGCCGCGGCCCACGCGCTCGGCGAGCTGGAGCCCGGCCCGGGCCAGTTCCTCGGCCTCCGCGAGCCGCCCGCGCCGGAAGCGGATGTAGGCGCGCAGGCTGTAGCCGAAGGAGAGGTGCGCCCCGCGCCAGCCCTGCCGTTCGAACTCGGCGATGCCCGCCTCGAAGAGCTCGTCCGCGCGGCCCGGCCGGTCGGCGTACACGTGGGCCATGGCCACGAGCACGGGCACTTCGAAGCCCCGGTCCTCGTACGCCCAGCTGAAGGGCTGTTCCAGGACCCGTCCGGCGTGGTGCAGGACCACGTCCACCGGTTCTCCGCGCAGGCAGGCGTCCCAGGCGCGGAGCCCGATGACGTACCGCTCGGTGAGGTCGCGGCCGGTCAGCCGGTCGGCGAGCCGGGCCAGGCGCCGCGAGCGGGCCGGGGAGTCGGTCTCGGCGGCGTTGAAGGCGTCCCACATGAACTGCTCGGACTGCAGGCGCAGTCGGGCGCGGGCGTCGTGGGTGTACGGGATCTCCCGCGCGAGGGATTCGGACGCCTCGGCGAGGCGGTCGCTGTGGGCGAGGACCTGGGCTAGCCGGATGACGATGCCCTGGCGCAGGGCCGGGTCGTCCACGGGCTCGGCGAGGGCGGCGCGCAGGTGGTTGACGGTGTTGGCGGGCTCCGTGAGCAGGGAGGCGCAGCCGAGTTCGTAGAGGACGGCGGCGCGTTCGTCGAAGTCGGGGGGTTCGCGCAGGGCGCGGGCGAGCTGGCGGCGGGCGGCCTCGGGGGCGCCCGCGCGAAGGTTCTCGGCGGCGGCCTCGCGCAGGGTGCGCACCACCCAGGGGTCGTTCTCGGGGTGGGTTTCCAGGAGGTGGCGGGCGGCGGCGGAGGGGCCGAGGCCGGCGTCGACCACGGCCGCGGCGGCCTTGCCGTGCAGGGCGACGCGCAGCGCGTCGGGGATGGCTCGGTAGATGGCGGTGGCGATGAGCGGGTGGACGAACTCGAGCCCCGCGTCGGCCTCTTCGGTGGCGGCCGACAGGATGCGGGCGTCGCGCAGCCGCCCGGTGGCGTCCACGGCCTCTTCGGCGCCGAGAGCGGCGACGCGGGCGGCCAGGTCCTGCGGGATGGCGGTGCCGAGGATCGCGCAGGCCCAGGCGAAGCGGACGGTGGAGGGGCCGAGGCGTTCGAGGCGGGCGACGAGGCCGCTGCCGCGCTGGGCGGCGGCGAGGTCGCGCAGCAGCGGGGCGCTGGCTTCGACCGGGGGCAGGCCCTTGTCCTGGATTTTCGCGGTGAGTTCGACGGTCTCGAAGGGGTTGCCGGTGGTGACGGCCCAGGCTTCGCGGCAGAAGGCGTCGTCGGCGTGCTCCCCGATGGCCTCGCGGACGAGCGTGGCCACGGCGGGCGCGGTGAGCGGGGCGAGGGAGAGCGGCCGCTGTCCCGCGCGGCCGGGCAGCGTACGGAACGCCTCGGCGTGCGCGGGCAGTTCGTCGGGGCGGTAGGCGACGACGAGGAGCAGCGGGAGGTGTTCGGCGCGCGGGGCGTAGCCGGCGAGCCAGCCCAGGGATTCGGGGTCGGCCCAGTGGGCGTCGTCGAGGACGAGGGTGACGGGGGCGCGCTGGACGACGAGGTGGGTGAGGACCCAGTCGAGTCCGTCGCGCAGGCCCTGGGGGTCGGGCGGGGCGCCCTGTTCGGGGGCGCAGAGGCCGAGGGCCGGGCCGACGATGGCGTACCAGCTGCCGAGGGCGGCGCGCAGTTCGTGTTCGGAGGTGCCGGCGAGCTGGGGCTGGATGAGCTGGCGGGCCACGTGGAAGGGCTGGCTCTGCTCCTGTTCGCCGCCGCGGGCGGCGAGGACGGTGCAGGAGCGGGCGTGGGCGCGGCGGCGGAGTTCGGCGAGGAGGGTGGTCTTGCCGAGGCCGGCGGGTCCGGAGAAGGCGAGGAGCGCGCCGCCGCCGTCCGGGGCGGGACCGGCGAGCTGGTCGAGGGCCTCGTCGACGAGGGCGAGTTCGGTCTCGCGTTCGACCAGTGTGCGCCGTATGCGGGTCCGACGTTCCGTCATGGCTGGTACCCCCCAGGCCTGTTAGGGGGCATCAGCGTACGCTCGCGCGGGACGGGAGGGAGCCCGCTGTCGGAAAGTTTCCGATCTTCTTTTCAGCTGTCCGCCGAGCGCTCCGCGAGGCCCTCCAGAACGGCGACGGCCTCGGCGGCCCGGTCGGCGGCCACGAAGAGGTGGTCGTGGTGGTATCCGGCGATGACGTTGCAGCTCAGGCCGTGTGCGCCGAGTTCGGTGGCGAAGGCCGCGGTGAGGCCGACGGCGTCGAGGGCGGAGTGGATGCGCAGGGTGATCCAGCCGGCGGTGTACTCGTAGGCGAGCCCGGCGGCGTCGGCCTCCTCCTGGCGCAGGACCAGGGTGAGCCCTTCGCGCTCCCGGATGGTGGCCACGGGGGTCGTCCCGGCCGGGACGGTGGTGCCGGTGGTTCCGGGGACGGTGCAGAACACGTACACGCCGTCGTTCAGCTCGGGCCGCATGCCGCTCAGGAGTGTGCGCAGGTCGCTCTCGCCGCTCATGCCGCCAGCCTAGTCATCGTTCCGCCCGGAGCCTGCGATGCCACCACGAGCGGGGGCGCCCGCTCCAGTCGACCCAGTGGTCCGGCAGCGGATCGGGGTCGGGGAGGGTGCGGTGGCGGAAGTCCGCGTCCAGGCGTCGCAGGATCCGGCCGAGGGCGCGGCGGGCGACGGGCGGCAGGGTGCGGTACACGTCGGCCAGTTCGTCGCGGACCACTGTCACGTCGTCGAGTTCGCACCCCGGGGCGGGGCAGCACGCTTCCGTCGGCCGGAGGCGGCCTCCTGGCCGGTCCAGGAACGCCCGGTAGCTGCCCAGCAGTTCCTGCGTCCCGTAGTAGCTCTTGTGCCGCGCCCAGTGGACCTCCGCACTCGCGGCGCGTGACAACCGGTCGACGGGCGGCAGTTCCCACGCCCAGGTTGGCGGGCGGCGGTCCTCGAAGCTTCCTCGTGCGGCGCGCAGCGCGCCGGGCCGTCTACGCGGCATCGCCCTTTCGGCGGATGATCGTCATACGGCCCATCCTGCCGGGGCGCTGCGCGCGCGGCAACGGCTTTCAGCCGAGCCCGACCCTGCTGGCCACGCCGACCCTCACGAGGGCGGGCGGGCCCTGCCGGGCGCGGGTCCGGCCGGGGCCGGGCGCGCGGCGGGGCGTCTCCTCGGGCTCCGAACGTTTCCAGGGGTCGGTGGGCCGAGCGTGGTTGTGTTCGGAGCCCTGCGGGGACGCCCCACCACACACCCGACCCCGTCCGGACCCTCAGGTGCCGTCCCGACCGCGGGAAGCACTAGGTGAGGTCGAACTCCCCGCCCCGCGCGCCCAGTACGAACTTGCGCCACTCGTCCGGCGCGAAGATCAGGGAAGGGCTCTCGGGGCGCTCGCTGTTGCGCATCGCGATGAAGCCGTCGACGAAGGCGATCTGGACGTCGCCCGCTCCCCTGCTGCTCGACTGCCAGTCCGCCTCGGTGAGATCGAGGTCCGGCTTGCCCCAGCCAGCGAGGGGCTGTGAAGTCATGCTCTCTGCCACGTGCGTGCTCCTCCCGGTACGTCGTCCGGGGGCAAGGTTAACCACCGCAGCGGGTGCCGCACAGGCCACGGTGAGTCACCCTTGACCGGTCCGGCACCCCCCGGGACTCTCAGCGGGTCGGCTCCTCCGCCCCCACCAGCCACATCGCGAAGAACTGGGCGCCGCCGCCGTACGCGTGGCCCATGGCGCGTCGGGCCCCCGGGACCTGGTGTTCCCCGGCCTGCCCGCGGACCTGGAGGGCGGCCTCCGCGAAGCGGATCATGCCGGAGGCGCCGATCGGGTTGGTGGACAGCACGCCGCCCGAGGGGTTGACCGGAAGGTCCCCGTCGAGTTCGGTGACCCCGGCCTCGGTGAGCTTCCAGCCCTCGCCCTCCTCCGCGAAGCCGAGGTTCTCCAGCCACATCGGCTCGTACCAGGAGAACGGCACGTACATCTCCACCGCGTCGATCTCCCGGCGCGGGTCGGTGATCCCGGCCTGCCGGTAGACGTCGGCCGCGCAGTCCTTGCCGGCCTGCGGGGAGACGAAGTCCTTGCCCGCGAAGAGCGTCGGCTCGCTGCGCATCGCCCCGCCGTGCACCCAGGCGGGGGGCTTCGGCGAACGGGCCGCGCCCGCACGGTCGGTGAGGATCATCGCGCAGGCCCCGTCCGAGGAGGGGCAGGTCTCGGAGTAGCGGATCGGGTCCCACAGCATCGGCGAGGCCTGGACCTTGTCCAGGGTGATGTCGTGCTCGTGGAGGTGCGCGTACGGGTTCTTCAGGGCGTTGCGCCGGTCCTTGTAGGCGACCAGCGAGCCGACGGTGTCGGGCGCGCCGGTGCGCCGCATGTACGCGCGCACGTGCGGGGCGAAGAACCCGCCGGCGCCGGCCAGCAGCGGCTGCTGGAAGGGGACGGGGAGGGAGAGCCCCCACATGGCGTTGGACTCGGACTGCTTCTCGAAGGCGAGGGTGAGGACGGTGCGGTGGACGCGGGCCGCCACCAGGTTGGAGGCGACGAGCGCCGTGGAGCCGCCGACCGAGCCGGCGGTGTGCACGCGCAGCATCGGCTTGCCGACCGCGCCGAGGGCGTCCGCCAGGTAGAGCTCCGGCATCATCACGCCCTCGAAGAAGTCGGGTGCCTTGCCGATGACGACCGCGTCGATGTCCGCCCAGGTCAGCTCGGCGTCCGCGAGGGCGCGGGCCGCTGCCTCGCGGACCAGTCCGGCGATGGAGACGTCGTGGCGGGCGGCGACGTGCTTGGTCTGGCCGATCCCGACGATCGCGACCGGTTCTTTACCCGTTGCGCTCAACGTGTCTCTCCTTCCAGGACGGCGACCAGGTTCTGCTGGAGGCAGGGGCCGGAGGTGGCGTGGGCGACGGCCCGGTCGGACTCGCCGCAGTGGATGCGGGCGGCCGCCTCGCCGATCCGGATCAGGCCCGCGGCCATCATCGGGTTGGCTGCGAGGGCCCCGCCGGAGGGGTTGACGGCGACGCCGTCGCCGAGGCCGAGCGCCTTGCGGAGGACGACCTCCTGGGAGGAGAACGGCGCGTGCAGTTCGGCGGTGTCCACGGGGGCTTCGAAGACGCCCGCGCGTTCCGCGGCGATCCTGGTCGACGGGGAGTCGGTGAGGTCGCGCAGGCCCAGGCTGTGGGCCTCGATGCGGTGGTCGATGCCGGTGATCCAGGCCGGGCGTTCGCAGAGCCGGCGCGCGGTGTCGCCGGCGGCGAGGATGACGGCGGCCGCGCCGTCGCCGATGGGCGGGCAGTCCCCGGTGCGCAGCGGCGCGACCTGGTAGTCGCCCTGTGGGACGGTGCCGGCGAGCTGGGCGTGCGGGTTGGCCCGGGCGTCGGCCCGGCTGCGGGCGCCGATGGCCGCGAGGGCGGGCTCGTCGGTGTCGCCCGCGTCGATCAGGGCCTGGGCCTGCAGGGCGGCGAGGGCCACGGAGTCGGGCCAGAGCGGAGCCACGTAGTACGGGTCGAGCTGGCGGGTCAGTACGTCGCGTACGGAGCCGGGCGAGGACTTCCCGTACGAGTAGACGAGCGCGGTGTCGGCCTCGCCGGTCTGGATCTTGACCCAGGCCTCGTAGAGGGCCCAGGCGCCGTCCATCTCGACGTGCGACTCGGAGATCGGCGGCCAGGCGCCCACCCCGTCGAGGGTCATGGTGAAGGAGAAGGCCCGGCCGGCCAGGTAGTCGCTGGAGCCGGAGCAGGTGAAGCCGATCTCGCCGGCCTTCAGTCCGGTGGCGGCCAGCACTTTGTGCAGGACCGGCATGACCATCTCGACTTCACTGAGTTCGGCGGTGTCGCGGCGGTGGTCGCTCTGCGCGAAGGCGACGACGGCGACCTCGCGGGCGGGTCCGGTCCGGGGCATCAGATGAGCTCCTTGTACGCGTCGTAGTCCGCGTCCGGCTCGCCGGTGGGGCGGTAGTGGTCGGGGTAGCGGCCGCCTTCGGTCCAGACCGGTTCGACGCGCAGGCCCATGCGGACCTGGTCGTACGGGATTCCGCCGATCCGGCCGTGGAGGGCGAGGCCGGCGCCGTCGAGGGCGATGTGGGCGTAGACGTAGGGGACCTCGATGTCGAGGTTCTTCGCCTTGATGTTGACGATGCAGAAGGTGGTGACGGTGCCGGCCGGGCCGACTTCCACCTGGTCGGTGGTGGCCACCCCGCAGGTGGGGCAGGCGCCGCGCGGCGGGACGTACACCTTGTGACAGGAGGGGCAGCGCTCGCCGACGGTCTTCTGCTCGGAGAGGGCGTTGATGTAGGCGGTCTGGGCGCGGCCGGGGCTGTAGGTGTAGTCGAGGCGGGCGCGGGCGACGATCCCGTGGACGGCGTCGTCGAAGGCCCCGTCGTGCGGGGCGGCTGCGCCGGCTTCCGGCCCCTCGTAGGGCTCGAAGCAGGCGATGTCGGTGATGGCCCCGGTGCGCTCGGCGGCCCAGCGGATCCGCACCCGCATGCCGGTGCGGACGGCGTCGGGGCCGGGCGCGTCGAGGGCGTGCAGGAGGGCGGTGTCGGCGCCGTCGAGCTTGACCAGCACCCAGGCGAAGGGGGTGTCCAGGGGCTGGTTCGGGCGGGGCCGGCCGTTCCAGGCCCAGGTGGTGACGGTGCCGGTGGCGGCGACCTCGACGAGCTCGCGGACCTCCTCGGCGGTGACGGGGTCGTACTCGACGGGCGGCACCATCACGGTGCCGCCGGAGGTCTTGACCCCGAGGACGACGCGTTCGCGCAGCCCGGTGAGGAAGGCGCTCTGGACGGGCCCGAGGGACCGGGTGAACGGGAACTCGACGACGAGGGGCGCGCGGAGCACCTCCGGTGGGGAGGCAGCTGTCATGGTGGCTCTCCGATACGGTTGATTCGGGTGATTCCAGCCCCGCCGGCGTTTGAGGCGCGGGGTCCGGGGCAGCGCCCCGGCAGCGGCGCCGCACCCGGCAGCGAACGGATCTGGTGGCGGGCTACTCCCGCCGGTACAGCGCGGGCCGCTTCTCCGCGAAGGCGCGCGCCCCTTCCTTCGCGTCCGCCGTATCGAAGATCGGCCACCCCCGCAGCAGTTCCGCGGCCAGGCCCTCCGTCTCCGTCAGCTCGGCGGCCTCGTAGACGGAGGCCTTCACGGCTTCCACCGCCAGCGGCCCGCACGCGTTGATCTGCTCCGCGGTCGCCAGCGCGGCCTCCAGCGCCGTCCCCTTCGGGACCACCCGCCCGACCAGCCCGATCGCGGCCGCCTCCTCGGCGGAGTACGGCCGCCCGGTCAGCAGCATCTCCAGGGCGTGCGTGCGCGGGATCTGGCGCGGCAGCCGCACCGTGGAACCGCCGATCGGGAAGAGGCCCCGCTTGACCTCGAACAGTCCGAACGTGGCCCCCTCCCCCGCCACCCGGATGTCCGTGCCCTGCAGGATCTCCGTCCCGCCGGCCACGCAGTACCCCTCGACGGCCGCGATGACGGGCTTGCGCGGCCGGTGGTGGCGCAGCATCGCCTTCCAGTGCAGGTCGGGGTCGGCCTTGAGGCGGTCCCGGTACTGGTCGCCCGCCATGCCCTTCCCGGCGAGCGCCTTGAGGTCCATGCCGGCGCAGAAGTCCCCGCCCGCGCCGGTCAGCACCACCGAGCGGATCTCGTCGTCCGCGTCCGCCTGCAGCCAGCCGTCGTACAGGCCCACCAGCAGCGGCAGCGAGAGCGCGTTCTTCGCCTCGGGCCTGTTCATGGTCAGCACCAGCGTGGCACCGTGGCGCTCCACGGTCAGGTGTTCCGTCCCACCCATTGCCGTCCTCCCGTCTCAAGACCTAGAACAGGTTGCAGTAGGGGCGGGTGCAGTTCAATAGTTTTCTGACACCCAGTCAGATTTCTTGCGCGACGCCCTTCCCAGTTCCCTTCAGCGGCGCTCTAATGACCGCCGAGCAGACCAGCCATGCGCGTCAGGAGGAACGGTGGAGTACAACCTTGCCGACCTGTTCGAGTCGGTCGTGGACGTGGTCCCGGACCGCGAGGCCCTCGTGTACGTGGACCACCCCGGTACCGGCGCGGAGCGCCGGCTGACGTACGCCGAGCTCGACGCGGCGGCGAACCGGATCGCGCACCACCTGCTCGACAGCGGGCTGAAGGCCGGCGAGCACCTGGGCCTGCACCTCTACAACGGCGTCGAGTACCTCCAGACGGTGCTGGCCTGCCTCAAGGCCCGCCTCGTACCGGTGAACGTGAACTACCGGTACGTGGAGGAGGAGCTGGTCTACCTCTACAACGACGCCGATCTCGCGGCGCTCGTCTTCGAGGGCGAGTTCACCGAGCGGGTCGCGGCCGCGCTCCCGCAGACCACGAAGCTCCGCCACCTGATCCGGGTCGGCGCCACCCCCGAGGGAGCGCCGGAGCCCTCGATCGCACCGATCGCGTACGAGGACGCCGAGGCGGCCGGCTCGTCCGAGCGCGGCTTCCCGCCGCGCAGCCCCGACGACCTGTTCATCATCTACACCGGCGGCACCACGGGCATGCCCAAGGGCGTGATGTGGCGGGCCGAGGACCTCTTCTTCGCGGGCCTCTTCGGCGGCGAGCCGTCGGGCGAACCGGTGAAGCGGCCCGAGGAGCTGGCCGAGCGGGTCGCGGCGCGCGGCGCCGGACTCACCTTCTTCCCCGCGCCGCCGCTGATGCACGGCACTTCCACCCTGACCTCGTTCGTCGCCTTCAACTACGGCCAGCGGATCGTCATCCACCGCAAGTACGCGCCGGAGGAAGTGCTCCGTACGATCGAGAAGGAGAAGGTCTCCAGCGTCTCGCTGGTCGGCGACGCGATGCTGAGGCCGCTCATCGACGCGCTGAACGGCCCGCTGAAGGGCACGGACCTCTCCTCCCTCTTCAGCGTCTCGTCGTCCGGCGCGATCATGTCGGAGACGGTGAAGGCGGAGTTCCAGCGGCTCGTGCCGAACGTGCTGCTCCTGAACAACTTCGGGTCCTCCGAATCCGGCTCCAACGGCCGGGCGACGGACGACTCCAGCCCCGAGAAGGGCTTCCGCCTGGAGGTCAACGACCGCACGCAGGTGGTGGACCCGGTCACCCACGAACCGGTGCCGGTGGGGGTGCCGGGACGCCTCGCGCAGCGCGGCTACGTACCGCTCGGCTACTACAACGACCCGGCCAAGACCGCCGAGACCTTCTTCCAGAAGGGCGACGAGCGCTGGGTGCTGCTGGGCGACATGGCGACGGTCGACGAGAACGGGATCGTCACGGTGCTCGGCCGCGGCTCGCAGTGCATCAACACGGGCGGCGAGAAGGTGTATCCGGAGGAGGTCGAGCAGGCCCTGAAGTCCCACCCGGACGTGTACGACGCCCTGGTCGCGGGCGTCGCGGACCCGACGTGGGGCAGCCACGTGGCGGCGGTGGTCCAGATCCGCCCGGGCGCCCCGGAGCCGACGCTGGACGAGATCCAGTCCCACTGCCGCACGAAGCTGGCGGGGTACAAGATCCCCCGCCAGCTGGTGATCGCCCCGGCCATCCAGCGCTCCCCGAGCGGCAAGGCGGACTACCGCTGGGCGAAGGCGATCGCCACGGAGGCGGACACGTCGGGCTGACCGCCGACAGCGGTGCCGCACGGGCCACCTAGGCCGGGCAAACCCAGCCCCGCCGGCGTTTGAGGCGCGGGGTCCGGGGCGGCGCCCCGGGGAACGGTGGAAGGGCGGGGCGGGGAGCTGCTCCGCGCAGCGGCACCCGCACCCGCACCCCCGCCCGCCCCCACCCCCCGGGTCAGCGGCCGGAGGCCAGGAAGCGTTCCACCCGGGCCGAGAACCACACCGCGTCGTCCAGCCACGGGAAGTGCCCCGCTCCGGCCTGGACCTCCACCGCACCCCGCGGGAACAGCTCCGCGAGCTGCCCCGCCAGGGCCGGGCAAGGGTTCCCGTCCAGCTCGCCGGCGAGCACCAGCACCTCCCCGGCAACCCGCCGGAGCCCGGCCCGGGTGGCCGGCGGGTCGAAGGCGCCCGGGCCCGCGTAGGCCGTCGACGCCTTCTCGTTCTGCTCGTGCGCGTTCGCGGCGCAGTGCGCCCGGGCCGCGTCGTCCCAGCGCCCGTAGAACAGCGGGGCCGCCAGGTCCCACGCCTCGTCGCTGTCGACGCCGCCCCCGAGGATCCCCTCGTACGCCTCGATCGCCGTGTCGTACGGCTCGGTTCCCGCCCGCAGCCGGGCCGCCGTCAGCCTCTGCTCCGCGGTGACGGGGAGGTCCACGGCCCAGGCGGTGGGGGTCACCAGAACCATCCGCCGCACCCGGTCGGGATGCGCGGCCGCGTACAGCTGGGCGAGGTTGCCGCCCGCGGAGTGGGCCAGGAGGTCCATGCGGTCCAGCCCCAGGTGGACCCGCAGCGCCTCGACGTCGGCGACCTGGTGGTCGACCCGGTACGTCGACTCGTCCGCCGGTATCGCCGAGTCGCCCGTACCCCGCAGGTCGAGCAGGATCAGCCGGCGCCCCGCGGCCAGTCCGCCGAGGTCGCCCAGGTAGACCGAGGCCCGCATGGCACCGCCCGGGAGGCAGACCAGCGGCTCGCCCTCCCCCCGCACGTGGTAGGCGAGTTCGGTTCCGTCATAGGTGGTGAAGGTAGGCATGCGGACCATCACAACAGACGATCACTCGTTCGAGTCATTGATTTACCCCGTGGGGACCTGGCAATCTACCGAATGATCGTTCGGTTGGCTCAGGATGAGGTGACGACATGGCGGTGCAGGCGGATCTCCACGACGAAGGCGAGCGGCTCGGCCGTGACGAGCTGGCCTCCCTCCAGCTGAGCCGGCTGCGCGCGACGCTGCTCCGCGCGTACGAGCAGGTGCCGTTCTACCGCCAGTCCTTCGACAAGGCGGGCATACACCCGCAGGACTGCCGCTCCCTCGCCGATCTGGCCCTGTTCCCCTTCACCACCAAGACCGACCTCCGCGACCAGTACCCCTTCGGGATGTTCGCCGTACCGCGCTCCGAGGTGCGCCGCATCCACGCCTCCAGCGGCACCACCGGACGCCCCACCGTGGTCGGGTACACCGACGCCGACCTCTCCACCTGGGCCGACGTGGTGGCCCGGTCCATACGGGCGGCGGGCGGCCGGCCCGGCCAGATGGTGCACATCGCCTACGGCTACGGACTGTTCACCGGCGGCCTCGGCGCGCACTACGGGGCCGAGCGCCTCGGCTGTACGGTCGTGCCCGCGTCGGGCGGGATGACGGACCGCCAGGTCCGGCTCATCGAGGACTTCCGACCGGAGGTCATCATGGTGACTCCCTCCTACATGCTGACCCTGCTGGACGAGATGGAGCGTCAGGGCATCGATCCGCGCGCCACCTCCCTGCGGACCGGCATCTTCGGCGCGGAACCGTGGACCGAGGAGATGCGCCGGGAGATCGAGGAGCGGCTCGGCATCGACGCGGTGGACATCTACGGACTGTCCGAGGCCATCGGCCCGGGCGTGGCGCAGGAGTGCGTGGAGACGAAGGACGGGCTCCACGTATGGGAGGACCACTTCTATCCCGAGGTGGTCGATCCCCTGACGGGCGAGGTGCTGCCGGACGGGGAGCCGGGCGAGCTGGTCTTCACCTCCCTCACCAAGGAGGCCATGCCCGTCATCCGCTACCGCACCCGGGACCTGACGCGGCTGCTGCCCGGCACGGCCCGCCCCGCCTTCCGCCGGATGGAGAAGGTCACGGGCCGCAGCGACGACATGATCATCCTGCGCGGGGTGAACATGTATCCGACCCAGGTGGAGGAGATCCTCCTGCGCACGGCCGGACTGGCCCCGCACTTCCAGCTGCGGCTGACCAGGGAAGGCCGGCTGGACGCGCTGACCGTGCGGGTGGAGGCCCGCCGGGAGACGGAGGCGGCCAGGCGGGAGGCCGCGGCCGCCGAGGTGGTCCGCGCCGTCAAGGAGGGGATCGGGGTCTCGGTCCGGGTCGAGGTGGTCGACCCGGAGACGTTGGAGCGGTCGGTGGGGAAGATCAAGCGGATGGTGGACCTGCGGGGCACCGGGGAGGGGTGAGAGAGGCCCACGGGCGGGCGAAACCACCCCTTCGGGCTTATTTCGGGCCCGCTTCCGGGAGCAGGGTTGTCCGGGCGGGTAGGGCATGAGGCGTGACCTCGATCCTCCGGCAGCTCCACGACCGGCTCCAGGGCTCCCCTGCCGGACTGGCGTGGAGCCGTGGCCGGGAGATGGAGCTGATGCACCGGGCGATGGGCTTCGCGGCCCTCGGCTTCCTCACCCTGGTGCCGCTGCTGATCGTCGTGGCGGCCGCGGCGCCGGGCAGCGGTTCGGGCTTCGGCCGCTGGCTCGGCCAGGCTCTCGGGGTGACGGAGTCCTCCCGGGCCCGGGTCGAGATGCTCTTCGGCGCGGCGGACCTGGCGCTGGAGCGGACCACCGCCTTCGGTCTGGCGGCGCTGGCGGTCTTCGGGCTGACCTTCGGCTCGGCCGTGCAGACCGGCTACGAGAAGGTCTGGGACCTGCCGACAGCCCGCTGGCACACCATGTGGCGGCACGTCGTCTGGCTCGCCCTGCTGGTCTGCTACCTCGCCCTGCTGGTGGAGATCCCCGCACCCTCGAACGACGCCTTCGGCACGATCTTCGGCACCGTGGGCGATCTGATCGGCACCTGCCTGTTCTTCCTCGGATCGCAGCGGCTGCTGCTCTGCGGCCGGGTCCGCTGGCGGGCGCTCGTGCCGGGTGCGCTGGCGACCAGCCTCGGCCTGCTGGGGTTGCGGATCTTCTCGCAGCTGATGTTCTCCCCGCTGATCGCGTCGAACGCCGTGACCTACGGCCCCTTCGGCACCCTGTTGGTCGTCCAGTCCTGGCTGGTCGGCGTCGGCTTCGTGGTCTACGGCGGGGCGCTCGTCGGCCGGCTCGTCCACGAGGACATGACCCTGCGCCGCCTGCGAAAGAACGGAACCTTCCCTTCAGATGGACATCATCCCCATGATCCGAGAATGGGCTGACCGGGCGACCAGGCCGGTGCCAGGATGAGTGCGCGCACCATCGACAGCGTTCATTCACAGGGGAATTGATGACAACGCAGCATGGATTGAGTGAAGCGGCCGGCCGGGTCTGGCTGATCACCGGGGCGTCCTCCGGCTTCGGCAGGACCCTCACGGAAGCCGCGCTCGCGGCCGGGGACACCGTCGTCGCGGCAGCCCGCCGCCCCCAGTCGCTCGACGCGCTGGCAGCCGACCACCCTGAGCGGCTGGTACCGCTCGCCATGGACGTGACGGACATCGCGCGCGCCGAGGAGGTCGTGGCGGAGGTCGTGGACCGTTTCGGCCGGATCGACGTCCTCGTCAACAACGCGGGACGGGGTCTGCTCGGCGCCGTGGAGGAGACCACGGACCGCGAGCTCCGCGAACTCATGGAGCTGCACTTCTTCGGTCCCGCGGCCCTCACCCGCGCCGCGCTGCCGCACATGCGGGCCCGCAAGTCGGGCGCCATCGTGCAGATGAGCAGCATGGGCGGGCGGCTCGCCTTCTCCGGCGTCGGCGCCTACTGCGCGACGAAGTTCGCCCTGGAGGGCCTGACCGAGGCGCTCGCGAACGAGGTCGCCGGCTTCGGCATCAAGGCGCTGATCGTGGAGCCCGGTTCCTTCCGCACGGGCTTCGCGGGCGGGGACGCACTGGCCCACACCGCGGTCCTGCCCGCCTACGAGGAGTCGGTCGGCCCGGTGCGCCAGGGCATGCCGGCCACCGACGGCCACCAGCCCGGCGACCCGGTCAAGGCGGCCGCCGCGATCCTCACCGCGCTGGACGCCGAGAACACCCCGCTGCGGCTCGTCCTGGGCAACGACGCGCTCGACTTCATCACGGCCCACGCGGAGGCCGCGCGCGCGGAGGCCCGTACGTGGGAAGCCGTCAGCCGGGGCACGGACTTCG
The DNA here is from genome assembly GCF_040684275.1 of Streptomyces sp. NPDC091371. Lineage (NCBI taxonomy): Bacteria > Bacillati > Actinomycetota > Actinomycetes > Kitasatosporales > Streptomycetaceae > Streptomyces > Streptomyces sp. NPDC091371. Next base: position 96,080 of record NZ_JBFBFP010000030.1, read on the forward strand.
ACGACCTGGCGCCCGCGGCGCAGTAGCCCGGGCCGGCGGCCGGGGCGGCGCATCAGCACGCCCCGGCCGCCGGGACCGCAGCGCGGTCTAGTGCTGTGACCGGCAAGGTTCACCGGGTCACGGCGCCCGGCACGGCACCTCGCTGCGTTGTCGGACCGCGCAAGTACGTCCAGTACGA
>NZ_JBFBFP010000031.1:0-92058 GCF_040684275.1 Streptomyces sp. NPDC091371
TGGGGTCCCCGCCGCCCCCGGCGCGCCCCCCCCCGGGCGCCCCGCCGCCGCCGCGGCCGGGGTCGGGCATGGCGGCGGCCGGTGGGGGCAGACGCCCGGCATGACGGGGTCCGGACGGCGACGGCACGGGAACCGGGGATCGGGTGAGCCCGCTCCGACCGGTCCCCCGTCGTACGTTGGGAACACCCCCGGCGCACTGACCATGGGGGTCGAGGAGGAGTTCTTCCTCGTGGACCCGCGCACCGGGGCCCCGGTGCCGCGCGCGCCGCGGGTGATCGAGGCGGCCGCCGCCCTGATCGGGCCGCAGGCGCAGTCGGAGTTCTACAGCTGCCAGCTCGAGGTCTGTACGCAGCCCACCGCGTCCCGTGCCGACCTGCGCGATCAGCTGGCCGCCCTGCGGCAGACGGCCGGCCTGGCGGCGCGGGACGCGGGGTGCCTGCTGGTGGGCTCGGGCACGGCCGTGATCCCGCCGGCCGACCCCATCCCCGTCAGCGACGACCCGCGCTACCGGCGCATGGCCAGGTACTACCGCGCGGTGGTGGACGGCCGGCTCGGCCCGGTGTGCGGCTGCCACGTGCACATCGGCACGCTGGACCGCCCCCAGGTCCTGGACCTCGCCAACCGGCTGCGCCCCTACCTCCCCGCGCTCCAGGCCCTCGCCGTGAACTCGCCCTTCGCCGGCGGGCTGGAGAGCGGGTTCGCCGGCTGGCGCTCGGTGGAGTTCGGACGCTGGCCGACGGCAGGGCCCGCGCCGGTCCTCGATCCCCTCGGTTACGAGCGGACCGCGGACGGCCTGGTGAGCTCGGGGATCCTGCTGGACCGGGCGATGATCTACTGGTTCGCCCGCCCGTCCGAGCACGTGCCGACCCTGGAGATCCGGATCGCGGACTCCAACGCCGATCTGGACACGACCGTCCTTCTCGCCCTGCTGACGCGGGGGCTGTGCACGGCGCTGATGGCCGAGTCCGCGACCGAGGACCGGCCGCCGCCGAACGTCCCGACCGGCCGGCTCCGGGCGGCGCACCTGTTCGCCGCCCGCTACGGCCGGCACGGCGAGGGCCTCGACCCGTTCACCGGGGACACCGTCCCCGCCCACCGCCTGACCTCCCGCCTGCTGGGGCGGGCCGCGCCGGGCCTGGAGGCGACGGGCGACCTCGCCGAAGTCGAGCGGCTCCTCGACGGCGTGCGCAGGCACGGCACCGGCGCGGACCGCCAGCGCGCGGTCCACGAGCGCACGGGCAGTCTCCACACGGTGGTGGACCACCTGGCGTCGATCACGGCGCCCGACCTCCGCTGAGAGCCTGACGCCGGGCCGCCCGCCGTTACCTTCGCCCGGGGGTCTTGACGGTGACGCCCACGGTGTTGGCGTACGCCGTCCCGGGCGTCGCCACGGCCGGCGCCGCACCCAGGACCAGCGCCCTTCCCAGGGCGGGCAGCCGCAGCGGTGTTCTTGTCATCGGATTCCATCCTTCTGATGGTCGACACGGGAGGGGGCCGATCGCCGTCGGTGCGACTGGGCCCGGTGTCCGGGCGGAGGCGTGGAAGTGGCTCCCCGACCCTCTCGGCAGTGGGCGCTCAACCCGGCTGACCGGGGACGGCAAAGCCCACGCGTTCCCGCACCGGGGGTCACCCATGCGGCCGCAGATACGGACTTTAGCAGTCATTTATACCAGCATTTACAGTCCTGCTTCCAAATTCCCCTAGCAGATGCCACACGCACAAGCCCGCCCCTCGCCGAACGCGAGCCGCGCAGCCGCGGCAGGCGTCCGACGCACCGCAATCGGGGACCTCGGCGGAGCCCGGAACGGCCCCGCACACGACCCCGGCGGCCCCCCGACGCCCCGCCGGGCCCACCCCTCGACTCCCTGGGCCGCCCCCTCCGGGCAGGCGCCCACCCGCCCGCTCCCACCCTCGACGAACCAGCCCTGACCTGGCGCTTTCAGGCAATTCGCCTAGGCTGAGGGGGCTCTGCTGGACACCATCGGAGGGGGACTTCGTGACTGACGAGGCCTACGCGTACGACGCCAGCCAGATCGAGGTACTGGAAGGGTGGGAAGCCATCCGCAGGCGGCCCGGAATGTACATCGGCTCGACGGATGAACGCGGCCTGCACCAGATGGTGTTCGAGGTCGCGGAACGGGCGGTGAACGAGATCCTGGCCGGCCGGGCCACCTCCCTCGGCATCACGCTCACCCCCGACGGCGGCGTGCGCGTCGCCGACGACGGGCCGGGCATCCCCGTCGAGAACGCCGCAGCCGCAGACGACCCCACCCTCGAGGCCCTGCTGACCCAGATACACGCCGGCGCGGCGCGCAACGGCCCCCACACCGTGTCGCTGAGCCTCTGCGGCGTCGGCCCCTGCGTCACCAACGCCCTGTCGAGCCGCCTGACGGCCGAGGTGCGACGCGAGGGCGTCCGCTGGGTCCAGGAGTACGCCCGCGGCGTCGCGATCACCCCACCCGTCGCCGAGGGCCCGGCGACCGGAAGCGGAACCACCTTCACGTTCCGGCCCGACGTCGACATCTTCGGGACGGCGGAATGCTCGTTCGCCGTGCTGGAGGAGCACCTCAGGGAACTGGCCTTCCGCAACCGAGGCCTGGACATCTCACTGACCGACGAACGCCCGCCGGGCGGCCCGCGATCCGTGCGCCACCGGTTCCCGGGCGGTGGCATCAGCCCGGCGGCCGGGGCCTCCGCTCCGGGGCAAGGTGCGGGACGCGGAGCGTGACGTGGTAGCCGCCGCCCTGCACGGGGCCGGATTCGAAGGTCCCGTGCAGGAGTTCGGCGCGTTCACGCAGCCCGATCAGTCCGCGCCCGGAACCCGGCAGGGGCAGGGCCGTACATGTGGGCGGGGAGTTGGTGACGGTGACGCCATACGCTTCGCCGTCCTGCCACAGCCGTACGGTCGCGGTGGAGCCGGGCACGTGCTTTCGCGCGTTGGTCAGCGCCTCCTGCACGGTGCGGTAGACGGTGCGCTGAGCGGGAGTGCTGATGCCCGGCGGAAGTTGAGGCCCCGGCACGTACCGCGATAAGACTGACCTGGTGCGAGACGACGTCGTGCATCTCCCGGGCGAGCTGCGCGCGTTCGCGGGCGAGCACGGCATGCGCGTGGAGCTGCCGCTCGTGCTCGCGGACCTCGTCGATCTCGGCCAGTCGCAGCGCCAGGCCCATGTGGGGTCGAGCCACCCGGACCGGTCGCGCGGCCAGGGGCTGGCCGCGGCGACAGCGAACGCGAGGGCGCACCCAGCAAGCAGCAGGCGCTTGCGGGACCGTTCGGCCACGGCGTACAGCGTGACGAGCGGGGCCACCGAGATGTCGAGGAGGAAGCTCCCCAGGAGGGTCAGCAGAAACGCCGCCGGCGGATGGCTGCAACGCAGCAGCAGGGCGGCGCAGGCGAGGACGGCGAGCGCGATGACGGCCGGGGAGGTGGTGTCGAGGTTGTGCCAGGCGTCGAGCACGGCCAAGGCGACGAGTGCCGCGTCGATGACCGGGGCGAGAACGGACCGCGAGGTCACTTGCCGTTCTCCGGTCCGGTGTCCAGGAGACCCGCGCGCTGCGCGAGGAGCGCGGCCTGAACGCGGCCGCCGACGCCGAGTTGTGCGCGGTGTTCCTCTGCTTCGGATGGCCCAAGCTCTTCGCCGGGCTCAGTCCCGGTCGCGGTGCTGCTCGCCCACATGGCGGGCGCCGCCGCACCGCTGGCCCTCGTCCCTCAACTCGCCCGGAAGGCCACCGCAGTCAAACCCATGGAAGGCCAGTACATCGTCAAGAACGTCGTCATCGTGGCCGCGACGCTGACCCTCCTGGCGCACAGGCCTGGCAGCAGCCGCCACACAGCCACGACCCGGAACTCGGCATGGACGCCGACGTGATCCCGCGCCGTCGGGGCTGCCCGGGGCTGGTCACGCCATTGGGGGCCGACCCCGACGGCCGCGGAGCACTCCCCCGCGCCGCCGGCCTTCAGCGCCTCGGCCTCCCGGCCGCAAACCGAACGTGCGACCACATTGCGACCACCATGGCCCCTGACGCACGGAAGGCCGTCCCCCCATGAGCGAGAGAACGGCCTCCGACCTGCATAAAGCAAAGTCGGGACGACAGGATTTGAACCTGCGACCCCTTGACCCCCAGATCGATGGGCCGGGGTCAAAATCCTGACATACAGGGCGATTTGAGGGCGAGTAATGTGAGTGAATGCGCGCCTCGTGCACCTGCGGGCAGTGGCACTGGTCCCCAACTGGTCCCCAACCAGCCGTCACCTCGAGGCGTCGCCGGGCACCCGGTCGGGGTCGCCGCCACGGATTTGGCGTGCATCGCACATGCCTGCCGAAGCTCCGGGCCAGCTCCTCAAAGCTGGCTGGACGCACCTCAGATGTGACGCACCCCACTCTCCTGCCTTGACGTGGGGAGTCCCGTAGAGGTCCACGACGAGGCGCACCACGGCAGCTGCGTGCTCCGTCGTCTGCAACAGGCCGGCGGCCAGTTTCGGGCCTGTTGGCCACGTACTCATACCTGTACTGGAGTTATCCGCTGGCATCGGCACGGCCGGGCACTGCCCGGGAATCGCCGACTGGCTGGGTGCGGCGCAAGGTCCGTTCGGCTGCGGTGCGCAGGTATCTGACGACCTCGGGGTCGGCGTCAAGGGTGTAGTCGGCGTCCAATGCTGCGATGAGCTGGGCGATGCGGGGGAGGGAGCCGCCGGAGAGGTCGACGGTGCACGTGGCGTCGTCGATCGGGACGACACGTTCGGGCAGTCCCTGGGTTCGGGCGAGGATCGCGACGGCGGGCGCGTGCACGGTGGCGGCGGCCCGGTAGCGGGCCGGTGCGGTGGCGATCTTGGCAGCGACGAACGCGGCCGGGTCGGGGGCCGGCAAGGTGCGCGCGGGGACCCGGTGGCCCGTGGGGGCGGGACCGGTCATGCGGTCGAGGCGGTAGATCCGCCAGTCGTCCGCGCGGGTGTCGTGGGCGACGAGGTACCAGCGGCCCGCGGCGGGGACGAGGCTGTGGGGTTCCACACGGCGAGAGCTGGGGGTTCCGTGGCGCGTGGTGTAGTCGAAGGTGACGATCTCGTGGTCGCGGCAAGCGGTGGCCAGGATGGTGAGCACCGCGGGGTCGGCCTGGGGTCCGCCCTCCTCACCGCCGTAGGTGACGGGCGCCGCGGTCGCCTGCTGGAGGGCGCTGACCTGGGTGCGCAGGCGGGCGGGGAGGACCTGTTCGAGTTTGGCCAGGGCGCGTAGCGCGGTTTCGCCGATGCCGGTGACGCCGGAGGCCGCGGTGCGCAGGGCTACCGCGATGGCGATGGCCTCCTCGTCGTCGAGGAGGAGTGGGGGCATATCGGTGCCGGAGGTGAGGCGGTAGCCGCCGGTGGGCCCTGTGGTGCCTTCGACGGGGTAGCCGAGCTCGCGCAGCCGGTCGATGTCGCGGCGCACCGTGCGAAGGGTGACCTTGAGGCGGTCTGCGAGCTCCTGACCTGGCCATTCGCGGCGGGTCTGCATCAGGGACAGCAGGCGGAGCATCCGGGCGGGCATGTCGCTCGTCATGTTTCCACTATGCGCGCAATTAAGGACGAGTCGTGTCCTAAACCGCTTCTAGCGTGGAAGTCATCGACGGGATGAACCGCAAGACTCCCGCACGGACCCCTCAGGAGATGAGCTGTCATGAAAATCGGACTGCTCGGTACCGGATTCGCCATCGCCCACGCCGGCGTCTATGCCGCGCGCCCCGACACCGAGGTCGTCGTGTTCGGCCGCACCCCCGAGAAGCTCGCGGTGTTCGCAGAGAAGTTCGGCTTCGCCACGACCACGGACCTCGGGGACATCTACTCCGACCCCGAGGTGGACCTGGTGGACGTGTGCCTGCCGACCGCCCTGCACAAGGAGCACGTCCTGCGGGCGCTGGCGGCCGACAAGCACGTGCTGTGCGAGCTGCCGATCGCTCCGAGCGTCGCGGAGGCGGAGGAGATCTGCCGCGCGGCGGAGGCGAGCGCGAAGCAGGTGTTCATCGACATGTTCATGCGGGTCCACCCCGCCGTCCGGCACCTGCACTCGGTCATCGCCGACGGCTCGCTCGGCGAGCTGAAGACCCTGCGCACGTACCGCAAGGCCGGTCCGATCTGGGGCCCGGTGAACCTGGGGCTGGAGCAGCTGGCACTGGAGGTCATGCTCTCAGACCTCGACTACATCGTCGCCGCCCTCGGCCTGCCCGGCACCATCGAGACCCGAGGCGTCAGCGCCGGGCCGGATCGTGCCGCCGCCGAGGCCATCCTCGGTTACGACGACACTCTGGTGGAGTTCACCGCGTCCTCGATGGTGCCCGCCTCCTACGGCGTCACCCACGGCTTCGAGGCGGCCTTCACCGGCGGGGTACTGCAGCTCCACGAGACCCCGTACGACCCGGCCGGCCCGGCCGTGCGTCTGAGCGAGTACACCCCCGCCGGGCAGCGGGACATAGCCCTGGCCCCGGCCGACAACTACGCCGCCGCGATCGGTCACGTCCTGGACTGCCTGACCACCGGCACGAAGGACGCCCTGCTCACGCCGAGGGCTGCCACGGACACGCTGCGCCTGGCCCTGGACATCCACCAGCGGCTGACCGCTCGCTGAGGACCAGAGGACCAGGAGTACGGCCATGACCGGCAAGAAGAACCCGCACGACGAGATCGTGATCACCGGGGCCCGGGTGCACAACCTCAAGGACATCTCGCTGCGCATCCCCAAGGGCGTGATCACCGTGTTCACGGGTGTGTCCGGCTCGGGGAAGTCGTCGGTGGTGTTCGACACCATCGCGGTGGAGTCCCAGCGGCAGCTGAACGAGACCTTCCCCACCTTCGTACGCAACCGGCTGCCGAAGTACGAGAAGCCGGAGGCGGACGCGATCGAGGACCTGTCGCCGGCCATCGTGGTCGACCAGCGACCGCTCGGCGGCGGCTCCCGCTCCACCGTCGGCACGGTGACAGACATCGCTTCCCTGATCCGGCTGCTGTTCTCCCGCGCCGGGGAGCCTTCGGCCGGCATGTCGACGGCCTACTCGTTCAACGATCCGGCCGGTGCCTGCCCCACCTGCCAGGGCCTGGGCCGCACGGTCCAGCTCGACCTGGACCGCTTCTTCGACAAGGACCGGTCCCTGAACTCCGGGGCGCTGCTGTTCCCGCTGTTCAACGTGGGCGGCGTGCAGTGGACCCTCTACACGCGCTCGGGCCTGTTCGACAACGACAAGCCCCTGAAGCGGTACACGAAGGCCGAGTGGGAGACCCTGCTGCACGGCGGCAGCGGCGGCGAGGGCGTGAAGATCGAGCTCGCGACCCGGATGGGCACGCAGAACGTCACCTACGAGGGCCTGGTCGACCGGTTCAACCGCCTGTACCTGAACCGAGATCTGTCCACGCTCTCGAAGCGGACGCGGGAGGCCGTGAACCGCTTCACCATCGAGGGCGAGTGCCCGGCGTGCCGCGGAGCCCGCCTGAGCGAGGCGGCGCTGAAGACGAGGATCGACGGACTCTCCATCGCCGACCACATGGCCATGGAGATCACCGACCTGATCGAAGTCCTGGAGAAGGTGGCACACCCCCTCGGCACACCGATCGCGCAGGCCGCCGTCCAGGGCCTGCGGCGGATCGAGGACATCGGGCTGGGCTACCTGCACCTCGGCCGCGAGACCGGCTCCCTGTCCGGTGGCGAGGGCCAGCGGCTGAAGATCGTACGGAACCTCGGCTCCAGCCTGACCGGGATGACGTACATCTTCGACGAGCCCTCCACCGGCCTGCACCCGCGCGATGTCGGGCGCGTGGGCCGACTGCTGACCCAGCTGCGCGACCAGGGCAACACCCTCCTCATCGTGGAACACGACCGGGACGTCATCAACGACGCCGACCACGTCATCGACATGGGCCCGGGCGCCGGTACCCACGGCGGGCAGGTGGTGTTCCAGGGCACCGTCGACCGGCTCCGCAAGAGCGGCACCCTCACCGGCCGCCACCTCACCTCCGCAGTCGAGCTGAAGACCGACGTCCGCACCCCTGCCGGGCAGCTGAAGGTACGCGGCGCGAGCCTGCACAACCTCAGGAACGTCTCCGTGGATGTGCCCGCAGGCGTACTCACCGCCGTGACCGGTGTCGCCGGCTCAGGCAAGTCCAGCCTGATCTCCGAGGTGTTCGCAGCCCAGCACCCCGAGGCCGTCTTCATCGACCAGAGCGCCATCGGCGCGAACTCCCGTTCCACCCCCGCCACCTGGGTCGGGATCATGGACACCGTCCGCAAGCTCTTCGCCCAGGCCAATGGCGTGAGCGCCGGCCTGTTCAGCTTCAACTCCACAGGGGCCTGCCCCGCCTGCACGGGGAAGGGCACCATCACCACGGACATGGCCTTCGCGGACCCCGCGACCACCACCTGCGAGACCTGCCGGGGCTCCCGGTACAGCGCCGAAGCCCTCTCTCACACCCTGCGCGGGAAGACCGTCACCGAGGTCCTCGCTCTCACCGCCGAAGAAGCCTGTGCCTTCTTCACCGCCAAGGGAGAGGCGGCGGTGCGGAAGCCGCTGGCCACACTGGTGGAGGTCGGCCTCGGATACCTCACGCTCGGACAGCCCCTGTCGACGCTGTCCGGCGGCGAGCGCCAGCGGCTCAAGCTCGCCGGGCACCTGGGCAGCCGCAGCAGCATCTACGTGATGGACGAACCCACCACCGGCCTCCACATGGCCGACATCGCCACCCTCCAGCGCCTGCTGGACCGGCTCGTCGACGACGGCAACACCGTCATCGTCATCGAGCACAACCTCGACATCGTCAAGCGAGCCGACTGGGTCGTCGACATGGGCCCGGAGGGCGGCCGGCACGGCGGCCAGGTCCTGTTCACCGGTACGCCGGAGCAGCTGGTGAAGGAACAGGCGTCCCACACGGCCCAGGCCCTACGAGAGGATTTGGGTATGTGAGACGACGCAGCCCACGAAGAGGGGGTGCCCGGCCTCTACGGCCGGGCACCCCCTCTTCACTTTGCTTTACGCGGATACGGGTGGCTGGGCAGGCATGGAGAAGAGACCGAAGCGATTGCCCCTGGGGTCCATGAGCCGGGCGAATACCAGCCCGTCCGGGTTGCCGTCCGGGCCGTGACCGAGAGGTTGACGACCTCCCCGCCGCGGTCGTCCTGCCGGATGGCGCCCATGGGCCAGGGCGCGTGTGCCGTGGCGGGGGCCGGAACGTCGGGTCGGGTCAGCCCGCGTAGCAGTTCATCTCCCAGATCACGCCGTACTTGTCCTGGACGATTCCGTAGACCGCGCCCCAGGGCTTGGGCTCGAGTGCCTCGTGAACGGTGCCCTCGGTGGCGAGCTTCTCGAATGCCTTGCGCTGGGTGGCGGGGCTGGCGTGCTGGGTGCCGATGTGGATGTTGTTGCCGGTCACCGAGCCGCTACGGGCACTCGGATCGCCCCAGTGGTCGGCGACGTTGAGCGCGCTCCCGTCGGAGAACTGCAACTTGGCGTAGACGACGGTGCGGCTCAGCTCCGGGTCGTTCTCGGCACCGGGCACGACATGGGAGGCGAGCATGCGCCGGTCGGTGATCTCCTTGGCGCCGAAGACGTCCTCGTAGAAGGCGATCGCCTCCAGGGCGCCGTCGCAGTAGATCATCGGGGTGAAGAGCTGGATCTGCTCGGACATGAAGGGCTCCTTGGTGGGGATGGGGCAGGGGCTTTCCCTGCCGCCGAAAACGACCATAGGAACCCAATAGGTCAAACCATGACCTATTGGGACGGATGCCTGCGTGCTGCCTTCGAGCCGCGCCCAGGTCGGCCAATAGGACGGGACGTGTCCTATTGGCCTGGGATGCTCCCGCCCATGAGCGACACCCCCGCCCGTCTCCTCCAGCTCCTCTCCCTGCTCCAGTCCCCCCGCGAGTGGCCGGGCCACGAACTCGCCGACCGCCTCGGCGTCAGCCCGCGCACCATCCGCCGCGACATCGACCGGCTGCGCGAGCTCGGCTACCCCGTCCACGCCACCCAGGGCAACACCGGCGGCTACCGCCTCACCGCCGGCACCGCCATGCCGCCCCTCCTCCTGGACGACGACGAAGCCGTCGCCATCGCCATCGGCCTGCGCACCGCTGCCGCGGGCTCGGTCACCGGTATCGAGGAGACCTCCGTACGCGCCCTGGCCAAGCTGGAACAGGTGCTGCCCTCCAGGCTGCGCCGCCGGATCACGGTCCTCCAGGAGGCCGCCGTCGCCGTCCCCCAGAGCGGTCCCACAGCCGACGCCGAACACCTCGCACTCATCGCCGCGGCCTGCGTCGCCCACGAGAAGCTCCGTTTCACCTACCGAGCGGGAAGCGGAGCCGAGACCCGCCGCCTGGTCGAGCCGCACCAGCTCGTTGCCGCCGGACGCCGCTGGTACCTCGTCGCCTACGACACCGACCGCGCCGACTGGCGCACCTTCCGCCTCGACCGCCTCGCCGACCCCTTCCGTACGGGCTCCCGCGTCCCGCACCGCGAACTGCCGGGCGGCGTCGACGCAGCGACCTGGGTCGCCCAAACCCTCACCGGCACCGAAGGCCGACGCGCCCTGCTCCTCATCCACGCCCCCGCCGACCAGATCGCCGACCGAGTCCCGGCCGGCCTCGGCATCGTCGAACCGGTCGACGACCACACCTGCCGGCTGCTCACCGGCGCGGACTCCCTCGAATACCTGGCCTACCGTGTCGCCGTTCTGGGCCACGACTTCGACGTACTCGACCCGCCCGATCTCGGCCCGTACCTGCGCACACTCGGCGAACGCGTGCTGCGCGCCGCCGCCACCGCCGAGCGGCCGGAATCCGACCGGTGAACGGGCACTGGGACACCCCGGCCCTCTTCGACACGGCCGAAATCGCCCCACCGACCCTCCCCGCGCCCGGATTCCAGGGGGTCACCTTCCACGAACAGCGGGCCCGCACCCTCCTCAACAAGCTCCCCGGCGCCCGCCCCGGCGGCATGGCCTGGACCCTCAACCCCTACCGCGGCTGCACGCACGCCTGCACCTACTGCTTCGCCCGCGACGGCCACACCCGCCTCGGCCTCGACCCCGGCACCGGCTTCAACACCCAGATCATCGTCAAGACCAACGCCACCGGCGTCCTGCGGCGTGAACTGCGCGGCGGCAAGACCGGCCACGACTGGGTCATGGTCGGCACCTCCACCGACTGCTACCAGCGCGGCGAAGGCCACTACCGCCTCATGCCCGGCATCCTGCGCGTCCTCGCCGATCACCGGGTCAACTTCACCACGACCACCAAGAGCGCCTTGCTCCGCCGCGACATCCCCCTCTACGCGGAAGCCGCCCGCGCAGCGAACGTCCTGGTCATGACCTCACTCGGATCCCTGGACGACCGCGTCTGGCGCGCCTTCGAACCCGGCACGGCACCCCCGCGCGCCCGGCTGGCCACGATCGCCGCCCTCCGCGCCGCCGGGGTTCCCGCAGGCGTCCTCATAGCCCCCGTCATCCCGCACGCCGCCGATCACCCCGCCGCGCTCGACGCTCTCGTCGACGCCTGCGCCGATGCCGGAGCCGTCACCGTCTACCCCGACGTCATGCGCATCAGCCCCGGCGCCCGCGACTGGTTCCTCGCGCAGTCCGCCGCCCATCTCCCACCCCACCTCCACCAACGCCTGGCGGCCTCGTACACCCACCACCGGGCCATGCCCCCGCCGTACGTCCGCCAGGTCACCGACCACATCCACACCCGCGCCGCCCACCACGGCATGCCACGCTGGGAGGACTACGTCCTCAGCGTCAACGACCGCCTCGGCACTACGAATTCACGCAAGCGGGAGCACTAGCGGCCCAGGCCACATGACGGGCGTCGCGCGAGCTCTGGTGCTCGATGGCGATCAGCACCAGAACGGCTTCGGCGACACGGACGCGAGCATCTGGCGGAAAGGCGGTCGGGGTGCCGACATCGCGGACAGCGGGACCGTGTCCGCTGCCCGCAGAGCTCAGTCACAGGGGAATCGCGATCGTCGGTCCGTCCGGCTCGGGGAAAGAACCGCACGCCACGGGGACCTCCTCGTCCAACAGCCATTGACCAGGCGGATTTGAGGCCAACTGGCGAGGGCCGCATCAACTCGTGCAAGGCCTCCGGCTCACCCCTGCGTATCATCCGCCGCATGCCGAATGGACGAGCGATATCCGCAGCGCCGGAGACCGTGGTGGCGGGCGGCGGGACCACGGCCCGCTTCGACGGGGCACGTCTGCGCATCGTCCGAGGCCGGACGGCGTGGACCCTGCCCGTGCGGGCGATCGGGTCCGCGGCGCTGACGGCCAGTGGGGCGGTGCGGATCGAGATCAGCGGCGTGCCGGGCTCGGCCCGGCACGGCCTGGGCTCGGCCTTGGAGTTGCAGACGCCCAATGCCCATGCCGCAAAGGCGTTCCTCGGGCAGCTGACAGCCGTCCTCGCCGCGATCGAACCCGCGGCGGACGGGCATGCGCTGGTACAGGTGGAGATGGAGACCCGGCAGTCGTCTCAGCTGGGTGCGCGCGGGCGACAAGCGGTGGCGATCGCCTTGCTGCTCGTGTTGTATGCGGTGCCACTGGTGGCGCTCGGTCAGCTCAGCCCGCGCAAGGGCGGCACGGCCGCCTTCTCCTTGGGTGTGGGAGGCGTCCTCGGTCTGGTCGGCGGATTCATGCTGTGGCGGATGGGTCGGCGCGTCCGCTCGTTGTGGCTGCTGCGCAAACGTGGGATCGGTGTTGTCGGCACGGTGACCGGGGGCGTGCAGCACTTGGACAAGGGCGGCCCCCTCTGGATCATCTCCAAGCTGGCGTTCACCACGGTCGACGGACAGAAGATGCGGGACGTCCAGTCGGTCGTCTCCATCTGGTTCTTCTCCTGCCAGGCGGTCGGCAGCCAGGTCGAGCTCAGCTACGACCCCGAGCGCCCCGAGCGCGCCAGCCGGCCGCTCACCGTCGGCTTTGCCTTCCGTACGCTGCTGGTCGCGGCTGTGGCGCTGATCCCCGTCGCGGCCTGCGCCCTCTGCATCCTGGTCAACGTGCCCGTCTGACGACGTCCGGCCCGCGAGGGGGATCTCCCCGGGCGGGATCAGTCATGTGCCGGACGTGTCAGCGGGCCGGCCAGAGGCCGGCCCGACCGGGCAAGGAGACGGCCGGGCCCCAAAATCGCCCTGGCTGAAGCCTTTGCGTGTCCTTTACCATGGCTCCGGGGAACACGTCCCCACCAGGCATCCCACCGCCGGACCCCCACGGTCCACCGATTGAAGAAGGAGCAGCAGACCCGCAATGGGTGAACCTCCCAGTACGAGCCGTGCCACGCCTTGCCCGCAGATTCTTGAGCCGGGAGTGGGGGTGGCACGGTGACCGAAGTCCTGCTGCTGCTTCTCGCGCTGGCTCTGACGCTGGCGTGTGCAGTGTTCGTCGCCGCCGAGTTCTCTCTCACCACAGTCGAGCGCAGCGAGCTCGAACGCGCCGCCAAGGCCGGTGAGCGGGGCGCCGAGGGCGCCCTGAAGGCCGCCAAGCGGCTGACCTTCCAGCTGTCCGGTGCCCAGCTGGGCATCACGGTGACCTCGCTGGTGATCGGCATGCTCGCCGAGCCGTCCGTCTCCGCGCTGCTACGCGGCCCGCTGGAGGCCGTCGGCCTGCCCGCCGGGGCCGTTTCCACCACGGCGACCGTGCTGGGCGTGGCCCTGTCGACGGTCGTGCTGATGGTGGTCGGCGAACTGGTTCCGAAGAACTGGGCGATCTCCCACCCCCTGTCCGTCGCGAAGGTCGTCGCAGGCCCGCAGCGCGCCTTCACGGCCGCGTTCGCGCCGCTGATCCGGCACCTGAACAATACGGCGAACCGTCTCGTGCGCCGCTTCGGCCTGGAGCCCGCAGAGGAGCTGGCCTCCGCCCGGACCCCGGAGGAGCTGGTCGCGCTCGTTCAGCACTCCGCCCGTGAAGGCGCTATCGAGGCCGACTCGGCCGAGCTGTTCGTCAAGACCCTGCACCTGGCCGAGCTGTCCGCGGAGAACGTCATGACCCCGCGCGTGGACGTCCGGGCCCTGGAAGCCCACGCCACCGCCGCCGATGCCGCGAACCTGACCCTGGCAACCGGAATCTCCCGCTTCCCGGTCTACCGGGACACCCTGGACAACGTGATCGGCACCCTCCACATCCGCGACGTGCTCGCTCTGGAGGAGGACAAGCGCGACGGCACTCCGGTGACCAGCCTGATCACGGAGCCCCTGCTCGTGCCGCACTCGCTGCCCGTGGACACCCTCCTCGGACGGCTGCGCAAGGCCCGCACCATGGCCGTGGTCATCGACGAGTACGGCGGCACCGCGGGCGTCGCGACCGTCGAGGACATCGTCGAAGAGGTCGTCGGTGAGGTCCGCGACGAGCACGACCCGATGGAGGTCCCCGACCTCATCCAGGCGCCCGACCAGGACGGCCGCCACGTGTGGGAGGCCGACGGAAGCGTCCGCCTCGACGAGCTGGAGGAGATCGGCCTGTCCGCCCCCGAGGGCCCGTACGAGACCCTCGCCGGCCTGATCGCCACCCGCCTCGAACGCATCCCCGTCGAGGGCGACACGCTCACCATCCATGGCTGGGAGCTGTCCGTGCTCGACATAGAGCACCACCGCGCCGACCGGGTCTCGATCACCGCCCCGGCCGGTTCCGCCACCACCGATGAGGAGCAGGGCCGATGACCGCGATCCAGCTGCTGATCGGCGCCCTCACCCTGATCACCAACGCCTTCTTCGTCGGCGCCGAGTTCGCCCTGATCTCCGTACGGCGCAGCCAGATCGAACCGGCCGCGCTGAAGGGAGACAGGCGGGCGAAGACCACCCTGTGGGGCCTTCAGCACATCTCGGCGATGATGGCCACCGCCCAGCTCGGCATCACCGTCTCCTCCCTCGTTCTGGGCGCGGTCGCCGAACCCGCCATCGCCCACCTGCTGGAACCCCCGTTCCAGGCCCTCGGTGTGCCCGAGGCACTGATCCACCCGATCGCGTTCGTCATCGCGCTCACCCTGGCCACGTACCTGCACATGCTCGTCGGTGAGATGGTCCCGAAGAACATCGCACTCGCCGCACCCGCGAAGACCGCACTGCTCCTCGGACCGCCCCTGGTGGCCCTCACGCGCGGCCTGCGCCCCTTCGTCTTCGGCATCAACGCCTTCGCCAACGCCCTGCTGCGACTGCTGAAGGTGGAACCGAAGGACGAGGTCGGATCCGTCTTCACCGACGATGAACTCGCCCGCCTGATCAAGGACTCCAGCGCCGCCGGACTCCTCGCCCCCGAGGACGGCGAACGCCTCCAGGACGCCCTCGAACTCGGCACTCGCCCGGTCGGCGACGTCATGACCCCTCTCGACCGGGTCGTCACCGTCCCGCACGACATCACCCCCCAGGGCCTGGAACGCGCGGCCGCCACCCACCGCTTCTCCCGCCTCCCGGTCACCGGCCCCGGCGACGAGATCCTGGGTTACCTCCACATCAAGGACGCCCTCAGCGCCGCCGACCGCACGGCTCCGTTCCCGCGCAGCGCTCTGCACCCGATCACCAAGGTCGCACTCGACACACCGCTCGACGACACCATGACCGCCATGCGCACGGCCGGAACCCACCTGGCCGCAGTCACCGGCAACAAGGGCACCGTCATCGGCTTCGTCAGCATGGAAGACGTACTCGAAGAACTCGTCGGCGCCGCCCACGACCCGGACGCCTGACCCGGACCGAGCAGCGCGATGGCCGGCACCCGCAGGGGTGCCGGCCATCGGCCTGTCTCGCCTTCGGGCTCAGCCTCGCACAGCGACCACGATCCGCACCGCGCACGCCGCGAGCACCGCGCCGGAGACGGCCATGCTGATGACCAGCCCGCGCGTGCTCTTGGGAAGACGATCCGGGAGGCTCACCTCCTGAGGCCGCTTCGGATCGTAGATCACCTCGAGACGGCCCCCGACCCTCACGGGCGGGAACACGAAGGGGCCCACGGTGTACTGCCTCGCGGGACCGCCCGGGGGCGTGTACTCCAGCAGCAGCATCGAACCCGCCGCGACCTGGCCCACGTTCACGCAGACGGCCGAGGTTCGCACGCCCCGCTTCAACAGCGGGCTGGAGTGAACGTAGACACCCAACGACATCCCGAAAACCAACAGCCCGACCAGCACACACATGGTGATCAACAAGGTCACCGACATCGCCCCCCCACCCGACGGAAAGCCCAGATCATCGCCTACTGCCGACAGGTACACAAGCGGCGCCGGCTCCCTGAGCGCCTACCTCGTGCGGTGACTCATCGAACGGACGGTGACCGCGGCACGAAGCACCGCGAGGGCGAGTGCGAGTGCCGATACCGCGATGATCAGCCGCCCCGCGTCGGGCGCGAAGAGGAGGACCTGGCGCAGGTCCGTCGCGACCTGGCCCGGAAACACCGCATAGGCCGTGGCGGCCAGCAGCAGACAGGCCACCACCGCGGATACGCCTCCCGCCAGAGCTCGGCGCCTGCTCGCCTTCCTCTGTACGCTTGGCGGCCGGGCCAGGCGGAACAAGGACCAGACGACCCCTGCCCCCAGCAGTGCGGTGACGGCGGCCAGCACGGTCAGTATGCGGGCGAACAGCGGGTCCTCATCAGCTGGTTGCGCCTCGGCGCCGAGCAGGAGGCGCAGTGCCCCGAAGGCTGTGGCGCCCAGCAGCTCGTCGTTCTGGGTGCCGTAGATGTTCTGCTCCACGACCACCGCGAGCTTCTTCTCAGGCGCGAGGATCAGAATGCTGTGGTACCCGGGGGTCGCTCCGGCGTGCCAGACGGTGCGCACGCCCAGGTCGTCGAAGGCGTCGTCGCGCCAGCCGAGCCCGTACCGGTGGGCGTCGCGCACGGGCACGGTCCCCGTATGCATCTGACGGATCCCGTCCTGGGACAGCACGGTCTGCGGGCCGCCGAGTTGGGCGATGGCGAAGCGGCTCAGGTCCTCCAGGTTCACGCCGAGGTATCCGTACGGCACGCCGGAGGTGTCGAAGGGCGGGGCGTATGCCTGCGGTCGGCCGAAGAAGTAGCGGTGGCCGGGGGCGAGGCCCGCGTTCTCTGCGGTCCGGGCGTCGGTGATCGCTCCGCTCATGCCCAGCGGTTGGAGGACGGAATCGCGCAGGTGGTCGCCGAAGGGCCGCCCGGTGACCTGCTCGACCACGGCGGCGAGCAGCATGTAGTTGGCGTCGCTGTACTCGTGCCGCTCGCCCGGGTGCGCGTTCAGCCGGACATCGGCCAGACTGCGCGCCAGCCGCATGATGCCGCCGGGCTCATTGTCGTAGCGGTCGGATCGGAGGTAGCCCTCTCGCTCGGAGATCCCGCTGGTGTGGGTGAGCAGTTGGCGCACGGTGATGCGCTCGCCGCCGTCACCCGAGGGCGTGAACCAGGGCAGGCGCTCACGCACCGTCCCGTCCAGGGCGATCCTGCCTTCCTCGGCCAGCCGCATGACAGCCATGGCGGTGACCGGCTTGGACACCGAGCCGATGAGAAACGGGGTCCGTGGCGTGACAGGTGTCCCGTTCCCGTCCTGTCCCCACGTGCGCTGATGCACCACCTGTTCGCCACTGATGACGGCGTACGCCAGACCTGGCGCGCGCGTGCGCTCCCTCTGCTCCTGTACGTACGCATCGACCCGGGCGAAGTCGCCCTGGGCCCGGTCGGCCGCACTGGCGGGTCGTGCAACTGCCAGGAATAACAGGGTCACCAGACCCACCACGCTCAGACGTCGCACGCCCCCACCTCCATAACCATACGCACGTACGGTTATGACATTACCGTACAGCTGTATGGTTAAGCCATGCCTCGTGTTGCCGACCATGACGAACGCCGCCACCAAGTCGCCGCCGCGGTGCGGCGGCTCATCGCCGCCGAGGGCCTGAACGGTGTGACCGTCGCCAAGACCGCTGCGGAGGCGGGGATTTCGGTCGGGCTCGTCCAGCACTACTTCCGCAACAAGGACGAGATGCTGCTGTTCACCTACAGCCACGTCCTGGAGCGGATCGAGCACCGGGTGGCCGCCCTGGTCGCGCGCTCCGAATCCATCGGCACACGCATCGAGCACATCGTCCTCGACGCACTGTCGGAGAGCATGCCGCTGGACGACGAGCGCCGACAGGAATGGCGGGTCACGCTCGCCTTCACCGGCCGCGCGGCCGACGACCCCCGGCTCAGCGAGGTCAAGATTGCGGCCCTGAACCGCACGCGGGCCCTTCTCGCACAAGCGCTCACCAATGCCAAGGAGTGCGGCGAGGTCGCCCCGGAGACCGACTCGGCGCGGGAGGCAGTACGTATCGCCGCGTACACCGAGGGCCTCACCGCCCATCTCTACGCCGACCCCGCTGGGGTGCCGCCCGCCGCAGCCCTCGCCGCCCTCGGCGACCACCTCGCGACCGTCTTCTCCGGCGAATGCCGCCTCCGCCGCAGGGCCCCCGGCGAGCGCCCGACGTAGGCCCACCCAGGCCAGCCAACCCTCGGCGAACAGCACACCAGGCTCCTGCTCCCGCGGCGCGGATGGGGGTCAATCGCCGGGCCCTTCGGGATGAACCGCTTGCCGAACCGGCGTTGGGGGACGGCGCATTTCGGTTCGGAGGCTGGAGGTGGGGATAGCCCCACCCCCAGCCGGTGGCTGCCCGGCTGCGCGGGAGATTGCCAAGTTCATACGGTTGTCTACATGTTGAAGCGGACAGCACACGCAGCCATCGCCGGCTCCCTCGCCGTCGGCGCCCTGACCATCGCCACTCCAGCCGGTGCGGCGGACCACGGCAACCCCTCGTTGGTACGGACCGACAAGGGCGTCGTACGAGGCACGGTGACCGACACCGTGCGCAGCTTCCAGGGCATCCCCTACGCCGCTCCGCCCACCGGCGAGCTCCGCTGGGCGCCCACCGCGCCCGCCAAGAGGTGGCGCGGCGTGCGGAATGCCACCGAGCCGGGCGCCGCCTGCCCCCAGACCGGTTCCGTCCCGCCGGTCGGGTCCCGGTCCGACGACGAGGACTGCCTCTTCGTCAACGTCACCACTCCGCGCAAGGCCGCCGGCAAGCCGCGGCCCGTGATGGTGTACCTGCACGGCGGCGACCACACGGCCGGCTCCGGCGCCATGCACAATGCCCAGCGGCTCGCCGCCCAGGGCGATGTCGTCGTGGTAACCGTCAACTACCGGCTCGCCGCCTTGGGCTACCTGGCCCACCCGGACCTGGAGAAGCGAGGCGAGTCGGGCAACTACGGCTTCCTCGATCAGCAGGCGGCCCTGCGCTGGGTGCAGCGCAACGCCGCCGCCTTTGGCGGTGACCCGGACAACGTCACGCTCTTCGGCCAGTCAGCCGGCGGCTACAGCACCTGCGCCCACATGGTCGCCCCGTCGTCGGCCGGCCTCTTCGACCGGGTCATCCTGCAGAGCGCCCCGTGCACGGCCGACATGGGCCGGCGAGACCGCGCGGACGCCCTGAAGGAGGGCGAGACCACTGTCAACAACCTCAAGAAGGAGCCCCCTCGGGAGGACTGGAGTACCACCCCCCTTGACCGTCTGGTGAACGGCTTCGGCACCGGCCCCGAGTACGGGCCCGTCTACGGCGGCGCGTTGCTACCTCGCACCCCCCAGGAGGCCTTTGCCACCGGACAGTTCAACAAGGTCCCGGTGTTGCAGGGCGTCAACCGCCACGAGGAGCGGGGCCGGGTCTACGGCTTCGAGCTGCAGAAGAAGGCCATGACCCAGGACCCGGCCGCGCAGATCGACCAGGTCGACTACGACTTCCACATGGAGGACATCTTCAAGAGGCAAGCGCCCGTCGTCGCCGCCCACTACCCCATCAGCGCGTACGGCAACTCACCGGCCCTCGCCCTCGGAGCGGCCCTGACAGACGGCAACTGGGCCCGGCACTCCGTCGACACCGGCCGGGCGCTGTCCCGCCACGTGCCCACGTACACCTACGAGTTCGCGGACAGCGAGGTTCCCTGGTATTCGGATGCGCAGTACCAGAAGCCGGGCTTCGACGTGGGCGCCGCGCACACGTTTGAACTTCCCTACCTCTTCGAACTCGACACCTACGAGCCGCTCACCCCGGCACAACAGGGCCTGTCCAACGGGATGATCCACATCTGGACCCGCTTCGCCCGTACGGGCAAGGCGGACTGGAAGCCCACCACCGCGACGGCACCGAACGCTCAGTCTCTCGCCTCAGGACCCGGCGGCATCCAACCCGCGGACTTCGCCAAGGACCACGAGTACGGCTTCTGGAAATCCCTGCGCTGACCGCGGCCGCCGGGCGGCCCGCCTTCGGGACGGCGGCGCCGACGTCGCTGTCACCGTCATCCCACTGATCACGGACCCACTCGGCTGGGACATGAAGCAGATCAAAGACGAGGTCGAGCACCACCGCCTCCGCGTCTTCGACAGACGCCAAGCCCGAGAACTACCCGACCCAATCTCCGGCGCCGGCCCACTCACGTGAAGGCGCCGGAGATTGGCGGGGTGGAGTGAAGGGGGCGAAGCTCAGTCGTCATACCCCTCGGTGACCACGAATTTCGTCCCCTCGAGCGCCGCTCCGACACGCGTTTCGGCCCACTTGGCGAGTAGTTCCGGCTGTTCCTCGACCTGATCCAGCAGATCGGCGATCTCATCAGCCGTCGGCGACTCGGGAAGCACGCAGCGAAGTACCGTGCTGCCCGTCGCGCTGCTGTATTCCTCGTTGGGATCATCGGCCTCCCAGCGGCCGATCTCAATGTCCCAGGAATCGGCGCCGTCGTCGCCAGGCTTCGGCGCATGCACCGACATGTAGTAGCCGTCCGAACTGTACGGCTCGGCGAAGATCTCGAGGTATGCGTGTTCCAGCCCAACCTGCGTGCCAGAGCACCTTGAATAGGCGGTGACCAGCACACGTAGGTCCGTCACGGCCTTCTCGCGTTCCCCGGGGGCAATCCCCTCTTCGAGCCGATCCAGCTGCTCACGCACTTCACGGCTCAGCACGTCCATTCCACCGTCATACGTCACGAATGGCTGGCCGAAGTCCCAGTGACGCCGGTTCTCCGACTCAGGTACCGGGTCTCCCTCTGAGTACTCGGCGAGTGCCGCGCGCAACTCTCCCGCTTCCGTCTCCAGTTCCGCGTTGATCGCGATCCGGATCGGCTCGGGCACCGCCACCAAGGCCTCGTCCAAGTCGGCCAGCGCCTCGTGGAGCTGCAGACAGGCGTACTCGTACCACAAACTGTGCGCACCACTCAGAAGATTGGCGCGCGAAGCCCGGTCCGTCAGCGCCGCAAGATGCTCCCCGGGATACGAATCCACACGACGGCCGCGAAGATCGTGGACGCTCACGGGCACGGTGGCGAGGGCGGAGATCCGATTGAGCGCATCGACGATCGGTACTGCGAGAGCGGGGTCACCAAGGCTCGTCACAGTCGACGACACCACCCCACCTGATCCCCGGTAGGTGGCCAGGATTTGCGTCTTCCCACGGTTTGCATGCTGGGAATAGATTGTCACGAGAGCGCCTTTCGACCAGCGAGCCGATGGTGGCTCGATGGTCACGGAAGAATGTGAGGAGAGGCGGTGGCGAGGGCGCGTTCCGACGCTCCATGCCTCGAAGAGATCGGCGGTAGCCCAGGTTCCATCCCGAGCCCCTTGCCTACTTTTCACCATAGGCGTACGCATCGTGCGCCACAACCAAATTGCCTGGCTCTGCGGGAGCAAGTAGCCACCGACAAAGCACCGATACGAACGCCGAACGCATCGTGCGCCGCCTCAGGCCCGCATCGGGCACAACTTCTCGACCGCCTCCGCATCAGCCACCCACTGAAGGCATTCAAGGCAAACGTCGAGATCCTGGGCGGAGACACCGTCCCTTCGCAAGGTACTTGGGGACCGACCTCAGGCCCAAGAGTGCGGGCATCACACACACCACATGCTGCTGAAGTAGCGTCACAAACCCTTGTGAGCCCCCTGCTGAGAAGGGGAGTCCGCGAGGGACCCCCTCATCTGACCCCCTGTCATCCAGGAAGGATCGCTGACTAAACGTCACATACCTCTCATTCGCAGCATGCGTGCGACCTATCGTGCGTCGTGTGATCCAGTTACGTGGGCTTACCAAGCGGTACGGGGACAAAACCGCAGTCGACCACCTGACGTTCACCGTGCGCCCCGGCGCGGTGACCGGCTTCCTCGGCCCGAACGGTGCGGGCAAGACGACGACCATGCGCATGATGCTGGACCTGGACCGGCCGACCGGTGGCAGCGTCAGCATCGGCGGGAAGCGATACGGCGATCTGCGCGAGCCGATGAAGCAGATCGGCGCGCTGCTGGACGCGAAGGCCCTGCACCCCGCCCGCACCGCCTACCACCACCTGCTGTGGCTGGCGCGGTCCAACAGGATCCCGGACCGCAGGGTCGGAGAGATCTTGGAGACAGTCGGACTCGCCGACGTGGCGCACCAGCGCGCGGGTGCCTTCTCGCTCGGTATGGGTCAGCGGCTCGGCATCGCCGCCGCGCTGCTCGGTGACCCCGAGACGCTCGTGCTCGACGAGCCCGTCAACGGACTCGACCCCGAGGGCATTCTCTGGATCCGGAATCTGATGAAGCAACTGGCGGCCCAGGGCCGTACGGTCTTCGTCTCCAGCCACCTCATGAGCGAGATGGCGTTGACGGCCGACCACCTGATCGTCATCGGCCGCGGTCGGCTGCTGGCCGACACGTCCACGGCGGACTTCATCGAGGACAACTCACGTTCCGTCGTACGGCTGCGCACCACCCAGCCGGAGCGGCTGCTCGACGTCCTCGCCGACGAGGGGATCACGCCGGTCCTCACCGGGGACGGGGCCTTCGAGATCCAGGACGGCAACGCCGAGGCGCTCGCCGAACTCGCCGCCGCCCACCGGATCGCGCTGCTCGAGATCGGCTCGCAACGCGCCTCGCTGGAGGAGGCGTTCATGCGGCTCACCGCGGGATCGCTCGAATACCAGGCCGGCGGCACGGTGGAGGTTCCGGCCCTGGTCCGCTCCCGAGCCGGGAGGGAGTCATGACCATGACCGCAACGACCGCCGTCCTCTGGGCGGAGTGGACGAAGATCCGCACCATCAGCTCGTCGAAGTGGACGCTGACGGCGGCGTTCTTCTCGACCATCGGCCTCGGTGCGATGCTGAGCGTCATCCTGGGCGGCGAGTTCGACACCCTCGGCGCCGCAGAGCAGGCCGCCTTCGACCCGGTGATGACCAGCTTCATCGGCATGGGCCTCGGTCAGCTCGCGATGATCACCTTCGGCGTCCTGGTGGTCACCAGCGAGTACGGCACGGGGATGATCCGCACCACGCTCGCCGCCGTGCCGCAGCGCGGCCTGCTGTACTGCGCCAAGGCCGCGGCCGCCGCCGTACCAGGCCTGGCCGTGGGCATGGCCACCAGCCTCGCGACGTTCTTCGTCGGCCAGGCGCTCCTCGGTGACCACGGCGCCTCCCTCGGCGACCCCGGCGTGCTGCGGGCGGTCACCGGCGCCGGGGTCTACCTGGCGCTCATGCTGCTGTTCGCAGTCGGCGTCGCCACGATGCTGCGCAAGGCGGTGCTCTCCCTCAGCGTCCTCATGGCCTACTTCTTCATGATCGCGCCGATCTTCAACTTCGTGCCCGCGACCAAGAAGGTCGGCTACTTCTTCCCCGACCAGGCCGGCACGACCGTCATGCAGGTGGTGCAGCAGGCCGAGGGCCCGCCGTACGGCCCGTGGACGGGGCTCGGCATCATGGCGCTGTGGGCCGCGGCCTCCCTGGCCGGCGGCTACTTCGCACTCAAACGCAACGACGCCTGACGACCGAAGGCCGGCCGACCGGCGGCCGGCACCGGCGCAGGTCGGACGCCGTACGCACGCGGAGGGGCACCGAAGGCGGGTTCCCCAATGGGCCGCTCGCGCGGACAAGTGCCACTGCGGATGTCGCATCTCGTTTCGCAGAATTGGCTCTGCTCCGCACCACCCGCTGCTTCTCCTGCTCGGCCTCCGGGCCCGGCGACGTTCACCGCCCGCGCGGAGTCAGTTTCCCTCCCTCGTCCGGGCACGTTCCAGGAAATGCTTCAAACACGCAGCGATCCTGACGATCCGTTCGCCGGACTCGTCTTCTGCCGACCCGACGGCCGACCGCTCGGCCCCCACCAGGCCCTCGACCGGCTCCGCCGGCTCTCCGCCGAAGCCGGCGTACCCCGAATCACGGTGCACGACCTGCGTCACCTGGCCGCCACGATCACCATGACCGCCGGCGTGCCGCTCACCGTCGTCTCCAAGACCCTGCGGCACTCCACCCTGTCGACGACCGCCAACCTCTACGCCCACCTCACCCAGCAGGCAGCCCGCGAAGCCGTCGACCACACCCTCACCGGAGCGGAGAAGGCCAGCAACAACTCGGGCCGCACGGAGTGGCTGCGACCACCACGCGACCACATCCACCGGCTCCGCGAAGCCCTCCGCCGACTCCGCTCCCCCGCCGTTGCCGGGTTCAGCGCATCGGTCGACCGGCCACAGAATGGACGTGCGACCACATTGCGACCACCATGGCTCCGGACGCACGAAAGACCGTTCTCTCATGGATGAGAAAACGGTCTCCGACCTGCGTAAACGCTGGTCGGGACGACAGGATTTGAACCTGCGACCCCTTGACCCCCAGCAGCGCGCACATCCGTACGTGCTGTGCGCCCATCGACATGGGCGCTGGTCCCCAACTGGTCCCCAAGCGGCGCCCCCTGAGCCTCAAGCCCACCCGCCGCCGTCACAGACGGGTGCCAGGGGACCCTCGAGCCGGAGCGTCGCTACGGCTTGGGGAAGCCTCCTAGAGGATTGGTGACCTGGGCGTGTCCGTCGAAGAGGAAGAGCGGGTCGTGGGATGCGGTCGTGCCCGTACCGAAGGCGCTGGTGAAGGCTGCTGCGCCAGGGGCGGAGAGCTTGAGCGGGATGTTCGTGGTGTCCACGGTGGTCGGCGTGAAGGAAACCCGGTCGAGCGAGACCGGGTAGTGGAAGAAGTCGACGTGCGTCGCCGGTGCGCCGTCCTGGGCGACGTCCGCGCTGGTGGACCCTTCGCCGATCTTGATGTGGATGTGGAGGTTGGTCACATCGAGTCGGTGTTCGGATCCGGTGAAGCGCATGCCTCCCTGGAGGGGCATCTCGCCGCCGGAGAGGTCGGGAGAGAGGTTGCCGGCACCGGGCAGCGTGACGCACCTGCCGGTGCTCGTGGCGGGGGCGATCGCTTCAAGTGTCACATTCTGGACTGCCAGGGTGTGCTCCGCGTTCGGCGAGAGACAGAAGGTGCCGCTGCCGCGCAGGGGGAGGTCAGCGCCGATGGCGCCGGCCTGGACGGCGGCGATGCCGAGCAGCGACGTGGCGGCGAGAGCGAGGACGATCACGCGCTTCTTGGAATTGAAGATCTTCACGCCCCCGGTAACGAGTGGTTCCCGAGTTGGAACCGCGGGATCGCTCGTGATCACTCGTACGCGTGCGTCGCCGGGCCGGGGGGCCGGTGGCATCGGCACGGGTGGTCCCACTTCCCGTCTGCCGGGCCTCCCCCATGCATCTATGCAGCGCATAGGCGCACACTGCGGGCCAGAGCTTCGAGGGCATTTTGACGCGTCAGCTGCCCAGGCAGCAGGCGGTCCAGATGACAGGGAAGTGCGGGATGTTCAGGGGGCTGGAAGCCGAGTTGTGCGATGCGGGCCATCCCGTGGCTGCGCGGCCGCGAAGCCACGGGCGGGGCGAGGAGCGGTCCGGTGGGGGGCCGTCCCGTTTCGGTGAGGTAGTCCAGGCAGGCGCGTTCCATATCGGCGGCCGTCAGGCGAGCCTGGCCGGCGGTGACCCAGTGAAGGGTGGCTGCGCTGCTGTCACCGCGGAGCAGGGCATCCGTCAGGGCCGTGAGGTAGTCGACGAGGAGTTCGATGGGCAGGACGTCGCACCAGTGGTCGGGGTTGACGGGCAGGCCGCCCGCGCGGCCCTGCAGGAGGGCGGCGATCAGTGCGTGGGGGAACTGGTGGAGTGGTGCGGTGGTGGCGTTGCGTGCGGCGAACAGGAGGGCCGGGCGGACGACGGCGACGGGCTGGCTGCAGTGGGCGGCCAGTTCTTCCGCTCGGCGCTTCGAGCTGCTGTAGGCCCGCATGCAGCGGGCGGTCAGGTCCTCGCCGGGGACCTGGAAGGCGGCTGCGGCGGAGGAGAGCAGCAGGACGGGTACGCGTGCCTCTTCGGCGAGGTGCAGGATGCTGCGCGTGCCTTCGACGTTGACGGTGTCGAACGCGGTGGGGTCGGGCGGGGCCATGCCCGTGAGGCCGGCGCAGTGCACGATGATGTCGATCTCCGCTGCCAGTTCCCGGCGTTCGCTGGTGCTCATGCCCAGGCCTTCGGCGGTGAGGTCGCCTTCCACACATGCGGCGGGACCGTCAGGCTTTCGATTGCGAACGAGTGCGGTGACGTCGTGTCGTGCGGCGAGGGCGGGGAGGAGGCTCGTGCCGATCACTCCCGTGGATCCGGTGAGCAGGACGGTGGAGCGTGAGGGGTGCACGAGGCTCCTCGGGTCGTGGCTGAGTACCCGGCGAATCTGCGCTGCCGGAGTGGGGGGTGTCAGGGGCAGGTGGCTGCGGCCAGTTCGGCGACCGCGCTTCGCCACAGGCGTGGCAGGTCGCGTACGTGCTGGTGCTGCTGTTGTGCGGTGAAGGAGATGGTGGCCGCGGTCCGGTGCAGGAACAGGACGCTGGAGAAGAGGTGCCCGGCGGCCAGCGGGGGCGTGGCGATGCCGCCGATGACGGGTGAACCGCTGAAGGCGAGTGGCGTGGGGATGCTGAGGAGGGTGGCGCTGGCGAGGGAGTCGCCGGGGGTGAGGGAGGCTGCGATGTGCTTCCACAGCAGGTGGTGCGGCATGCGGTCCAGGAGCCTTCGGGTTCGTTCCCGTGGCCAGTCGGCCGTTCGCTGGACCACTCGCGTCAGCCTGTGTGCAGGCATCGGCTCGTCGACCGGCAGGAGCAAGCGCGTGTATCCCAGCCGATTGCCCCGGTCCTGGCGCTCATCACGCAGGCGCACGCTGAAGGGGACCCGTACGGGGGCCGGCTGGTCACGGTCGGCGGGTGGCAGCCAGGCACGCAGGGCTCCGGCCAGGGCGGCGAGGTAGATGTCGTTGATGGAGGCGCCCGTGCCGCGGCTGATGGCACGCATCGCCTCCATGGGCACATCTGCCGTGGCCAGCAGGCGGCTCTGAGTGCCGGAGAGCGCAGTGGCCGCCTGACCGGCGTTCTCGGGTGCTCCACTGGGCGGGACGGCCTGGGCGCGGGCGTCGAACAGGCGCCTGATGGTGTGCGCGGCCGCGACTCCGTCCTGGGCGGCATGGTGGACGCGGTAGCCCAGCAGGTACTCGCCCTCGCGTTCGCTGTCCCCGATCCACAGCCCCCAGCGCGGCCGGTCCTCCCGCAACGGCTGATTGGCCAGCATCTGCGCCGAGCGGGTCAGGTCGGCCGCCTGGCCGAGGACGTGGACGTGCCGGCGGGCGTCGAAGGCACGGTCCGGACGCCAGACCTCTGCGCCGACCGGGCCGTCCAGGCACTCCGCGAGCACGGGCAGGTGTGGCAGACGGGCTGTGACGAGCGCGGCGACCTGCTCGGCGGTGGGCTTGGGGCCTCGCAGCCTCAGTATGACGCCAAGGACGAGGCCGTCATCGGGACGCCGGCGTGACCACTCGAGCATGGCGCGGTCCTGGTGAGGGCTGCACTCTGCGCCCGCGGGGCCGACTTTCCCAGGGGGTGAGGCATTCGCTGCCAAGTCGGTCGGCCCGGGGGCTGCGACGGTGCTGAGCGTGCGGTCGTGGTGTTGCGCGTCGGCGCTGGGGCCGGTGCGGGTGGGCGCTTTCACTCGTGCTCCGCTCGTGGACGTGTGCTCAGAGGGTCGGGCGTGCCTTCGATGGAACGATCCCTGGCGCGCTATGGATGCGCTTCTGGGTGGACATCGGCCGGTCGGTGCCACCGAGAGGGGCAGCGCACCTGCGCGTACTCGGGTGAACGGCTGCCCACCCTTTCGGGGGGCCACCCGATCAGGGGAAAGCCTCACCCGATTGCAGCAGCGCGCCACTGCTCGGCTTCGGCGGAATCCCGGCTGTGCGGTCAGCTTGCCGAACCTTTCCCCTCCCACCGCCGGGTCGCAGCCCGGCATCTCGGCTCTTGTGGCAGAGGCGGGAGGTACGAGCCGAGCTCCGCTCCACCGGGAGAAGGGCAGCCGACTCTTCCACGGACAACTCGGCGACACGGTGCAAAGGGGCGTGTTGGTATGCCTGACCTCTCCCGTACGGGACCCGCCTCGACGGTGGCCCGTGGGGCCGGCTCCACGCGCCCGGTTCCGGAGGGCGGCTGGACTCCGCTTCCCGCGGTGCTGAACGGTCACGCGGCTCGCCTGAGGGACCGTGCGGCGCTCAGCTTCGGCAGCTACGGACGCGACGAGGGCGGCCTGTGGCAGAACCTGACGTTCGGCCAGGTGGATGTGCGGGCCCGTGCGCTGGCGGCCGCCCTCGAAGCCGGCTTTCCCCGGGGCTCGCGAGTCGCCGTCCTGTGCCCGCAGGGCAACGAGTACGGCCTCGGACTCCTTGCGTGTCTGTACGCCGGGATGACGGCGGTGCCGCTGTTCCCGCCGGAGGACCCCCGGCGCCAGAACCAGCTGGCGGCCGTGCTCGCCGACGCGGACCCGGTGTGCCTGCTCACCGTCGGACCGGCCGCGGCCGCGTGCCGGGAGCTGGCCGGCGGCCGGGTTCCCGTGTGGCTGGTGGAAGAGACCGACCCGGGGTGGGCGGCCGGGTGGTCGGGGTACCGGGCTGGGCCGGAAGAGCCGGCGTATCTGCAGTACACCTCTGGTTCCACCGGGCGGCCCGCCGGGGCGGTCATCACACACGCCAACCTGGTCGCCAGTACCCGGCAGGTCATCGACGGGTGCGGCTTGGCCGCCGAGACCCCCATCGCGAGCTGGCTGCCGCTCTTTCACGACATGGGCCTGTCGATCGGGGTCCTCGCCCCGATGCTCGCCGGGGCACATCTCGCGCTGATGTCGCCGCTCGCGTTCATCCAGCGGCCCGTTCGGTGGCTGCGGCTCCTGGATGCGCACCGCGCTCACTTCAGTGGCGGTCCGAACTTCGCCTACGACCTGTGCGTACGGAAGGTTCCCGATCCCGCCGGGCTGGACTTGGACCTGAGCTGTGTCCGAGTGCTGACGAACGGGGCCGAGCCCGTGCGTGCCGGCACGCTGCGGCGCTTCAGCGAGGCCTTCGCGGCCTGCGGTCTGGCCGGTGACGCGGTCAAGCCCAGCTACGGCCTGGCGGAGGCGACCGTGCTGGTGGCCTGCAACCGCCTGGGGCAGCGATGGACTGAACTGGCTCTGGACAGCGAGGCGCTCTCAGCCGGCCGCGTCCGCGTCGTGGACGACCGCGTGGAGGGGCAACCTTCGAAGCGCGTGACGACGGTGGTGGGCTGCGGCCGGCCCGTTGCGCAGGAGGTACGGGTAGCCGACCCGGAGACCGGAGTCGAGCGTGAACCGGGACAGGTCGGAGAACTCTGGCTACGCGGCCCCAACATCGCGGCAGGCTACTGGCGCCAGCCTGCGCGCTCCGCCGAGTTGTTCGACCGCACCCTCAAGACCGCGCACGGCAGCCGGCCCGGCTGGCTGCGCACCGGCGACCTCGGGTTCCTGCACGGGGGCGAGGTGTTCGTACTCGGCAGGCTGAAGGACGTCGTCATCATCCACGGCGCCAACCACGCCCCGAGCGATATCGAGGACACCGTCCGTCGGGCCATCGGCGAAGCCGTACCCGGCGGCGTGGCCGCTTTCGCCGTGCCGGGCACCGATGCCGAAGGCGACCGTCTGATCGTCGTGGTCGAACTCGCCGCCGGCGCGGACGCCGCCGAGGACATCGGCCTGCGCCGCCGGGTCCAGACGGCGGTCGCCGAACGCCACGGCGTACGCCCCCACGACGTGGTCGCCGCCAGACGGGGCACCCTGCCGCGTACCACCAGCGGCAAACTCCGGCGCGGTGACTGCCGTCGCCACTACCTCGCCACCGTGAGCACCACAGACACCCCGCCGCGCGGGAACGAGATCGGGAATGAGGTCACATGAGCCAGTCCCCCTCACCCGTGGAGATCCGTCAATGGCTGACAGGGCACATCGCCGCCCTCCTGGAAGTGGCGCCGCAGGACATCGACCCGGACACGCCGCTGGACGCACTCGGCGTCACCTCGATGGAAGAGGTGATCATCACAGCCGACCTGGAAGCAAGGTACGGAGTGGCCCTGCCCCTCGCCGACATGAGACGTCACCCCACTATCGAGGCGCTTTCCACCCACATCACCGGCCATACCGCCGCACACGGCGCCGGCCAAGCCCCGCCGACACCGGCCCCGGTCCCCCAGGCCGATGGCACACCCGCCCACGAGTCCGGAACTGATGGCATCTCATCGGACACCCTGCCTCGCTGAACCCCGCGGGCCCCTGATCCAGCAGAGCACCTGGCGATCCTCACGAAGGCCACCACTGCTGACCCCTCGGTACCACCTTTCCTTCCGCCAATGGAGACAACCCGTATGTTCGACAGGCTCGTTGCGATGCTGTTCGAGATCGGCATCGACACCTCGCACGTCACGGCGCAGACCACCTTCCGCCAGCTGGACATGGACTCGCTGTCCCTGACCGAGCTGGCCGTCATGGCAGCGGAAGAAGCCGACGCCCGCGCCGACGGCATGACCCTGGACACCACCCTGGCCCAGGCCGCAGCACAACTCACGCACGCCGCCCAGCCGCAGCAGGCATAGACCGTGACACGCCAAACCCCCGGAACCGCCGCCCCCATCGCCCTACCCTGTCTGGCCGCACACGACGGAGGTGTGTGGTGAGCGGCCCCGCCATCGCCGTCACCGGGCTCGGCATGCTCACTCCTGCCGGGATCGGCGTGGAGGCCACCTGGGAAGGAGTCCTGGACGGTAAGTCGACGGCCGCCACCAGCGACCAGCTGGCCGGTCTGCCCGTCGACTTCTGCTGCTCCCTGCCCCACTTCGACGCCGCCGACGTCCTGGGCCGCCGTACTGCGCACCGCCTGGACCGCTCCAGCCAGCTGGCCGTCATCGCCGCCAAGGAAGCCCTGCATGACGCCGGCCTTGACCCCACCGTGTGGGACGGTGCTCGTGTGGGAGTCGTCATCGGCTGCGGCGTAGGCGCGTCACACACGTGGGAAACCCAGGGCAGGCGTCTGCACGAATTCGGGCCCCGTCGGGTCTCACCCTTGCTGCTGCCGATGATCGGTCCCAGCACCCCCGCCGG
Source organism: Streptomyces sp. NPDC091371 (assembly GCF_040684275.1). Taxonomy (NCBI): domain Bacteria; kingdom Bacillati; phylum Actinomycetota; class Actinomycetes; order Kitasatosporales; family Streptomycetaceae; genus Streptomyces; species Streptomyces sp. NPDC091371. The sequence goes on from NZ_JBFBFP010000031.1 coordinate 31,252, forward strand.
GGAGGTCGCCCTTGCCACCTGCGCCCGGGGGCCGAGCCTGGCCACCGGGACCGCCTGCGCCTCCGGCGCCACCGCCATCGTCATCGCACGCGACCTGCTCACCTCACGCCAGTGCGATGTCGTCATCACCGGCGGCACCGAAGCCTGCAACACGCCGCTGGTCATGACCGGTCTCGCCCAGCTCGGGGCGCTCTCCGGTCGCTGTGACGATCCCGCAGCCGCGTCCCGTCCTTTCGATGCGGCCCGCGACGGATTCGTCCTCGGCGAGGCCGCGGCCATCCTCGTCCTCGAACGCGCCGAAGACACGGCGGCCCGCGGGCACCGGCCCCGGGCCCTGCTGGCCGGCTGCGGATCCACGACCGACGCCTACCACCCCACCACACCCCACCCAGAGGGCCGCGGCATCAAAGCGGCCATGCACTCCGCCCTCACCGACGCGGGACTGAATAGCAGCGACATCGGCTACGTCAACGCTCACGGCACGTCGACCCGCCTCAACGACGCCGTCGAAGCCCACAGCCTGCGCGCGGTCCTGCCCCACAGTCCTGCGGTGTCCTCGACCAAGGGCGTCCTGGGCCACTCCCTCGGCGCCAGCGGCGCCGTCGAAGCGGCCCTGACTGTGCTGAGCATCCAGCACTCACTGATCCCGCCCACCGCCAACCTCGAGAACCCGGACCCGGGCGTCGACCTCAACCTCGTCATCCGCACCGCAGCAGAGCAGCGCGTGACCGCAGCGCTCAGCAACTCCTTCGGGTTCGGCGGCCACAACGTCGTCCTCGCCTTCCACACTCCGTAAACGGGGTGCGAGGCCAGCCTGCCCTGCCCTGTGCGACGCGACGATCTTGCCCGTCTCATCCACGGCAGCGAGAAGGGACGGGAAGATGGGTCCACCGCTGATGACGAGCTGGGGGACGTTGCCCTCGTAACGCAGGCTGAACTTGCTTACGTCCTGGTTGGCGAGTCTGAGCGCTGTTCGAGCGGTCGCTGCGGTTGGCCGGGCGTGACGCTACTGCGATGGCGCCTTGGCCCGCTTTGCCCCGCCCCAGAGCGAGCCCGGGTTGGCTCGGGTCGGGTACAGGGCGCGCATCGCCTCGTACAGTTCGGCCGCGGTCTTCGTCTCGGCGTCGAGCCGGTTGAAGTCCGCCAGGTACTTCTTGGTCTCGGCCAGGATCTTCGGGTCGTCGGGCAGGTCGGGGTTCTTGTGGCCGGCGACGACGTAGGCGGGGTCGAGTGCGGCAAGGGTGTCGGTGGCGCGCATCCACTCCTCGCGTGACGTGGTGGTGGTCTCGCCCATGTACTGGTGGATGCCGTTGTAGGCGACGTCGCCGGCCACGACGAGCCGGAGATCCGGCACCCACAGTGCGGTGCTGCCCTCGCAGTCGGTGAAGCCGGTCTCGACTGCCCGCAGCTCGTGGCCTTCGAGGGTGAAGGTGTCGCCGTCCAGGACTTCCGGGAAGACCTGCGGCAGCGGGACCTGTCCGGGAAAGCGCGAGGTCCAGAAGGTATCGACGTAGGGCGGCGTGCCCTCGAACCTCGCCTTGGCCACGGCTGCGGCGGTCGAGACCGCCTTGGCCTCGGGAAAGGCCTCAAGGAGCTGCTTCACGCCGAAGCCGTGGTCGCCGTGGCCGTGCGTGATGTAGACGTAGGCCAGGTTGCGGTCGTGCGCCTTCACCCAGTCGACGAGCTGCTGGTTCTGTTCGACGGTGAGGAACGTGTCGACCAGCGCAGCGTCACGCTCACCGAAGATCAGCGTCGCGGTGTTGACCACCCACTGGAGCTCTTCCGGGGTGCCCAGCGGCAGGTCGCGGGTCAGACCCGACCGACGCATGCACAACGTCTCGTACTGCAGCGCCGATGTGGCTTCCGGCATGTCGTGGCTCCCTTCCACTCTCGTTGAGAGCCAGGCCGACCCACTCGGTTTGGTCGATCGCGATGGCCTTGGAACCCAGGGGCTGGGGACTCGACGAGCCGCCAACCTGATTCCCAAGACCAATCCTGCGGGCCCGCATCGGATCCGCAACACGACGACCAGCCCACCGCCGTCCGCCGTCCGCCGTCCGCCGATCACGTCCTTGCTCGTGGCGCAGTGGATGACGGCAGGGTGCGAAGAAGCGCACCCTGCCTACGGCGTGCCGCCCTGCACGGTGGTTCCGGTCAGTTGGTGGCCGTCAGTGCCTCGCGTGCGGTGGTGAGGATCTCCTCGGAGAGCGGGGAGCCTTTGGTGGCCCGGGACAGGACGAGTGCGCCGAGCATGGTGCACAACCGGGTTATGCCGTCCTGGTCCTTGGTGTCGAGCCAGTCGGCGAAGTCGCCCACTCCCTGGGTGTAGACGCGGCGGGCCTCGCTTTCTCCGCCGTCGCGGGCCATGTCGGTGGCGAGTGCGGCGGCGGGGCACCCGTCTGCCGCGCTGTCGCGGTGCTCGGCGGAGAGGTAGGTGTCGATCAGCGCCCGCTGGGCGGCGTCGCGCTGCCCAGCGTACTGATCGAGCCCGTCCCTGTGGTGCTGGGCGAGTTCGCCGAACGCGTGGGCGGTGGCTTCGTCGATGAGTGCCTCCTTGGAGGCGAACTGCTTGTAGAAGCCGCCGTGGGTCATACCGGCCGCCTTCATGAGGTCGGCGACGCTTACGTGGGTCCCCTGTTCCCGGAACAGTCGGGACGCGGTTTCAACGACCCGCCGACGGTTCTCCTCCGCCTGTGCCTGCGATACGCGGCCCATCGGCCACCTCCCGATTGGATGTCGACTGGCATCTATCTTAGATCAGTGTTTAGATTGCAGTAGTAATCTAATTTGTGTGGGCCGCTTGACGGCGGCCGTGGCGCTGGGAGTGGGCATGGAACTGAAGGACGCGGTAGCAGTGGTCACCGGCGCCAACCGGGGGCTCGGGCGGCATCTGGCCGCCCAGCTCGTGGAACGCGGGGCCAAGGTGTACGCGGCGGCCCGTCGCCCCGAAACGGTGGACCTTCCGGGCGTCATCCCGCTGCGGCTCGACGTGACGGACGCGGAGTCGATCCGGGCCGCGGCTCACACCGCCTCCGACGCGACGCTGCTGGTCAACAATGCCGGCATCTCCACCGGAACGCCGTTGATCGCCGGCAGCCCGGACGTGGTGCGCCTGGAGATGGAGGTGAACTTCTTCGGCCCGCTCGCCGTGACGCGGGCTTTCGCCCCGGTCATCGAGTCCAACGGCGGCGGCGGCGTGCTCAACGTGCTGTCGGTCCTGTCCTGGCTGCACCCGGCCGACCTCGGCGCCTACGCCGCGGCGAAGGCCGCGGCATGGGCGCTGACCGGCGCGACCCGAGAGGAACTGGCGCCCCGCCGCATCACCATCACGGCACTGCACGTCGGATACATGGACACCGACATGGCCGTCGGCGTTCCCGCCGACCAGAAGACCGACCCCGCCGAGGTCGCCGCCCAGGCCCTGTCCGGCATCGAGCGAGGACTGCACGAGATCCTCGCCGACGAGACCACCCGGCACGTGAAGCGGAGCCTGGCCGCATCGCCGAACGCAGCGTGAGGCGCGCCCGCCGCATCGGCGTGGGGCGTCATGAACCAGCAGTGAATGCCAGAAAGCATCTCGTACCGGGGCAGCCGAAGCGAGCGGAGATCCCGTCCCTGTGCGGACGAGACAGGGAGACGGCGATGAAGACCTACTTGATCGAGAAGTACGGTGACCAGTCCGCGGTGCGCGCCGCCGAGATGCCCGATCCGGAGCCGGGCGCCGACGACGTGCTGGTCAAGATCCATGCGGCGAGCGTCAACCCGCTGGACTTCAAGATCCGCGACGGTGCCTTCAGGATGATCCTCCCGTACCGCCTCCCTCTCGTGCTGGGCAACGACCTCGCCGGAGTGGTGGTCCAGGTCGGCTCGGCCGTCACCCGGTTCGCGGTGGGTGACGAGGTCTACGCCCGGCCCGACAAGGACCGCATCGGCACCTTTGCCGAACTCATCGCCGTCCACCAGAACGACCTGGCCCACAAGCCGGCCACCCTCACCATGGCGGAGGCCGCCTCCCTTCCCCTGGTAGCCCTCACCTCATGGCAGGCGCTGGTCGAGAGGGCGCAGATCCAGCCGGGCCAGAAGGTCCTGATCCACGCGGGTTCCGGCGGAGTGGGCACCATCGCCATCCAGCTGGCCAGGCATCTGGGCGCGCACGTGGCCACCACCGCCGGCGCGGCCAACGCCGCCCTGGTCAAGGAACTCGGCGCGGACGTCGTCATCGACTACCGGACACAGGACTTCGAGGAGGTCCTGGACGGCTATGACGTCGTCCTGGACACCCTCGGCGGCGAGACCCTGGAGAAGTCCCTGCGGGTCCTCAAGCCAGGCGGGAAGGTCATCAGCATCGCTGGGCCTCCCGACGCGGACTTCGCCCGCGAACTGGGCGCGAGCCTGGTCCTGCGGCAGGCGATGAACGCGCTGAGCTGGAAGACCCGGCGCCACGCGAAGCGCCAGGGCGTGACCTACTCCTTCCTGTTCATGAAGGCCGGCGGCGAGCAGCTGCGCGAACTCACCCGGCTCGTCGACGCCGGAGCAATCCGCCCCGTCGTCGACCGCGTCTTCCCCTTCGACCAGACCCGCGAAGCCATGGAGTACGCCGAGAAGGGCCGCGCCAAGGCCGGCAAGGTCGTCATCGCGATGGCGTGAGGGCCGGCACTCGCCACACCACCGACAGGCCCCGTGTAGCGAGAGGATCCCGCCTCCCGCCACCCCTGCCTTCCGCACCCCCAGGAACCGATCATGAGCGCACCGCGCAGTTCCCCCACGCCCGCCCCGTCGTCGTACAAGGACGTGCCGACCCTTTCGGTGTCCGTGCGCGGCGTCGACTTCGTCTACCGGCAGCTCGGCCCGGAAGGAGACGGCGTACCGCTGATCATGCTCCACCACCTCACCGCGGTCCTGGACGACTGGGACCCCCGCGTCATCGACGGACTCGCCGCCCGGCGTCGGGTGATCACCTTCGACAACCGCGGAGTCGGCGCGTCGGGCGGTTCCACCCCCGACACCATTGAAGCGATGGCCCGCGATGCGGTGCTGTTCATCCGAGCCTTGGGCTTCGAGCAGGTCGACCTGCTCGGCCTGTCGCTGGGCGGCTTCATCGCCCAGGTCATCGCAGCCGAGGAACCGCAGCTGGTGCGCAGGGTCATCCTCGCGGGCACAGGCCCCGCCGGAGGCCCGGGCATCGACAAGGTCACCGCACTCACCCTCCGGGACATCCTGAAGGGCTTCCTGACCCGCAAGGACGCCAAGCAGTTCCTCTTCTTCACCGACACTGAACACGGCCGAAGGGAAGCGCGCGCCTTCCTGGAACGGCTGAAGGAGCGCACGGACCACCGCGACAAAGCCATCTCGCTGAGGTCGTTCCGCGCCCAGCTGAAGGCCATCCACCGGTGGGGCCTCCAGCCGTCGGCCGACCTGTCCCGCATCCGCCAGCCAGTCCTGGTGGCCAACGGCGAGAGCGACCGGATGGTGCCGAGCGAGAACACACTCGACCTCGCCGCGCGGCTGCCCCGGGGCAAACTCGTCCCCCTCTACCCGGACGCCGGACACGGCGGAATCTTCCAGTTCCACGAAGCGTTCGCGGCCAGGGCCCTCGCATTCCTCGAAGCACGGCCCGACGCCTGGCCGCTGATGCCACATCCCCCGCCGTCCCGTCCCGGGCGCGGCCGGGCGAGCCGGGCCGCCCTCGATCAGACGCCCTCCTGTCCGCCAGCAGTCCCAGCGGCACCCCCGAGAACACCCTCCACACCGCATGCCGGATCCACCTCGCCACCCGGCCGCACCCTGCCGGTTTCAACGAGGCGGGACGGAAACGGTTCTGCACAGCTGTACGGGTGAGGTCTGTGGTGAAGTAACTCGCCGCGGCCGGCGGCGAGCTGATGTCCCCAGGATCACGGTGCACGACCTGCGTCACCTGGCCGCCACCATCACCATCACCGCCGACGTGCCGCTCACCGTCGTCTCCAAGACCCTGCGGCACTCCACCCTGTCGACGGCCGCCAACCTCCACAGCCACTCACCCAGCAGGCAGCCCGCGAAGCCGTCAACACCATCGACCACACCCTCACCGGAGCCGAAAAGGCCAGCCATCAAACGGGCCGCACGGCGTGGCTGCGACCACCATGGCTCCGGACGCACGAAAGGCCGTCCTCTCATGGATGAGAGAACGGCCTCCGACCTGCTAAAAGCATGGTCGGGACGACAGGATTTGAACCTGCGACCCCTTGACCCCCAGCGGGCAGTGGCGCTGGTCCCCAACTGGTCCCCAACCAGCCGTCACCCCGGGCGGCCGCTCGGGGGTGTCGACACGGATTGAGTGCCACCGCGCATGCCTGCCAAACCTCTGGCCGGTCCCTCAAAGCGGGCTGCCCCCATCCCGCATGTGACGCCCAGCACTCGCGCTGCCGATCTGAAATCGTGGTGACGACGCAGGCAAGCCGGCGCCCCGCACGGCCCGGCGGGCACGTCAGCGGCGGCGCCATTCCTCGGCCAGGAGACGGTAGGAGCGGACCCTGTCGGCGTGGTCGTGCGTGATCGTGGTGATCAGCAGCTCGTCGGCGCGAGTGGCCTCCTGGAGCCGTTCGAGGTGATCGGCGACGGTCCGCGGCGAGCCGACGAACTGCGTCTCCACCCGGTCGGCCACCACCTTCCGGTCAGCGTCCGTCCAGGTGCCTGTCAGCGCCCGTGCCTCTCCCGGGGACGGGAAGGGGATGGCGCCTTCGGCCGTGCGGATGCTGCGTACCCAGGGCGCGTATCCGGCGGCCAGTTCGCGGGCCGTGGCGTCGTCCTCGGCCACGACCACGTCGGCGGACACGGTGACGTACGGGCGGTCCAGTTCGGCGGAGGGTTTGAACGCGGCCCGGTAGCCCTCGGCCGCCTCCAGCACGCTCGCCGGGCTGACGTGGTAGTTCGCGGCGAACCGCAGGCCGTTGCGGCCGGCCGTCTCGGCACTCTGGCCGCCGCTGCTGCCCAGGATCCACACCTGTACGTCGGCCCCCTCGCCGGGGACGACGTGCGCCTCGATGCCCTCGCCGGACCGGTACTCGCCGCGCAGCAGCGCGAGGACGTCGTCGACCTGCTCGCCGTAGTCCTGCGGCTGGGCACCGGGCAGGTTCAGCAGCTTCTGCTGGAGCACGAACCGGGGATGGCCCGACAAGTGCGCGAAGGAGAAGCGCTCCGGGATGCGCAGCCCGTTCGGGGTGTGTCCGACGAAGGGCTCCGCCTCCCCGGCCCGCTGCGGAGGCCGGCCCGCCGAGCGGCCCAGGCCCAGGTCGAGGCGGCCCGGGTGCAGGGCGTCGATCAGGCCGAACTCCTCGACCGTGGACAGCGCCGTGCGATGGCCGAGCTGTACGGCCCCGGAGCCGATCCGGATCGTGGAGGTGGCGGAGGCGGTCAGGGCCAGCACCACTGCCGGGGAGGTCCCGGCGACACCGGGATTGAGGTGGTGCTCGGCGAACCAGTAGCGTGCGTAGCCGAGTTGTTCCGTCTGCCGGGCCAGATCGATGCTGTTGTGCAGGGCGTCGGCGGCGGTGGAGCCGGAGGGGATCGGGATGAGGTCGAGGACCCCGAGCGGGATGCCGGACATGGCCAGGTCTCCTTACAGATCGGCGAAGGGGGGATCGGGGATCTCGCGGCGCAGCACCGGCGCGATCTCGGACTGGAACAGCTCCAGCGAGGCGCGGTGGGCGGCCGGCGGGAGACCGCCCGGCTCGGCCTGCAGGTGCAGGACGGTGTGGCCGAACTGCTCGTGGTAGCGGTGCACCTTCTCGACGATCTGCTGGGGGCTGCCGATCAGCGCGGAGCTGCGCTCCACGAAGTCGTCCAGGTGCGGGAACACCGGTTCCACGCCGGCGTGTTTGTGGAAGGCGAGGTACTGCTCGAAGGCCGGCCGGTACGCCGCCACCGCCTGCTGCGAGGTGCGGGCCGCGTGGAAGCCGGCCGTACCCGCGCCCACCACGGCGAGCGTCGGGTCGTGCCCGTAGTGCTCCCAGCGCTCCCGGTAGTGGCGGATCAGCTCGGCGTACGGGCCGATCGGATGGGTTACGTTCGCGGAGAACAGCGGATCTCCGTAGCGGGCGGCGAGGTCCACGGACTCCCGGCTGGTCGCGCTGCCGTGCCACACCCGCGGGGGCAGCCCACCGGGGCGGGGCAGCACCTCGGCGTCCTTCAGCGCCGGCCGGAACCGGGGCTCCGCCGTCACCCGGTCCTCGCGCCAGAGCCGCCGCAGCAGCTCGTAACCCTCGCTGTTGCGCTCCCACTGGTCCTCGGGCGTGACGTGGAACAGCTCCCGCTGGGCCGTGCCGTTGCCCTTGCCGATCATCAGCTCCAGCCGACCGCCGGACAGGTGGTCCAGCGTCGCGTAGTCCTCGTACGCCCGGACGGGGTCGAGCAGGCTCAGCGTGGTGACGGCGGTGAAGAGCCGGATCCGGCGGGTCAGCGCGGCGATGTGGGAGAGCACCACCGGCGGCGAGGACGACAGGAACGGCCGCTCGTGCCGCTCCCCGACCCCGAAACCGTCGAAGCCGAGCTCCTCCGCCGCCAGCGCGCTGTCGACGACCTCGCGGAACCGCTTGCGGACGGGGGTCAGCCGGCCCGTAACCGGGTCCGGGGCGTGCACGATCAGCGTGATGGCCAGGAACTTCACGAGGCCGTGGCCTGCCGCTCGCCGGCCGGCCGGACCGCCGGCACGTCGAGTCCGAGGTGGTCGCGCAGGGTGGTGCCGGTGTACTCGCTGCGGAAGACGCCGCGTTCCTGAAGGAGGGGGACGACGGTGTCGGCGAAGCCCTCCAGTCCGTCGGGGGTGATGTGCGGGACCAGGATGAAGCCGTCGGCGGCGTCCGCCTGCACCAGGCTGTTGATGGACTCGGCGACGGTCGCGGGAGAGCCGACGAAGGTCTGCTTGGCGGTGGTGGCGATCACCAGCTCGCGGATGGAGAGGTTCTTGGCCTCGGCGAGCTCGCGCCACTGACGCGCGGTGGCCAACGGGTCGCGGAACTGCCGTACGCTCGCGCGGCCGAGGGCGATGGTGTTCTCGCCGGGGTCGGGGTCGACGTCCGGGAGCGGTCCGTCCGGGTCGTAGCCGGACAGGTCGCGGTTCCAGACGTGTTCCAGGTACTTGATCGCGGTGGCCCCGCTGACCTGGGAGCGCCTTACCTCGTGGGCGAGTTCGCGGGCCTGGGCGTCGGTGTCGGCCAGGGCGAAGGTGGCGGCCGGCAGGATCAGCAACTCCTCCGGGCGGCGGCCGTACCGGGGCAGGCGTCCCTTGACGTCGGCGTAGAACTCCCGGCCTTCCTCCAGGGTCGCGTACCGGCCGAAGATGGCGTCGGCGGATGCGGCGGCGAACTCGCGGCCTTCGTCGGAGTCGCCGGCCTGGAAGACCACCGGGCGGCCCTGGGGGCCGCGCGGCACGTTGAAGCGGCCCTCGATGTCGAAGTGGCGGCCCTGGTGGGCGAAGGCCCCGGCGCGTGCGTCGCGCAGGAAGGTGCCGGAGACGGGGTCGGCGGTGACCTGGGTGCCGTCCCAGGAGTCGAACAGCTCGGTCGCGGTGGCCAGGAACTCCCGGGCCCGGGTGTAGCGGTCCTCGCGGGGCAGGAATCCGCCGCGCCGGAAGTTCTCCCCGGTGAAGGCGTCCCAGGAGGTGACCACGTTCCAGGCGGCCCGGCCCTCGGAGAGGTGGTCCAGCGAGGCGAACTGGCGGGCCACTTCGTAGGGCTCGTTGAAGGTGGAGTTGATGGTGCCGGTCAGGCCGAGGTGCTCGGTGACGGCAGCCAGCGCGGCGAGCACGGTGAAGGTGTCCGGCCTCCCGACCACATCCAAGTCGTATATCTTCCCGCCTTGTTCGCGCAGGCGGAGCCCTTCGGCGAGGAAGAGGAAGTCGAACTTGGCGCGTTCGGCGGTCTGCGCGAAGCGGACGAAGGAGTCGAACTCGATGTGGCTGCCGGCCGCGGGGTCGCTCCACACCGTGGTGTTGTTGACCCCGGGGAAGTGGGCCGCAAGATGGATCTGCTTGAGCGGCTTGGTGCTCATGGTGTCCTTCCGGTTCCGGATCCGAGGTCAGGCCGTGAGGGCTGCGGCGGCGTAGCGGTTGGCGGGGCGTTCCAGACCCAGCAGACCGCGCAGCGAGGACGCCTCGTACGTACTGCGGAACACGCCGCGCCGCTGGAGCTCGGGCACCAGCCGGCGGGTGATGGCGGGCAGGTCGTGGGCCATGACGCCGGGACGCAGCCGGAAACCGGTCAGGCCCGTCTCCCGCCACTCCTGAAGCAGGTCCGCGAGCTCGGCGGGGGTCCCGCTGAACGTGGCGGCGTCGGTGGGGGCCGGGGCGCCTGCGACCCGGTCGAGCCGGTCGCGGCGGGCGGCGGCCGCCGGGCCGTCCTCGTCCAGGAACACGGTGAGGTCGGCGAAGACGTGCCGAAGGCCGGGTGGCGGGGGCAGCACGGCGGCCGCGGCCCGTGCCTCGTCCAGGTCGCGCGGGGTGACGTACACGAGGTCGACCAGGGCGGCGCGGGGGGCCACCGTGCCGGCCGAGGCCGTGACAAGGGGCTGTCCCTGCGGCGGACGCGGGGTGATCGACGGCCCCCGGACGCTGAAGTGCGGTCCCTCGAAGTTGATGTAGTGCAGCTTGTCGCGGTCGACGAACCGGCCGGTGGCCACGTCCCGGATCTCCGCGTCGTCCTCCCAGCTGTCCCACAGCCGGCGCACCACCTCCACGTGGTCGGCGGCCTCCTCGGCCAGCTCGCCCACCGGCGCGGGGAACTCGCGGCGCCCGAAGTGCCGTGCCTCGTACGGCAGTCCGGAGGTCTGTACGTGCAGGCCCGCCCGGCCCCGGCTGACGTAGTCGAGCGTGGCGATCGCCTTCGAGATGTGGAAGGGCTCGGTGTGCGTGGCCGTCACGCTCGGGACCAGACCGATGTGCCGGGTCAGCGGCGCGATCCGGGCGGCGGTCAGCACCGCGTCCAGCCGCCCGCGCACCCGGTCCGTGCGCGCGTCGGGTTCCGCCGCCGCGGACGACTGGAGGGCCAGACCGTCCTCGAAGGTGACGAAGTCCAGCAGCCCGGCCTCCGCCTCGGCGACGACGTCGGCCCAGTACCGGGCCGTGAACAGTTCAGCGGGCCGGGCGCCCGGCTCCCGCCAGGCAGCCGGGTGCCAGCCGGCGCCGTCGAGCGCGACGGCGAGGTGCAGTTCGGACACGTCGAACAACGCCTTTCTGATCGACCGTGGTGAAGGAAGGAAAAGAAGGGGTAGTAGGGAAAACGGGTCCGGGAAATCTTCCGGACCGGCTCGAAAAAAAGCTACGGCGTACGGAACAGCGGCACAATGACCGCAGTATTAAGGGAATTTGGCAGCCTTGTTGCCCGGTGTCCGGACCGCGAGGAACAGCGGCCGCCTGCGCAGCGTGAAGCCGATCGACTCGTACAGCCGGATCGCCGCGGTGTTGGACGCCCCAGTGTGCAGGAACGGCACCTCTCCGCGTTCCCGTATGCCCGCGGCCACCGCGCGCACCAGCCGGGTCGCCAGCCCCCGGTCCCGGTGGCCGGGGTGGGTGCACACCGCGCTGATCTCCGTCCAGCCGGGTGGCCGAAGCCGCTCCCCCGCCATCGCGATCAGCCGGCCCTCGTGGCGGATCCCGAGGTACCTGCCCAGTTCCACGGTCCGGGGCAGGAACGGGCCCGGCTGGGCGAGGGCGACGAGGTCGAGCATCTCCGGTACGTCGGCCGGGCCGAGGCGCACCGCCTCGGGCGCCGGTTCGGCGCGCAGTCCGGTGTCGACGAGTTGTACGCCCGGGACCGAGCCCACGGTCTCCCAGCCGTCGGGCGGGTCCAGCAGGCCGGTGAGCCCGACGACCTGCCCGGGACCGGTCAGGGCCTGCAAATCATGCCAGGAGCGGGGGTCTCCGGGGTCGGCGAGGGCGGCGAAGGGGGAGACGTCGTCGCGGTAGCGGGCGGCGCGGCCGCCGTCCGGAGCCGGCACGGCGAACGGGGCGTGCGGACCGGAGAGCGAGGCCCAGGCGGGATTGTCCAGGACATGGGGTGGCATCGGTGGCTCAGGAGTTGGTCAGGGGCAGGCCGGGCGGATTGACCTCGGAGGTCTTCACGGCCTCCTCGGACAGGTTCCAGGCCGCCAGCAGCTTCGCGTACTGCCCGTTCTGGATCAGGTGGTTGATCGTGGCCGCGACGGGCTCGGCCAGCCCGCTGTCCTTCTTGGCTGTCGCCGCGATCAGCCCCTGGAGGGTCTCCCCCGCGCCGGAGAACTGACCCGCGTTCCGGGTCGGCGTGCCGCTGTTGGCCGTCTGGGTGATGTGATAGGCGCTGGACGGGTTCGGCACGAAGGTGATGTCGATCTTCTTGCCGCTGAGCGCCAGGTAGGTGCTGTTGCTGTCCGGGAAGTACTTGACGTCGATGTCCTTGCCCTCGGACCGCAGTCTCGCCTGCCACTCCAGGAGGATCTTCTCCTGGTTGGTGCCCCGGGCAACCGCGACCGTCTTGCCCGCGAGGTTGCGGTAGTCACCCCCGAAGTTCCAGGGGTTGTCCTTCAGTACCTCGAAGGCCAGGTTGTCCTGCCGGTACGAGGCGAACTCGTACTTCTTCTTCCGCTCCTCGGTGACGGTGACGTTGGTGAAGCCCACCTCGACCTTGCCGCTGTCGATGCCGACGAACAGGTTCTCCCAGGTGGAGTTCTTCACCACCGGCTTCAGCCCGAGCGTTGCGGCCACCAGCCGTCCGAGGTCCGGCTCCGCGCCGGTCAGGGTCTTCTGGTCGGTGCCGACGTACGCCAGCGGCGGGAACCCGGCGGGCAGCGCGCCCACCCCGATGACCAGTTCCCCCCGATCACGGACGGCCTCGGGCAGTTTCGCCCGGAGGGACTCCTCCACCGGGACGGTGAGGTCGGTCTGCTGCGCGGCGCCGTTGGACAGGGCGCCGACGGTGACCGTGGCGGTGCCCGCCGGGGCACCGCTCCCGCCGGCTCCGGTGGCTGCGCTCTTGCCGCCGCAGGCAGTGAGCCCGGCGACGAGAGTCGCGGCGGCGGCCGCGGTGGCGAGGGCTCTGCGGAATGGCTTCAGGCGGTGCATGGGTGACGTTCCTTCGACTCGCGGGTTAGGGGGTACGGGGCGGGGTACGCGGTCAGAGCACTTTGCTCAGGTACTCCCGGGTCCGGGGGTGGACCGGGTTGTCCAGGACCTGCTCGGGCGGGCCCTGCTCGACGATCCGGCCGTCGTCCAGGAAGACGATCTCGTCGGCGACTTCGCGGGCGAAGCCGATCTCGTGCGTGACGATCAGAAGGGTGGTCCCGCCACCGGCCAGGTCCTTGATGACGGCCAGCACCTCGCCGACCAGTTCCGGGTCGAGCGCGGAGGTCGGCTCGTCGAAGAGGATGACGCCAGGCCGCAGCGCGAGCGCGCGGGCGATGGCCACCCGCTGCTGCTGCCCGCCCGAGAGCTGCCGCGGGTAGGCGTCGGCCCGGCTGCCGAGACCGACCCGTTCCAGCAGCTCACGGGCGAGCGCACGGGCCTCCGGCCTGGGCAGCCGTCCGGTCGCCACCGGCGCCGCGGCCACGTTGTCGAGCACGGTGAGGTGGGGGAAGAGGTTGAAGTTCTGGAAGACGAAGCCGATCCGCGCGCGCTGGGCGAGGATCGCGCGTTCGCTCAGCTCCTTGAGCCGTGTCCCGTGCCTCCGTACGCCGACCAGCTCGCCGCCCACGCTGACCTGACCGGCCTCTGGCTTCTCCAGGTGGTTGACGACCCGCAGCAGGGTCGACTTGCCGGAGCCGGAGCGGCCGATCACCGCGGTGACCGTGCCCGGCGGGACGTTCAGGCTCACCCCGTCGAGGACCCGCCGGTCGCCGTACCACTTGTGCACGTCGTGCACCTCGATGGCGGCGGGCGGACCCGTCGTGGCGGTGGTGGTCATCGCGCGGTCTCCTTCCGGAAGTGTGCCCGCAGCTCGCGCAGGCCCGCCCGGGCCCGCTGCAGGGGGGTGGGCGGCATGGTCCGCAGTGCCCCGCGCGCGTAGTACCGCTCGACGTAGAACTGCACGACGGACACGACGCTGGTCAGGACCACGTACCAGGCGGTGGCGACCAGCAGCAGCGGCACCACGTCCCCGGGGTAGGTGGCGCCCAGGCTCTGCACCGAGCCGAACAGGTCCAGCAGTGACACGTAGAACACCAGCGAGGTGGCCTTGACGAGCCCGATCAGCTGGTTGACGTAGCTGGGCACGATGGAGCGCAGGGCCTGCGGGAACACGATCCGGGCGAACTGGTAGCGCTTGGGCAGTCCGAGCGCGGCGGCGGCCTCGTGCTGGCCATGGTCCACGGAAAGCAGCCCGGCCCGGACCACCTCCGCGGCGTACGCCGCTTCGACCAGGCTCAGTCCCACGACCGCCACGGCCATGTCGGTGGCCAGCTTCGACTCGTCGAAGGTGACGAGGGCCGGACCGAACGGCACCCCGAGGCTCAGCGTGGGGTACAGGGCGCTGAGGTTGTAGAGGAAGAGCAGGACGACGATCAGCGGCACGGAGCGCAGCAGCCAGATGTACGTCCAGCTCACCGTCCGCAGTACCGGGCTGGCCGACAGCCTGCCGAGGGCCAGCAGGATGCCGCCCAGCAGCCCCAGGACCGCGCTGTACGCGGCCACCTGGAGTGTGACGAGCAGACCGTCCAGGATCACCGGCCGGGTGACCCAGTACGCGAACCGGTCCCACTGGTAGAAGGGGTTGGTCAGCAGCCCGTGCGCGGCCTGGGAGGCCAGCACCAGCACGACGAGGGTGGCGACCCACCGCCCGGGCCGCCGCAGCGGCAGCACCCGCTCTGCCGGAGCGGGCGGACCGGACCGTCCGGAAGGGCCGGACGGCGCGGTCAGGAGAATCGATTCGGTCAAGGACACTCCCGCAGGCTCGGTCATATTCGGAATTCCGGGAACGGGTATCGGGCCGGCTGTACCGGCGAATTCACGGGCGGGACACACAACGCCTCCGCCGGACACAATGCACAGCAGTTCATTCGAATGCGGCGGCCGCCTCGCGCAGCGCGCGGGCCACCAGTTCCGGGGCGTACGGCGCCTGCGCGCCGGGCGTGTACGTCACGGATCGCAGGCCGCCGGTGTAGCGGAAGCCCCGGTGGCGCTCGTACACCGGCCAGGAGACCGGCGACTTGCGGTCCACTCCCACGCTGATGCCCTGGAGCGGGGCCATCCCGATGAGCTGGTGCACGCTGCCGGCCAGTCGCCCCGTCTGCACTCCGTCGACCAGCAGCCGGAACTCCCAGCGCAGGCCCTCCAATGCGGTGGCCGACAGGGTGACGGTCCGTCGTCCGACGGGCAGCGGACCGGCGTCGGCCTCGTGCAGCCTGCCGTACTCGTTGTAGGCGAAGCGCAGCCGCCCGTCTTCGACGTACAGGCTGTAGCCGCCGCCCTGGTCACCGTGGGACACCAGCACGCCCTGGTCACCGGCGCCGTGCTCGTCGAGCTCGACAGTGACGTCGAAGGAGCGGAAGGAGATCAGCCGGGAGGACCGGTAGCGCTCCAGCTCCGGGGTGCCCGGCAGGAGCGTGAGGGGGCGGTGGAACCGCTCCTCGGCGGGATGGCGCCGGGCGAGCGCCCCGCTGCCGTCGGAGAGGGGGAAGACGCCGTTGCGCCAGGCCGCCGCTTCCCAGGCCGCGGCCAGCTCCTTCACCACCTCCGGGTGGTCGGCGGCGACGTCGGTGGTCTCGGTCGGGTCGGTCGTCAGGTCGTACAGCGCCCATTCGCCGTCGTCGTACGGGGCGCCCGGCCGGTGCAGGGTGACCAGCTTCCAGCCGTCCCGGTAGTAGCTGCGGTTCCCGGACATCTCGCAGTACTGCTCGGTGTGCGCGCCCGGGGTCCGGGCGTCGCGCAGCACCGGGGTGAAGCTGACCCCGTCCGGTTCCTGCGCGGGGCGCGAACGCCACTGCTCGGGCCGCCGTACGCCCACCAGGTCCAGGAGGGTGGGGGTGACGTCGGTGACGTACTGGTACTGGTGGCGGATGCCGGGGTCGTCACCGCCGCGCCGCAGCCCGTCCGGCCAGGAGATGACGAACGGGACGCGCACCCCGCCCGCGTAGGTCTGGCCCTTGTACAGCCGGAACGGGGTGTTGGAGGCCATTCCCCAGCCGCGCGGGTAGTGCACCAGGCTCCGCGGGCCGCCGATGAGCTCGGTGTCCCGCGCCACGTCCGGGTCCCAGTCGTCGGGGACGGGCTGGTGGACGAAGCGGCTGAAGTAGCTGCGGGTGCCCTCCGCCCCGCCCTCGCCGGTGCCGCCGTTGTCGGAGGTGAACAGCACGATGGTGTTGTCGAGTTCGCCGAGGGCGCGCAGGGTGTCGGTGAGCCGCCCGAGGTTCTGGTCGATGTTGTCGACCATCGCCGCGTACACCTCCATGTAGCGGGCGTAGCGGTGCTGCTGATCGGGCGTGAGCCCGTCCCAGGGCGGGACGTCGTGGCCGGCCTCGGAGTTGCGGTCCGGGAGGGCGGTGCCCGCGGGGAACAGGCCGTCGGCGATCTGGCGGGCGAAGCGGGTGCCGCGCAGCGTGTCCCAGCCGCCGTCGTAGCGTCCGCGCTGCCGCTCGATGTCCTCGGGCTTGGCCTGGAGCGGACCGTGGACGGCGTTGTGCGCGAGGTAGAGGAAGAACGGCTTGTCGGGGTCGTGCGCGCGCAGCGACTTCACCATGGCGATGGCCTCGTCAGTGATGTCGTCGGTGTAGTAGTAGCCGTCGGGCAGTTCGTCGATGTCGAGTGGGCTGTTGTCGCGGACCAGTTGGTGGGGGTGGAACAGGCTGGTCAGGCCCTCCAGCACGCCGTAGTACCGGTCGAAGCCCTTCTGCAGCGGCCAGTTGCGCCGGTCGTCGGCGGCGTTGGAGGCGGAGTCGCGGGTCAGGTGCCATTTGCCGACCGCGTAGGTGGCGTATCCCGCGTCGTGCAGCACCTCGGCAAGGGTTGGGACGTCCTGGCCGATCTCCATACCGTAACCGGGGAATCCGGGGTCGGAGTTGGCGACCGTCGAGTACCCGACGCGGTGCGGGTTGAGGCCCGTGAGCAGGGCCGCTCGGGCGGGGGAGCACAGCGGCATGGTGTGGTAGTTGGCCAGCCGCAGGCCGTCCGCGGCCAGCCCGTCGAGCACGGGAGTGGCGATCTCGGCGCCGAAGGGGCCGATGTCGCTGTAGCCCATGTCGTCGACGAGGACCACGACGATGTTCGGGGCGCCGCCGCCGAGCGTGCGCCGCGGCGGCCAGGCGGGTTCGGACTCGGCGAAGGTGCGGCCCACGTGGCCCGCGAACCCCTCGTAGGGGTCACGGCGGTTCGGGGTACCGGTCGGCTCGGTCACGGGCGGGCCTCACTGCCGCGGCGGTTGAACGGCAGCCGGCCGAGGACCACCGCCATACCGCAGGTGTCGGTGAGCGCGGAGAACACCAAGCCCGCGGCGATCGCCGCGGACAGCAGCTGGAAGACCGGGTGCACGAACAGCCCGAGGAGCAGGCCGAGCAGCACGACGGCGCCCGCGGTGAAGCGGACCTGGCGTTCCATCCCCCACACGGCCCGGGCCGGGCCGTCCGGGGAATGAAGGCCATGGCCGGCGGCCGTCCAGGCGCTGGTGCCGCCGGTGAGGCTGGCAGCGGGGACCCCGTGCGCGGCGAGGGCCGCCGCGGCCTTCCCGGAGCGGGCTCCGGAGGCGCACACCAGCAACAGGGCGCCCCGCTCGGCGGCCTGCCGGAGCTCGGGCAGGCTCCGCTCGATCCGGTCGAGGGGGACGTTGACGGAGTCCGGCAGATGACCGGAGGTGAATTCGCCGGGGGTCCGGACGTCAACGACGGTCAGCTGGGGCAGGCGGGCCTTCGCTTCGCCGACGCTGAGGGTGGGGGAAACGCTCATGGCGGAACTGGTCCTTGGCTAGGTCGGAACGGGCAGGGCCTACGGGGTCCATGGGGGCCAGGCCGTGCCGGGGATGTTAGGCACTTCCGGGCCGCCCGGACGGGAGGCCGCACGACTGCCATGAGGTCGCCATGCAGCGGCAACAACCGGGGCTCGCCCGGACGTCTCAATAGGGCGTTCATCGTCGGTACTCGTGGGACACCAGCGGGGCACGGGGACGGTGGCGGACGTCCGGCTCGACGACGAGTGCGCCAGGGCGAGCGAAGGAAACGGCTCCGCGGCGCAGGGCGCCGACACATGTTCTTCATGCCCTGTGCATGGAACAGGTTTGGTTCGCCGACCCATGATCGGCTGAACACCCGCAGCCGCCATCGAGGAGCAGTCACCCATGCCCAGCCGCCGTACCTTCCTGGCCGGCTCGTCCGCCGTGCTCGGCCTGACCGCCGCCACTACCACCGTCGCCGGGTCGGAGCAGGCAGCGGCCTCGGTGGCGGTCCCGGAGACGGGGGACGGCCCGGTCGGCAGGCCGCCGAACGTCGTCGTCGTCCTTGCCGACGACCTCGGCTACGGCGAACTCGGCGCCTACGGCCAGAAGCTGATCACCACACCCCGCCTGGACCGGCTCGCCGCCGAGGGACTGCGCTTCACCGACGCATACTCCACCGCCGCCGTCTGCGCACCCTCCCGCTGCTCCCTGCTGACCGGACTGCACACCGGCCACTCCACCGTGCGTGCCAACCCCTCCTCCGGGGGCCAGGGTTCGCTCACCGCCGCCGACACCACCTTCGCCCAGGTGCTCCGGGCCCGCGGCTACCGGACCGCCGTGATCGGCAAGTGGGGGTTCGGGCCGGAGGCCGCCGGCCAGGACAGCCATCCGGCCGCCCGCGGGTTCGAGGAGTTCTACGGCTACATCACGCACGGCCACGCCCACGAGTACTACCCCGAGTACCTGTGGCACAACGATGCCAAAGAACCCATCGCCGCCAACGCCGGCGGCGCGAAGGCCGTGTACGCCCCGGACCTGCTGGAGCAGCGCGCCCTGGAGTTCATCGACGCCCACGCCGACGAGCCGTTCCTGCTGCTGCTCACCCCGAACGTGCCGCACGCGCCCAGCGACGTACCCGACACCAGCGCGTACGACGATCGCGGCTGGACGGCCGCGAACAAGGGGCACGCGGCCCAGGTCAGCTACTTCGACGCGCTCGTCGGCAAGGTGGTCGACCGGCTCCGCGCCCGCGGGCTGGAGCAGGACACCGTCGTCCTCGTCACCAGCGACAACGGCCCCCACGAGGAGGGAGGGGTCAACCCCGACCTGTTCGACGCCAACGGCCCGCTGCGCGGTTACAAGCGCAACCTCTACGAGGGCGGCGTACGGGTCCCGCTCATCGCCTGGGGCCCCGGCCGGGTCAGGCAGGGCACCAGCGACCGTCCGACCCCGCTGACCGACGTGCTCCCCACCCTGGCCGAGCTCGGCGGCGCCCCCTCCCCCACCGGCGTGGACGGCCTGTCCGCCGCTCCCCTCCTCGCCGGCAGCACCGACTCGGCCCGCCACGGACACCTGTACTGGTTCCGCGACGAGTGGGGCGTCACCAGCCGAGCCAACGCACAGGACAACAAACGTGCCACGTGGCTGGCCGAGGCAGTCCGCCGGGACAACTGGAAGGCAGTTCGCTTCGCCCCCGAGCGGGACCACAGCCTCCCCGACGACAAGTGGCAGGTGGAGCTGTACGACTTGGCCACCGATCCCGGCGAGACCCGCAACGTCATCGACAAGCACCCGGCGAAGGCCGCCGAACTCGTCGCGCTGATGCGCTCCTCCTGGAAGGACACCTATCCCCGCACACCGTTCGGCACGCGGCTGACCCTGCCCAGGCTGGCTGTCCCCGGTGAGGCGTTCACCGTGACCGCCACGCTGGACAACGGCTCCGCGCGGCCCTGGACCAACGCCTCGCTCGTCCTGCGCGCCCCCGCCGGCTGGACCGTGGCCCCCGCCTCCCCGGCCACGGCGGAACAGCTCGCCGCGGGCGGCCGCCTCACCGCCTCCTGGCAGGTGGTCCCGCCCGCCGACGCCGCTCCGGCGACCGCGTGGGCGCTCACCGCGGAAGGCACCGCCGACACGCCGTCCGGGCCGGTCCGCTATCCGGCGACGGACACCGTCCCGACGCCGCCGGCCGCCCCCGTCCGCGACTCGTACCTCTCCGACCTCACCTGGATCAGCGCCGCCAACGGCTGGGGGCCGGTCGAGCGCGACGCCTCCAACGGCAAGAACGCCGTCGGCGACGGCCCGCCGATCTCCTTCGGCGGTACGACGTACCCCAAGGGCCTGGGCGTCCACGCGCCCAGCGACATCGCCTACCACCTCGGCGCCGCCGCCACCCGGTTCACCTCGCTGGTCGGCATCGACGACTTCTCCGCCAAGCAGAGCAGCGCCGGTGCCACCCGCGCCAAGGTCTACGGCGACGACCGCCTGCTGCTCACCACCCCAACACTGACCGCGGCCACCGGCCCGGTCCGCGTCGACCTGGACGTCCGCGGGGTACGCGTCCTGCGCCTCGTGGTCGAGGACGCCAACAACCGCACCTCCTTCGACCACACCTCCTGGGCCCTGGCCCACGTCACAGTGGAGTGAACACTCCAGCCCACAGGCCGGAGAGGCCGTTCCGGACCACACCAAGGCGCCAGCCGCGCCGAGACCCTTCGGCGGGACACGTTGTGCCCTTCTCTTCCACGGCTCCGGCCGTTCCAGCCCGCCCCGGTGCGGTGCGCAATGAGCACTCCGGCACCCAGGCAGCGGCCTGGTAGCCGCCGGTGATGAAGCAGCATCCCGGAGGCCGTCACTGTCTGCGGCTGAAGTGTCCTTCGAGGCGGTCGGTGAAGGGGGTGAGCCCGGTGCCGAGCGGCGAGCTGTACCGGGCCTTGACGAGGATGTTGGTCTCCTGAGTGCGGTCGTAGCACGTCGAAGGGAACCCTTCGATCGTGAGGCCCACGGGCAGGGGACCTGGTGCCGATGGCCGACAGCCACGCCAGGGCGACACCGCTCCTACACCACTGGGGCCGTGGTGCGGAGGTAGCTGTTGAGGTGGGCGATGTGGGCGGGCGTGGCCTCGCGGATAGCGGTGAGGATCTCGGGCTGGAGCGCGATCGGGCGGTCGAGGCGTTGGAGGGCCTGGTGGGCTTCGGCACGTGCCTGGGCGGCGATGGGGTCGGTGTCGAGGAAGTAGGGCAGCCGCATCCCGTATTCGGTGGCTGTCTCGACGGCGTCGGCCACGAACAGGTCTACCGACTCCTCGACCGTCATCGTCTCGACCGGGGCCCGCTCCGGCGCGAAGGGGGCCAGGAGTTCGGGCTGGACGGCGGGGCCCAGGATCTGGTCGGTGAGGTGGCGGGCGATGACGGGTGAGCTGTGGAAGCCGTCGCGGTAGGTGCCCGTGGCGACGTGGAGGCTGTCGAGGTGGGTGGGGCCCAGGAGGGGGAAGCGGTCCAGGGGGACGGGGCGGTGGGCGTAGTGCCAGTTCCGGACGGCCGACATCGCCAGGCGGGTGTCGAACTGGTCGGTGGCGAACCGCAGCAGGAACTGGGTGACACCCAGGCGGGGGCCCTCGGGCGGGTCGAAGCAGACGATGTTCGTCGCGCCGAGGTACTCGATTCCGCCGCCCAGCGGGACCAGGTGCATGCCGCACGCCCCGGAACGGGTGGGGGTGCGGATCACCCGGTCGAAACCGGGACCGGCATGGCGCAGGGTCGTCACCGCGCAGCCCGTGCCGTGCAGCAGCGGCGGGGTTCGGTGCGGGAGGGCCTGGTCCAGGAGGGTCTGGGAGGCGGCTCCGGCGGCCACCACGACAGCGCCTGCGGAGATCTGGCTGCCGTCGGCGAGACGCATCCCGGTGACGTGGCCGTTGGCCGTCAGTAGCCGGGATGCGTGGCCGTCGACGAAGGTGACGCCCAGGCGGCGGCCGCGGCGTTCCAGGGCGGTGAGGACGGCGCGGGCGTCGACGGCGCCCTCGCGTTCCAGGTAGAGGGCACGGACCGGTCGTTCGTGGGGCACAGGGCGCAGGCCCGGGATGTCTTCGGGCTGCACTTCCTGATGCGGCTCCCCGTGCTCCTTCAGCGCCGCCTGGACCGCGTCGAAGTTGCGTACGGCTGTGGGGGTGGCCTGCGCGCCCAGGACGACGAACGTGCCCGGCGACACCAACCGGGGCGCCGGCCCCTCCCCGTCACGTACGGCTTCGAGCCAGTCGGGCCAGGCGTCCAGAGCGGCCCGGGCCAGCGCGAACTTCGCCCGCGACACCGGATGACCGGAAGTCGTGTCCGTGACTTCCGCGAAGCAGTTGAGCATCGCACCGGCCGCGACCGTTGCCGAGCCGGGCCTGGCGACCGGGCCGACCACCACCACCCGCAAACCCGGGCAACGGCGCGCCAGCTCCACCGCAACCGACCACCCGAGCACCCCGTTGCCCGCCACCACCACGTCCACAACCATCCGCCCCACCCCACCAGCCCCTTCACCCCGAAGTGTCACGGAAGCCTCCCCCACACCCACCGCCCTCAAGCCACCAGCCGCACCACCAGGCAGCGAGCACAGGGCATCCGTACCTCTGTGGGCACTTTGGCAAGTACCCCGACAGCAGGTGTTGAGGTGGGCGATGTGGGCCGGCGTGGCCTCGAGACGGCGGTGAGGATTTCGGGCTGGAGGGCGATGGGGCGGTCGAGGGTCAGCCCCATGACCGGGATCCGGCAGCACGTCCACGCCCGGACCGTCGGCCGGCCCGCCGGTCCGGGCGTGAGGCCGCCGGTCAACCGGCGGCGGGCACCGCCGTCGGCCAGTCAACGACAGCCGAAGGTGCGAAGCCCGCCCCCTGACACCTGGTACAGCGTCAACCTGTCCTTCGCGCGTTCACCCCCGACTCCGGCCCGTCCTGACCAAGCGCCGCGGTGACAGCGGAAAGAATGATCACCGATCCGTGATCGCGATCCGACCGGGAAAGGCCGCAAAGGTGGACAAGGACTTCTTCCAGCGCAAGATGACCACGCGCTTCAACAGCATCGACCACGACCGCGACGGCGTCATCAGCAAGGCGGACTTCGAAAAGATGTCAGGAGACGTCCTGAACCGATTCGGGCTCACGCCCGAATCCCCCGAGGGAAAGAAGCTCTCCCACGGCGCCGAGCGCTACTGGAACAACCTGGCCGAAGCCGCGGACGTCAACAGCGACTCCCAGATCACACCCCAGGAATTCCAGCGGGCGGTCACCGAGTCGATGCTCGGAACTGCGGATGGCTTCACGCAGACCGCCCAGCCCTGGTACGAAGCCATCGCCGAGGCAGCCGACACGGACAGCGACGGCAAGCTCAACGCCGACGAATACCACCGCATGATGACCGCGCTCGGAGCAACCGAAGACGCCGTGAAGAAGACCAGCCCCCACCTCACCGCCGCCGACGGCACCATCTCCGTCAACGCCGTCATCACGTCAATCGAGGCCTTCTACACCGGCGTCGAGCCCGGCCACCCCGCCGCCCACTCGTTCGGCCGCTTCTAACACCCACACCGCCGGCCCCTTCCCCGCCTCCCCGCACCCGGCTCGGGACGTACACACGAGCGGCGCCGCGCACTGCACTTGGTGGTGCTCGCCTTCGCCGAGCAAAGGGCCGGCCCCCGCCGGGGCCCTGCGCTTCGCTTCCCGTTTCACGGGGCCCGGGATTCACGGCCCGTTGGGCCGGGGCCGCTCCGCTCCCCCACCCGGGCCGTTCCGACTCCCCCTCCAGAACGGCCGGGCCGCCCGGCAGGCCGCGCTCCGGGGGGCCGTCCGGCGGCGCCGAGCTGACGGGGCGGCTGTGCACCCCCTGCGAGATGAAGCGTTCTTGGTTGGCCCGCAGGCCGCGAAGGGCCGCGCCAATCGCACAGCCTCGGGCTCGGGTTCACCGTTGTCGCCCACCCCCACCCGTCAATCGAAGTAGTTCTCGGGACCGGACCCCTCGCGAACGGTGTCCAGGGTGAAGCAGTGGAAGCCTCCGCCGAACAGTCGGCGGTGGCGGTGACGGACCGGCACCACGGTGAAGCCGTGCTTCTCCAACGTGCGGATCAGTTCCGGGCAGAGCGCGTTGACCATGACGGTGTCCGGGGAGAGCGAGAGCACGTTGAGGTCGATGAACGGGCTGGTCAGGACGAGGTCGTCGGCCTCGTAGTCGGGGAAGGAGTTCAGGTCCGGCTTCGGCGGGAAAATGATCTTCCAGCGGCGAAGCGGCTCCGGCAGCCGGGGGACGAACGAGGGGTCGCGCACCAGCAGGACACCGGGCCGCAGGGCCAGCACGATGCTGTCGAGGTGGTTGTCGGCGAGCCGGTACACGCGGTGCAGCCGGAAGCGGTCGGCGGTGTGCCGCTGCAGCCAGTCGAAGCCCAGTTGATGGTTCTGCGTGGAGACGTTGACCAGGACGTCCTGTCCGAACCGCACGCACTGCGCGGCATCGATCATCATCTCTGTGCCGACGTCCAGCTGCGAAGGATGCGGGTCGGCGATGTACTGCATGGACGCGGTGGTCGAGCCGCTGACGTACGAGGTGTCGAAGGAGCGGTCCGTCATCACCGGGCGCGGCATCACCGTCCATCTCGCGCCGCGCTGGAAGTACTCGTAGAACAGCGGCTTGAGATGGTGCGATTCGAAGTAGCGGGCACGGACCTGGGGCGGGGTCTCGATGATCTCCCCGCCCAGGACGAGCGTCTGGTCACGGACGTTCAGCGCGGGCATCACTCCGGCCTCCCAGGCGGGCGTCCGCACCGACCCGGCCGCCGTCAGTGGCATGGGCCGGCGCACCGTGACACCGCCCTGCCGCAGGGCGTCGGCCATGCCCTCGATGTCCTCGTTCAGCTCCTCCACGTATCTCTTCTTCACCTCCCGGCGGACGCTGACCGCGCCCGGCGCTCCGTAGGCGGGGCTGTAGAAGGCCCCGTGCGCCTCGTCATGGAAGAACAGACGGAAGGAGAAGTCGAGTTCGTGCGCGTCGTGGTTCAGACCCGAGCCGAGTACGACCTCCTTGAGGGGTGACCACTCGTCATAGCTGTTGACCGTCGGACCGGTCCCGTCGCCGGACCCCAGGTCCTCGAGGGGTTGATCCTGGCTCTGCTGGGTGTCACGTGTTCCGGCCGCACCTGTCACGGCTCGTGCTCCTCCTCCGGCTGGGCCGCCATCCTGATTGCACCGACACTGGTGGGAACCATCTACGACATGAACTTCGAGGACATGCCGGACTCCAGCGGGCGGGCGGCTACCCTTTCGTGATCCTGCTGATGGCTGTGGTCTGCATCAGCCTGTACCTCATCCTCGAGAAAAGCGGCTGACCGCAGAAGAGGCACTGGCCGGGAGGCTGGGTGCGTCACCCGCGGTTGTCCTCAGGTGCCCGCGGAGGCTGCACGCCCTCACTACGACGGGAGCGTGATCCCTTCCCAGCCGGCGGGCTCCTCGTGCCAGCGCGCCTTATACGTGTACGCCGGCGGCTTCAGGTAGTAGTGCTCTTTCGTGCTCGGCCGGAAGACGGTGAGCCAGGACGAGACGTAGTCGGGCGTGTACTCCGTCTCCACCTGCGCCGTTTCGAGGCCCGGCGGCACCATCCTCGCCTGACAGATCAGGACATCCCCATTGGAATGGATGCTGACGGCCTTGAATTCGTCGAACTCCATCGGTGACTTGAATCCTTCGAGCAGGCTCTGCTCAGCCGGGACGAAGAGTTTCTTCATCTCCGCCTTGGACGACGCTCCCAACCGCATCGCCTCGCCGATGTCGAAGACGAAGGAATGCATGTCGGTGGACACCAGGAACTTGTCCTGACGCGGGAGCGGGGCGAAGTCGTGAGGGCCCTCCCGCCAGCCGTAGTTGCCATGCTTCGGGTTTTCGGACTCGGGCAGTTCCTGCGAGTCCGGGAGCGGGAAGACCATGGGGTGGCCGAGGGGTCGCTCGTGCCCCTCGCGCAGGGGGTAGGCACACAACACCCCGTAGACGTGCTCCGACTCCTCGCAGGTCCAGTAGGGGTCCAGCTTTTCCTTCGGGTCCCGGTACTCCCAAGTCTGCGGGAACACGCTCGATCCCAACGCCCACAGCAGGTTTCGCTTCCTGTCCCACTTCAGCGCGTGACCGGAGGCGAGGGAGCATGTCTGTACGAGCGTGGCGCTCCCGTCAGCGTGGAGTTTGCGGACTTCGAGCCCGTAGCCCCTGCCGCCGCTGGAGGCGGACACCATGTACGGGCCGGGAATCAGCTCGACCGCATGCTCGTTGTTGCCGTGTTCCCCCATGTGCCAGCGCAGCCGCGAGGAACCGAGGGTGTCGGCGGACCCCGGCGTTCCGAGATCGACGACAGCCTTGCTGTCGCCGCACATCACCACCGCCTGCGTGTTGTTGTGGAAGCGCACGTCAGTGCATGTGTGCTTGGGCTTCCTGGCATTCTTCGAAACCTTCACTCGAAGGTGCTCGGTATATTTGCCGCCTTTTCCTCTGGATGCCACGATAATATCCCCGGAGGTTCCGGTGACGAACTTACTCTCGAACGGATCGGCGGGCGCCGCAGCGCTGTTCTCGGTCACGTCGGCCAGTATCAGCATGAATTGAACCAACGAGGCAAGCACACCCGAACGTGTCGGTGAGCCCGGTTCAGACTCAACGTTTTTGCGCTTCCCAGTCCCGGTCCGCAGTCAGCGTTATGACCGTTATCGCATCGGGTGGGCTCCGGGTTCCACTGCTCCGGGTCCGGTGGTGTTGTCGTCGAACAGGCGGAACGGCAAGGGGCGGGGCTCCCAGAGCCGGGCATTGCCGGTCAGGGCCGACATCGGCATCCATGTCAGTTGGAGTGCCTGAGGGTGAAGTGCTCGCCGGAGCACACCCCTAGCTTGGCGGCCGTCTTCGGGGACATTCCGGCGTTCTTCATGAGCCCAGGACCATGGGATATGGAGCTTTCGGGACGTTGATCACCGGGGATCAGCGCGCGCTCGGGCAGGCCACGGAGGACCGGTTCGCCGACACCGAACTCCCCTGTGCGAACACACCTCGGCCCTTGCCGGGAGCATCACAAATGACGACACCGCCGGGTGGGGATCCCCCACAGGTCCTGCGCCCGACGTGGTGAAGCCTGGCGGCGACACGGCGTGCCTTGCCTGGCTTGGCTCGTCGCGTGCTGGAGCCATCATGCGCCACCTCGCTTGGACACACCCGGCTGAGTGATCCCCCAGGCGTGCCGATCCAGATGAGGCAGTGGGGCGTACAGCGGCCTCTACGGTCGATCCGCAATCCTGTGGAACCGCATCCAAGGAGCACATCATGGGAATCCTCGACGGCGCCGCGAAGACGGCAGGCCAGGTCCGTGACGCCGGCCACGCCGCCCTCGGCGGCAAGAACGCCTCCGGCCTCAAGCACCAAGTCGTCACGGTGAAAGGGCGACCCGCAGGCGATCAGTATGGTGACCTGACCAACACCCACGCCCCGCTGATCCTGGAGGCCAAAGCTCCCTCCGGGTACATCGTCACCGGAGGCGGCTTCGAGCTGCCGGACTACAACCGCGCCGACGCGACCGCCCCCGGGCCGGCCGACCGAGTCAACACCAGCCGTCCCAGCGATGGCGGAACCGGTTGGACCGTCTCATTCAACGTCGACTTCCGGGGACCCAGCGTGGAGAACTACCCCGAATTCACCGTCTACGCCGTGTGCGTCGCGGCCGACCACTGAAGACGGCCAAGGGCTGTCCGTAATCCCCGGCGGGCGCACGACGCCGGCTACGGCACCGCGCCGCGTTGTCGGAACGCCTGAGAGGCCCTGGTGCCCAACTGGTCCTGGCGCCAGCTGGAGAACCACGACCACGCGGTCCACACCGTCCGTCAGCGACGCGTTCGGCCGGCGCCGCAGGCGGCGTCCAGGCAGCGGCCCGCGCAGTCGTGTCGGCGCCGACCGGAACGGTGGCGGAACATCCTGGCTCCACCACCGTTCCATATCGCTCATTGCCGGAAGGCGCGGTTCATCTCCGCGATCCGCCCGGCGTGGTAGCGGATGCTGGGGTCGATCGTTCGGGCGTCCGGCGGCAGGACGTCCGCCTGTGCCTTGATCTTGTCGGTCAGTACGGGCTGGTCCGCACCGGTGAGCCGCAGAACGCCGCGAGTGACACTGGCCGCGCCCAGGACCCGCAGCGTGCCCGGCGCGTCGCTGAGGCCGTTGACCTCCGTGCCGTCCGGTCCGAGCACGGCGACCAGCCGGGTGCCGGAGCCCAGCAGTGCGGCTGCGCCGCCGGGGTAGTCGGCCTCCTGGCCGATGGTGTAGACGATACGGCTGAAGGTGGAGGGGCGGCCCTGGAGATCGGTCGTGCCGAAGCGGCCGGTGGTGGTGTACCGGATGGTGACGGGCAGGTCGGTCGTACGAAGGGTCGGCTCCCAGACCGGCAGGGAGAAGGCCCCGATCGACGGCAGGGTGTTGCGCCGGTTGAAGCCGCCGCTGACGAAGGTGAGGTCCCTCTGGATCTCCGCCTTGCGGGCCGGGGTGGCCGAATCCCATTCGGCGCGCAGCCCCTTGGGGTCCAGGGCGCCTTCCGGGCCCTTCGGGTAGTCGGCGGCGAGTTTCGCCGGGCGGGCGCCCCAGGTGACCTGACGGGTGACGTAGTGGGCCTGTTCGACTTCGGAGGCGCCCCCCGCGCCGCCGCCGACCACGAGCAGGTCGTCGTCCGGACGGTAGTCGGCGCTGGTGTTCTGGCCGCCGTACTGGACCCGGTGTGCCCGGGCGAGGCCGTCGAGGCGGCTCAGCGTCTGCGGCGGGAGGGTGGTGCGGTCGACGGGCTCACCGCTCGCGGTCAGGATGACGCCGCCGGTCATCGGGTGGACCGAGTACGAGGAGTCCGGGTCGGTGACGAACCTGGGGTCACGGTAGCCCTCGGGCCGGAAGCCGAGCCGGGCTCGCAGGTCCGGATCCAGAGTCTCCGGGTCGACGGCCGCCCCGTCCGGGGCATAGACCGTACGGGTTTGCGGATCAACCGAGTAGCGGGACTCCGTATCGATCACGCGGCGTTCGGTGGGCCGGCCCTGGGGGTCGAGCAGGAAGGGCTCGTACAGCCTCTTCGGCGTGCCCTCGACGTTCTGCACGCCGAGCAGCCAGCTTGCGTTCACGGGCAACTGCCCGGTGTACGGCTCGCCCTGGGGATCGAGGACCCGCGTGTCACCGGCCGGGCCGAATGCCACTTGGTAGCCCGTACCCGGATCGATGAAGGTCCGACCGGCCAGCTGCTCGCCGGCCGCCTGCGGGATCCTGGGCGGGCCGAGACCGGTGGCCAGGTCCAGCGAGCGCGCGTACAGCGTCCGCCGGCCGCCGGTCGTCAGGCGGTACTTGGCTTCGGCAGGCCAGTTGGCCGCGGCCGTCCCGTCCGGCCGAGCTTCGATGCCGGTGACGTTCGCCTGGTACGTGGGCATCCCGGCCAGGGCCCGGGCCACACCGACCGCCCGCCCGAAGGCGGTGGACATCACGAAGTCGTTGCGGTCCTCGGCGAAGTCACCGGGCTGGAAGGGGGCACCCGGCAGCTCGTTGTCCATCGCGGGCTGGGTGAGGCGGAAGTCCCCGAGACCGTTGACCACTCCGTAGCCCGCGGCCACCGTCAGGACGGGCGGCACATCGGCGCCGGCGCTGGTGACCGGGGGCAGCGTGAGGTAGTCGATCGTGGCCGCCCATCCGCCGCCGACAATCACGTGAGGGATGACCGGCAGCTGCGCATCACGCGCGTTCAGGGATTTCGTCAGCTCGGCGTCCGCGGCCGTCCGCTGGGCGATCACGCCGTCGGCTTGTTCGCGCAGGACACGGCGCTCGCAGTCCCGTTCGGCGCGAATGTCCTTCAGGGCCGCCTGTGAGCCGGCCTGTCGGGCCAGCTCGAGCACCTTGTCGAGAGCGGCGGCGGAACCGGGCGACAGCGCGCGGACGGAGGCGGCCCGCGCCGTCGCGGCCGCCACGCCGGCCGGCGGCGCGTTGCCTTCCATACGATGCACGGGGCGGGCCGGTTCCTCGTCGAGCAGGCCCATCGCGACGGCGGAACCGAGCGCGGCCGACTTCACCCGGGCCGTGGCGGTGGGGAGTTGGTCGCCGAGGATCTTCAGGACTGTGATCCGGCCGAGGTCCCTGGGACTGAGCGGGATGCGGCCGGTGCTGTCGGCGGTGGTGAGCACACCCTCGTTCAGTCCGCTCGTGACGTCGAGCCGCCGGTTCTGCGACCTGTCGGAGACGATCGCCGCCACCTCCGTGAGCCGGGCGGCGACCGCCAGCCGGATCAGATCGACCGTCGCCCGGTCGGAGACCCGCACCACGGCCGCGCTCGGCCCGAGAAAGTGCGCGGTCGCCACCGGCGCGTAGGCAAGCGTGCCCGGCATCCGTGCGGGCTCCACGCCGACCGTGAAAGACCCCTGGCCGTCGGGGAGCAGTACCCGGTTCCCCGCCACCCGGGCCCCGGCGGGGAGAGGCCCGGCGGTCAGCGCGGCCGTGATGGCGACCGCCGTGCGGCCGGCACTCGCCGTACTGAGCTCCTTGCCACCGAAGTCGAGGCCGGCGGAGGCATGGGCGATCGGCCCCGGGGCCGCACATGCCGCGGCGCGTTCTCGGAGTTCCGCGTTGAGCGCGTGCGCGCTCTGAGCGGCCGGGCCGAGCGAACCTCCGAGCACGGCACCGATGCCGCACCACAGGGAAAACGTCCGCCTGAGCCGTGGGAAGTCACCATGCATGGAAGCCAGGCCCTCCTGTCAGCGTGGGCAGCCCCAGACAGCCCACGTCACCACGGTGGGGAATGATCGCAGCACGCGAGGTGACATCAAGGAGGGAGTCGGAGGAATCACCCGCCTGATCGTTTCGCCGTCGCCCGAATGCCCGCCGTCCGGGCGGTGGCGGCCTCGCAAACAAGGTGAGCCCCGGGAAGCCCCCGGCCGTGTGCGGGTGAACCGCATACGGCTGAGGGGCTTCCCGGACGGCACCCTCCATTCGGCGGGGCCGGCAGCCTCAGACGCGGGGACGGCCGACGGCTTGCTGGTAGCGGAACAGACCGGCGGGGTCGTAGCGTCGCTTGACGGCGACCAGGCGGTCGTAGTTGCGGCCGTAATAGGCGTGCTGCCAGTCGTGCAGGTCCGGGTCGGGGAAGTTGACGTAGGCCGCGCTGGTGGACAGGCGGCGGCGGAGCATGTGATGGGCGGTGCGCGTCTGTTCCAGGAGGGCGCGTACCTCGCCGGGCGGAGTGCCGGGCTTCCAGTGGGTGCCGATGTCGATCACGAAGGTCGCGCCGCGGTGCGGGTAGGCCGTCTCGTCCGGACGGGGCGCGGCGCTGTCGCCGCCCATGGCGAACAGGGTCACGTAGCCGGTGGCCCGTCCGGGTCCGGGCTGCCAGCCGCGTGTCCAGTCGGCGATGGCGGCCACCGAGTCGGGGGTGGGCCACTCGTCGGGGACGAGGGACTTGGAGGCGTAGGCCTCCTTCGCTCCGAGGGGTTCCATGAGGTAGTCCTGCGCGTGCCAGAATCCGCGTTCCTCGATGAAGGTCCGCGTCGGCCGCAGCTGCAGAAGGGGGGTGAACAGGCGTCGCAGGGCGTTCTCATCGCCGAGCCGCTGCCCGAGGAGCCAGAGCGTGGTGGTGCCGTCGCCGGCGTGCTTGAAGCCGACCCGGACGTCGAAGTCGTTGTCGCGGTCCGCGTCGAGGATGTGCCGCAGTTCTTCCATCACCTGGACGCCCGCGTCCAGTGCGAACGTCAGGTCGAAGACGGTGGCGCGCAGCCGGGCGACGGACACGGCGTCGAAGACGAAGCCGGTGTTGATGCCGAAGTTGCCGCCGGCTCCGCCCCGGCAGGCCCAGAACAGGTCGGCGTTCTCGTCGTCGGCCGCGCGTACCAGCGTCCCGTCGGCAAGCACGACCCGGGTCTCGGTGAGCCGGTCGCAGGTCAGACCCCATTTACGGTCGTTGAACCCGAGCCCGCCGCCGAGGGTCAGCCCGGCGACGCCCACTTCCGGGCAACGCCCACCGGGGAAGTACAGGTTGGCCGCACGGGCCGCGTACACGTCCGAGTTCGTGCCGCCGCCCCCCAGACGCAGCCGCTGCCCTTGTGGAACCACCTCCTTCAGCGCGCGCAGACTGATCACCAGTCCGGGAGTGGTGGAGTAGCCCGCGTAGTTGTGCCCCCCGGAGCGAGGCGCGAAGGGCACGCCGTGCTTGGCGCACCACCGGATCGCGGTTGCCACGTCGCCCTCGGTCGCGCAGGCGAGGACACCGGCCGGGCGGACGGATGCGTAACGTTGATTGTCGGGAGTCGCCCGTGCTGCGTACTCCGCACCCCCCGGGCGGTAGAGACCGGCGCCCGCACTGAGGCTCCGCCTCAGTTCACGCCACGCGGCCGGCTCGACACCGTCGCCCGCGAAGAGAGGACGGGCGGCGGCCGCGCCCCCACCGCCGAGCCCGATCAGGCTTCCGGCGGCCACGACGGCCGCCCCGGTCCGCAGTACTTCTCGTCGGCTGGTCTCCACAGGCGAACCCCTTCGAGGTGAGCTCGGGCACCGGCAGGCCCCGGGCGGCGACAACAGCCGCGAGTGGCCCCATCGGCCGCTGCGCACCCCAGCCGACCACTGGATTCCCGATCCCTCGGGGACGTGATCGTTTCTGCGGCGGGGAGGACCACCCGCCTGGCCGAACACGAGGCCATCTGCAGCCGGTGGCCGTGGCCGACGGGTTTCCGTCGGCCACGGCCACCGGCTGGCGTTGCCGATACCCGGCCCCCGCAGCGTTGCCGGGTGCGGGGGCTCGTCAGCCGTCGTCGCGGATGCACACCGCGTATGCGGTGTCGCGGGTTCTTCCCGGCGGTCTTGATGGCAGCGTCGACGATTCCCCTGTGCGGCTTCCTTCAGCACGAAAAAGAAGGGGACTGGGCGGCCCGTGCCCGCGCTGGAGCCTCGCTTAGGGAAGGCCGGGCCAGTTGGCGGCGATCGGCTTCGGGTAGCCCTCGTCGACCTTGTCCGCCGCGATGTCGTAACGGACGTACTCGGAACCGCGGAAGAAGTACGCCTTGCCGTTGTTCCACACCACGCCGCCGTCGAGGTCCGAGTCCCACAGGCCGGGCCAGTTGCCGGCGATCGGCTTCGGGTAGCCCTCGTCGACCTTGTCCGCCGCGATGTCGTAACGGACGTACTCGGAACCGCGGAAGAAGTAAGCCTTGCCGTTGTTCCACATCACGGCGGCGTCGATGTGGGAGGGGAACAGGCCCTTCCAGTGGGTGGCAATCTTCTTCGGGTAGCCCTCGTCGACCTTGTCGGCCGCCATGTCGAAGCGGACGTACTCGGTGCCGCGGAAGAAGTACGCCTTGCCGTTGTTCCACACCACGCCGGCGTCGACGCGGGAGGGGAACAGGCCCGTCCAGTTGCCGGCGATTCGCGCCGGGTAGCCGGGGTCGACCTTGTCCTTGGTGACGTCGTAGCGGTAGTAGTTCCCGCCGTCGAACAGGTACGCCTTGTTGTTGTTCCAGAGCACTGGTGCGGTCACCATCTGCCGAACACCTCCTGAGTGTCGTGGTCGCGCTGGGGGCTTGCCGCTGTCAACGTTCCACACCCGTCCGGCGCGAAGAAGGATCACCCGGAGCTTGATCGTTCCTGCAATGGACATGACCACCCGCACGGCCCAGTAGTCTGCCCGGCGTGCCACAGGCGTCCACCAACATGGCTTATTCAAGGGCGAATTGCTGGAACCTTTCAGCAACGGGCCGACGGTGAGCCGTCAACCCCCACCCCACCGACGGAGGTGGGGGCTGAGAGGGGTCGACAAGCTCAGCAGGCCGCGACAGGGTTGTCGTTCATGATCGCGCACACCATGACGGAGCCCCGGTTGTTGTCCGCGTACCGTTCGAGAAGTGCGGCCCGGAACGACTCCCACTGGCGTGCGATGTCACGTGTGGCCAGCGTGCGCGCCTTGTTGAAGTTGTCACCGATGAGGGACCGCGGTGAGCCCGCGGCGTCCTTGGCCAGGGTTCCGTCGTGCATGACACGCCCAGTGCAGTCGGCCAGGGTGTAGTCGGACTGGAAGTCCTTGTAGCAGCCAGTGGTCAGATCCCTCGGGATCAAGCGGGCCACCTGGGCCCGCCAGGCGTTCGTCCCCAGGGTGCTGTAGCGGCGGATGTCGAAGAAGGGGGCCACGACGGTGCGGCGCAACCCAACGGGGTTGGTCACGCCGACGGGCCGGGTCTGGTCGTGTTCGTCGGCGTAGTTGCTGTGCGAGTAGAAGTCCTCGATGGGATGCCATCCCCGGCCGAGGTGTTCGAGCACGTTGCACTTGGCCGTGCCCTCGTCGCTGTCGTCGAAGTCACACGGCGCGAACAGGTCGACCTGGTTGGGCCTGACGCGGCCGTCCGGGTCAACGAGACCGTCGGCGAGGGACAGGGCCCTTTTGAACCGGGCGACGGAGCTCCCGACGCACGCCAGGAGCTCGTCGGTGGCTTGCTCGCGGGTACGCGGGTAGGGCGCGGCGCCCGGGGGGCTCTGGAGGAAGTCGGCGTTGTCGCAGTGCATGGGCCCCAGGTCGAAGTAGGCGCCCTGGTCATCGGCGACGATCGCACCGCTCTTGGCGTTGGCGAGCAAGTCCAGCGACACCAGGTCGAAGCCGTCGAGCGCCTCGCGCGTGATCCGCTCGTGGTTCCCACCGGTGAAGGCGTACGCGGGCGGCGCCATCGGCGCCAGGCCGAGGAGCGCAGATGCAAGGACAGCGCCCGCCGCCCAGGCGAGGTAGCGGCGGCGGAGCGAGGACGTCCTGGTACTCGATGCCATACGAGCGGGATTGCTCATGGTGTGCCTCCGAACACGAACGGGCGCGCCGCCGGACACGGTGGCGCGCGAAACTGACGGTGATGCGACCGGCGCTCACCGCGCCACGCGTGGGTTGTAGCGGTGCCGAGAGCCCCGCGGACAGGCCCCGGGAGCGCAACTCACCCGGCTGAGGCTCGGCTTTCACCGCAGACACCTCACGAAGCCAGGCGTCAAGTTGACGCTGCACAGCGGGCGTGGGCTTCGCGAAAGAGGTTGTGGACATGGCAAAATGCGAGACATGACCATTCGAAAGGCCCATGCCTCGTAGGCCCCCTGGCCGGCTCCGACACGAGTCGTCTCATCACAGCAGGCAGTCCCGGCCACGGGCGGCGGCAGCGTCCTTCCAGGACACCGCGGCGTTCTGTCCTGGGACCGCAATCGGACAGGTACGCCGTAACGCACTGATCCCGGCAGAGTCGTATGAGGTCTGGAGACCGCTGGCCTCCTTGCTCCCCGAACACGCGGCGGGCCTCTGCCAACCAGCGAGCTACGTGAACTGCACTCAGCTGATGCGGACGAGCCCGTACAACCTCTGGGTACGCCTACGAAGTCTGCTTGCCGAACGCGGGCTGATCGTCTCCACCACCGTCCTCGTCTACCTCTTTCCTGACGGGGCCCACACGGAGGCCGGTGTCGTTCTGTCAGACGGGGGTCACGTCTACGAGTTCGTCATCGACTACAACCGGATGGGGGTGGGTTCCGAACTCAACGCCGTCATCGCGCAGTGGCATGACATCACCAGCCACTGGCAGGCGCACCCATTTAGCGCCGAGATCGCAGACGCGTTCATTTGGCGACCACCCGCACGGCGTACCCACCTCGCCCTCGCCAAAGGGGCACCTCGTGTCAGCTGATCAGCGCCTCACGCCGCCAGCGGGGCCTGCACCACGGTGGATGAGAAGGCCGCTTGTTCATCGAACAGTTCGCGCTGCTGGAGGCAATGGTGGAGTTGGCCGATCAGGCTGTTGAAGACGTTGCGCAGGGCGGAGGCGTGCCAGTCGCCGCGTTCGTCGC
This sequence comes from Streptomyces sp. NPDC091371, assembly GCF_040684275.1. NCBI lineage: Bacteria > Bacillati > Actinomycetota > Actinomycetes > Kitasatosporales > Streptomycetaceae > Streptomyces > Streptomyces sp. NPDC091371. Next base: position 66,961 of record NZ_JBFBFP010000031.1, read on the forward strand.
GGCGGTGGCGGTAGCGGGCCATGGCTCCGGGTGAGGCGCGAAGGGCCGAGAAGGCCCAGAGATAGCCGGCGTGGTTGAGCCGGTCGTTCTTGATGCGGCGGCGGGTGATGTTGCACTTCTTGCCGGAGGCCCGGGTGATGGGCGACGACCCAGCGTAGGCTTTCAGCCCGCGGGCATCGGCGAACCGGTTCCGGTCGTCGCCGATCTCGGCGAGCACGCGGGCTCCGAGCTGGGTCCCGAGTCCCGGGAAGCTCAGGATGATCTCCGCGTCCTTGTGTTGGAGGAAGGCCTCCTCCACGGCCTGGGCGAGGTCGTCTACGGCGGTGCAGGCGGCTTCCAGCTGTGCGAGGAGTGCAAGCATCTGCCTGCCCAGGGCCTTCTCCACGAGCGGCGGATGGTGAGCCCACTCGGCTCGGAAGATCTCCCGGAGCCGCTCGGTCTCGGCCTCGATTCCCCGCTGGCGGCCAGCACGCCGGAGGGCGGCGGCGATCTGGGGGCGGGTCAGGCGGGCAGCGTCGGCAGGAGTCGGCGCCGCCTTGAGCAGGGCGAGGGCCTCCGGCCGGCACAGGCCGTTCTTCCAGTGCACGACAGCGGCCAGAGCGGCAGGGTAGTACTCGCGGAGCAGGGAGCGGAGCTGGTTGCCGACCTGCTGGCGATTCCACGTGGCGTCCTGCTGGGCGCGGGCGAGGACGGCGACGGCGCGGGCCTGGTCGGAGTCGTCCGGCAGGGGCCGGTGGGCATGGATGTCGGTACGGAGGATGTTCGCCAGGACGAGGGCGTCGCCGAGATCGGACTTCTTCCTGGAGACGGAGTGGCGGTCGCGATACCGGGCGGCGGCCAGCGGGTTGATCGCGTAAACCTGCCGGTCGCCTGCCCGGAGGACGGCCACGAGTAACCCGCGGTTGGTCTCGATCGCAACCGGGATGAGGGCGTCCCGGGTGTCTTCATGCTCGGCGAGCAGGTCCAGCAGCACCTGGTAGCCAGCCGGGTCGTCGGTGACGCGTCGCTTGGCCAGCAGCTGGCCGGACTCGTCGATCAGCACCACGTCGTGATGGTTCTCGGCCCAGTCGATTCCGCAGTAGATCAAAGGGTCCCTCCCCGGAAGGCTCGATGTTTGCGCTGGTCACGAGCGCATGCGGGCCACGCAGCGTTCTAATTCCAGGCCTCGGCCACGAGGACCGGACCGCCACCTCACTAGCTGTTCGTGACACCAGCGCACCGCGCGGGCCTCGGTCCACTGCGGGAGCTCGACGGGCTCGGACAGATCGAGAGGTCACCGTGCGACGGGCTCGCACCACAAACACCAACGAGTGAACAATGGCTGAGTGATGACGACCGGCCAGATCAACGCGACCCGGTCTGCGGTAAGGCCTCAAGGGCCCGAAACGATGTAGATCTCCGCCCAAATCTGCCCGGCCGTCACCACGCCACACGCCGGAGCATCCTCACCCAGACGCTGGAGCAGCACTCCAGCCGATTGAGCTGACCGGGCTGCTAAGAACGAATTAGAAACGATCAGAGGATGGGCCAACCGGCGGTGCGGCACGTGTGGTGCGTGACGCGCTCGTTCGGGTGCACCGCGTCTCCTTGGACCGTGCCGTGGGCCGGAGAGCCGGAACGGGTGCGCTACCCATGAACGGACGGGGCCTTCGGCTTCGTTGCGGCCACAGGGTCAACGGCCTGGAGGGTCGATGGGTAGCGAAGACGTACTACTACGCTCTGATCGAAACGACCGAGGGCAGACCGGTGTAGATCTCCTTGTCCTCAGGAGACGAAGAATCCACTGAGGTTTCCGGAGCCCGGGTCCTTGGCACGGTAACAAGGGAAACCTACTGGTCACGGGCTCGTGAGAGGCGTGGTGGTCGCCTGTGGTCGCAGGCTGGAGGTACCCCCCTTCCCTCCGCCTCCCGGAGGCGATCCCCATGCGTACCAGCGTCGGCCGCGGCCGTGTCTACCGCCGCTGCGGCTGCAGGAACGCCCAGCACCACCAGCTCGGTGCCCACTGCCCCCACCTGGTCACCGACAGCGAGCACGGCACCTGGAGCTTCGCCATTGACGTCCCCACCCCTGACCGCCGCCGCACCACGGTGCGCCGGGGCGGATTCGCCACCCAGGACACCGCCGAGCAGGCCCTGGGCCGCTTCCTCGAGGGAGAGGCCGGCGGATACAACGCCGACCCCAACCAGACCGTCGCCGCCTACCTCAGCCAATGGCTGGAGGCGAAGGCACTCGTGCTGAAGCCCACCACCATGGCCCGCTACCGCGACTACGTCCGCAACGACCTCATCCCCGCCTTCGGCACCCTCAAGCTCGACCAGCTCGCCCACCGCCACATCTCCGCCTACGTCACCCGCCAGGTCACCGCCGGCCGAGGCCGCACCACCCTCTATCGCTCCCTGGCCACCCTCTCCAGCGCCCTCGGCGACGCCGTCCGCCAACACCGCCTCCCCCACAACCCCGCCAGTCCCCCGGTCCTGCGCCGCCCACCGGCACCGGAGCGACGCATCTGGACAGCCGAGGAGGCCGCCCGCTTCCTCGCCCACTGCCACCAGGCCGATCCCGAGATGGCCGACCTGTTCGAGTTCCTCATCGGCACCGGCATGCGCAAAGGGGAAGCCCTCGGCCTCCACTGGAACGACGTCCACCTGACAGAAGGTGTCCTCTACGTGCGCTGCACCCTCTCCGCCATCAACAACAACCGCCTCGTCATCACCACCCCGAAGACCCGCTCGAGCCGCGGCTGGGTCGCCATCTCACCCCGCGTCGCCACCGCCCTCCGGCACCACGCTCGAACGACGCCCCGTACCAGGGGTGATCCTGACGACCCGTTCACCGGACTCGTCTTCTGCCGACCCGACGGCCGGCCCCTCGGACCGCACCACGTCCTCGACCGGCTCCATCAACTGTCCAAAGAAGCAGGCGTTCCTCGGATCACGGTCCACGACCTGCGGCACCTGGCCGCCACGATCACCATCACCGCCGGCGTGCCCCTGACCGTCGTCTCCAAAACGCTGCGGCACTCCACCCTGTCGACGACCGCGAACATCTACAGCCACCTCACCCGCCAGGCAGCCCGCGAAGCCGTCGACACCATCGACCACACCCTCACCGAAGCCGAGAAGGCCAGTCATGAAACAGGCCATAAGGCGTGGCTGCGACCACCACGCGACCACATCCACCGGCTCGGTGAGGTTGTCCGCCGGCTCCGCTACCCCGTACCGCCTGCCTTCAGCGCTGCGGCCTCCCGGCCGCAGACCGGACGTGCGACCACATTGCGACCACCACGGCTCCGGACGCACGAAAGGCCGTCCTCTCACGGATGAGAGAACGGCCTCCGACCTGCTAAAAGCATGGTCGGGACGACAGGATTTGAACCTGCGACCCCTTGACCCCCAGTCAAGTGCGCTACCAAGCTGCGCCACGTCCCGATGCCCGCTGACCTGGGGTTTCCCCCGGTTGCAGGCGCAGGAGAACAATACCGCACTTCGTGGGGTGGTCGCGCGCAGGTTTCGTCCGCGCGGTCAGCCGCTGCCGTCGGGGAGGAGTTCCGGGTGGGCGGCGGCCAGGCGTTTGGGGGCTGTCTGGAGCCAGGAGTCGGTCAGGATGGCCCGCAGCTCGGCCGCGTCCCGCACGGCCGCCAGGCGGACTCGGAGCCAGGCGTAGTTGTCGTCGTGGCCTTCGCGGAGGAAGAACTTCTCCGGCTCCGCCGCGATCAGCTCCGCCCGGTCCTCCTTCGGGCACTTCACCCCGATCGACGTGTCGTCGTCGGCCAGCGACACGAAGATCTTGCCGCTCACCCGGAAGGTCGGCATGCCCCAGGCGAGCTTTTCGCTGCTGTCCGGGAGCGACAGCGCGATCGTACGGACGTCCTGGGCGGTCGTGGCCATCCCGGGTCTCCTCTCCGGCGGCGGGCCTCGTCCCCCCGACGGTAGACCCCGCCGCCGACAGTCGCGTGCCGGAGCGGGCTCACGCCCTGCGGTCCTCCCGCTCGTGCAGCAGCCCCACCAGATCCGCGGCGAGGGCCTTCGCCGTGGCCAGGCCCTCCGTGCCCCAGCGCCGGGGGACCACGTCCACCGCGCAGACGGTGCCCAGGACGATCCCCCGCCGGTCGATCAGGGGCGCTCCCGCGTACGAGCGGACCCCGCTCTCGTCCACGACGGCGTTGCCCGCGAAGCGCGCGAAGTCGCGTACGTCCTCCAGCACCAGCGCCCGCCTGCGGACCACCACGTGCGGGCAGTAGCCGTGGTCGCGGGGCAGGACCCGCGCCGGGTAGCCGCTCGCCGGGGCGTCTGCGGCATGGTGCAGGCCGGCGAAGAACTGCCGTTCCTCGCCGATGAAGTTGACCCCCGCGTACGGGGCGTCGAGGGCGTCGGCCACGCGGCGCGCGAAGGCGTCCAGTTCGGGGTCCGTCCGCTCCCCCAGGCCCAGCTCGCGCAGCCGGACGACGCGCGCGGGCGCCTCCCGGTCCACGGGCGTGAGCAGCAGGTGTCCGGTCGATTCGTAGTAGGTCATGGCGGTTCCCCCGATTCGTTGGACAGGCACAGCAGGTGGCGGACGAGGGCGGCGAGCGTTCCCGTCCCGGAGCTGGTCAGGCGCGCGTCGCACCGTACGACGGGCACCTCGGGCCCGAGCCCCACCGCCTCGCGGACCTCGTCGGGCGCGTAGCGGTGGCCCTCGTCGAACTCGTTCACGGCGAGGACGAAGGCGATCCCGCGCCGCTCGAAGAAGTCCACGGCGGGGAAGCAGTCGGCGAGCCGGCGGGTGTCGGCGAGCACCACCGCCCCGAGTGCGCCCGCGCACATCTCCTCCCACAGGAACCAGAAGCGGTGCTGGCCGGGCGTGCCGAAGAGGTAGAGGACGTGCTGGTCGTCGAGGGTGATCCGGCCGAAGTCGAGGGCGACGGTGGTGGTGGACTTGGCCTCGACGCCGTAGAGCGGGTCGTCGGCCGCGCCCAGGTCGCTGAGCAGCTCCTCCGTGCTCAGCGGCTCGATCTCGCTGACCGCGCTCACGAAGGTGGTCTTGCCCGCGCCGAACCCGCCCGCGACCAGGATCTTCAGGGTCGCGGGCACCGCCGCGGGGGCGTCACAGTCGTTTGCGCAGTCCATCGAGCACCGCCCGGAGCAGTTTCTGGTCGGCGGCGGCGAACGCGTCGCCGCCCGGGAAGGGGACGGGGGTCGTAGGGGCAGGGGCGGGGGCAGTGGCGGGGAAGCGGGGGGCCTGCGCCGTGACGGCCCCGTGCTCCACCAGGTCGGCCAGCAGTACCTTCACCACCGCCGCCGGCAGCCGCAGCTGCCCGGCCACCTCGGCGACCGTGACCGCCGCGGCGCCGGCGCAGCACCGGAGCGCGAGGGTGTGCTCGGCCCCGAGGGGGACGCGCGGCCGGACGCCGGTCGCGGTCACCAGGGACAGCAGGTCGAGCGCGACGCCCGGCCGGGTGCGGCCGCCGCTGGCGGTGTACGGGCGCATCACCCGGCCCGCCGTGTCGTCGAGCCAGGGTGTGTCCCGGTACGAGGTTCCGTGTCCGTGCTCCCCCCTCGTACGGGCCCTCATCGCTCCGGGTCGGCGGCGGGCCGCCGCGGCGGGGCCGCCAGGTACGGTCGTACGCTCTTGACCAGCATCGCCATCTCGTAGCCGAGTACGCCGGCGTCGGCCTCCCGGTCGGCGAGCACGGCCAGGCAGGTGCCGGAGCCGGCGGCAGAGACGAAGACGAGCGCGGTGTCGAGCTCGACCACGACCTGCCGCACCTCCGCGCCGTCCCCGAAACGGGAGCCGGCGCTGCGGCCGAGGGAGTACAGCCCGGACGCGAGGGCCGCCAGGTGGTCGGCACTGTCCGCGTCCAGGCCGTGTACGCAGGTCACGAGCCCGTCGGCGGTGAGCAGTACGGCACTGCGCGTGTACGGCACGCGCTGCACCAGGCCGCTGAGCAGCCAGTCGAGGTCCGAGAGCCGGCTGCCGGTCTTGGTCGCCACTTCGCCGCTCATGGGGTGCGCTCCTTGCCGAGGTGAGGGGTGGGGGTAGGGGTGGGGGTGGACTGCGCGAGGCCGAAGCCGCGCTGGAAGGCGGCCATCAGGCCGGGGTCGTGCACGGGCTGCTCGGCGTCGTCGGCCGGGCGTCGGGGCGCGGGGGCCTCGCGCAGCTGGGGTGCCAGGTGCTGCTGCGCCCGCCGCCGGGGCAACTCGGGCCGCTCGCCTGCGGCACGCCCGGCGGACAGCACGGGCCGGCTCCCGCCGCCGGGACCGGCCGCGGCCTCGGGCCCGGTGCGGATCAGCGTCCCGGGGGCGGGGGCGGGTGGAAGGGCGGCGCCGGACCGGCTTCCGAGCACGGGTTCGGCCAGGTCCGCGCCCGCGGCCCCTGGTACGGGCGTGGTTCCGCCCACACGCCGGACGGGCAGTGGCGGGAGCGCTGCCGAAGCCTCGGCTCCAGCAGCCCCGGACCGTGTCGGGCGCGGCGCCGCCGCCGCACCGAGGGCCCGGCTCCCGGCAGGGTCGGCCGAAGCCTCGCTCCGGGGCGAGGGCAGCGACGCACCCCCCTCCCGCACCCCACCCCCTGCCGCGGAACCCGCCCCGATCCCGGAACCCGGCACAGGCCCGGAGCCCGACACGGCCCCGAGGCCCGGCACAGACCGAGGATCCGGCGTGGGCTCGGCGCCCAGTACGGACCCGGGACCCGGCACAGCCCCTGGCCTCGGCGTGGACCCGGAGCCCGGCACAGACCCGGGACCCCGCGTAGACCCGGGACCCGGCACGGACCCGGGACCCGGCGTGGGCTCGGCGCCCAGTACGGACCCGGGGCCCGGCACGGCCCTGGAGCCCGGCTCGGGCTCGAACTCGGACGCGGGCGCCGCCACCGGGCCGCGCTCGGACACGGGGCCACCGCCGCACGCGGACGCGGAGCCGGACGACGAGCCCGGCTCGGGCTCGCACTCGGACGCGGGACCCACCAGCGGGCCGGGCTCGGACACGGGGCCACCGCCGAACACCGGCGCGGATCCGGACGGCGAGCCCGCCACGGGCCCAGCCCCCGGCACGGGGCCACGGCCGGGCATGGACACGGCCGCGGATCCCGACGGCGAGCCTGCCTCGGGGGCAGGTCCGGGCGAGGGCGCCTGCCCGGGTACCAGGCCCGCACCGGGCACCGGGCCGGAGCCGGGCACCGGGCCGACGCCAGGCACCGGGCCGGAGCCGAGGCCGGGCACCAGGCCGACGCCAGGCACGGGGTCGGGGCCGGGGCCGGGGCCGGGCGATGGGGTCGGGGCGGAGCCGTAGCCGAGCCTCGAGACCGGGCCGAGCCCCTGCCCCGGGGCAGCGGCAGCGGCAGCGGCACGGCCGCCCGCCGTTACGCGGCTCGGGGCGGGCCTCCCCGCAGGGGGTGCGGTGGGGTCCGGGTGCGGGGAAGGCCAGGACGGGGTCGGCAGGCGGGCTGGTTCCAGGCGGGGCGGCGGGGCCGTCTCCGGGGCCGCGGCGGCCGCGCCCAGCAGTTCCTGCGGCAGCACCAGCACCGCGAGCACGCCGCCGTAGATGTTCGACTTCAGCTCGACGGCGATCCCGTGCCGGCGGGCCAGCGCCGACACCACGTACAGGCCGATCCGCCCGTCGGCGAGGAGGTGCCGGACGCTGATCTGGTCGGGATCGCCGAGCAGCGCGTTCATCCGGTGCTGTTCCTCGGCCGGCATGCCCAGCCCCCGGTCCTCCACCTCGACCGCGATCCCGGCGGTGACCCGTTCGGCACGCACCACCACATCGGTGTCGGGGGCGGAGAACACCGTGGCGTTCTCGACCAGTTCGGCCAGCAGGTGCACCACGTCCGCGACGGCGTGGCCGCGCACGCTGCCGCCCGCCGGGGGCACCACCTTGACCCGGGTGTACTGCTCGACCTCCGCGACGGAGGACCGCAGCACCTCGCTCAGGTCGATCGGCCGCGTCCACTGGCGGCGCGACGCGGCACCCCCGAGCACGGCGAGGTTCTCGGCGTGGCGGCGGATGCGGGTGGCGAGGTGGTCGACATGGAAGAGCTCCCTGAGGAGCTCCGGGTCCTCGACCGTGTCCTCCAGGTCGTCCAGCAGCGAGATCTCGCGGTGCACGAGGGACTGAAGCCGGCGCGCGAGGTTGACGAAGACCTCCACCTTGCGCTCGCTGTCCGACGGCGCCGCCGGTCCGGCCAGCCGTACGAGCGCCGCGTGCGCCTGCTCGCGGGCCCCCCGCAGCTCCTGCGAGAGCAGCCAGAACTCGTCGATCCCCGCGGCGTCCACACCGAGCCCAGGCCCCGTCGGGCCGGCACCGCGGACCGGACGCGGTGGGGTCTCGCCCCGCTCCAGCCGCTCGGCGGCGGTGCGCAGCTCCTGGCGGCCGCGCACGCTGGAGCGGCGCAGCGCCTCGCACCGGTCCCGGACGGCCTTGGCGGCCCGCTGGGCCCCGAGCAGCGCCGCCGCGAGGGCGCCGAACACCAGCAGGGCGCAGCCGGTGAGCACCGGCCACAGCCGGGCGTCCCGCTCCCCCGCTCCCCCGCCGAGCTGCAGGGTGAAGATCACCGCGGCGGTCCCGCTGAGCCCGGCGGCGAGCGTGGGCAGCACGGCGGCGCGGATCAGCTGGGGCCGTATCTGCCGGCCGGGACCGATGGCGGCGTGTCTCGACGGGGCGTGGCGGGCTGCGCGGGGTCCGGACATCTGCGTCCTCGGTACGTGGGGCCCGGCCGCCGGCGTTCCCGGGGCCCGGTGTTGATCACCGGATACCCACGCTAGACCGCACCGTCCCGCCCCGGACGGCCAGTTGGGGAACTTCGCGGGGGTGCTTCCCGCTCCCGGTGGAGCGCTCGTACGGCAGCCCGAATGCGCCGGGAGCGCGTACGCCCGCAGGCCGGGGGGAGTGCGCCCGCGGCGGACGCCGCGAGCGTCCGACGGGCCGCCGCCCCACCGAGGAAGCCGCACGCGGCGCCGATCCGGTCGGGCTTCGGGGACCCGAGTCGTCGCGACATCCGGACACCGATGCCATCCAACTCGGCAGCCCCGTAGGGAGATTCACCAGCTATCGCCAAACAAGTGCTATTGCAAGTAAGGTGCAGTAGGCTCCATCGACCGTTACCGACTGCCCAGGACGCGGAGCCCCACCATGCCCCAGCTGATTCCGGACACCGGACCCCAACGCATCCTCGCCGCCTCGAACTTCGTCTACACCGTCGGCAGCGGCCTCTTCCTGACCGCCGGGGTGCTGTACTTCACGCAGTCGGTCCGCCTGCCGGTGGCTCAGGTAGGGGCCGGGCTCGCGATCGCCGGATTGGTTTCGCTGGCCGTGGGCATAGGCGTCGGCCATCTCGCGGACCGGTTCGGGGCCCGCGGTGTCTACGTGGCCACCCTCGTCGTCCAGGCGCTGGCGACGGCGGCCTTCCTCCTGGCGGACGCCTTCTGGCCGTTCGTCTTCGCGGTGTCCGCGGCCACCGGCGCGAAAGCGGCCGGACTGGCCGCTCGCAGCCCGCTCATCAGGCACTACGGCGGTGACCGGCCGCAGGAGTTCCGGGGCTACCTCCGGGCGGTCTCCAACATCGGCATCTCCCTCGGGGCCCTACTGGCGGGCTGGGCCGTCCAGGTGGGCAGCCGGTCCGCCTACGAGACCATGGTCGCCGGCAACGCGGTCCTGTTCGCGGCCTCCGCGGCCGTCATCGGCTTCCTGCCCCCGGTCAGTCCCGCACCCGCCGTCCACGGCCCCCGCTGGATCGCCCTGCGGGACCGCCCCTACCTGCTGATCACCGCCCTCGACGGGATCATGGCCGTCCAGTTCAAGGTGCTCACCGTGGCCATTCCGCTGTGGATCGTCGCGGCCACCACCGCCCCGCCCTGGCTCATCTCGGGCACCATGCTCGCGAACACCCTCATCGTCATCGCGCTCCAGGTCCGGGCGGGCCGCGACGTCGATTCCCCCGCGGCCGGCGCCCGCGCCTACCGCCGGTCGGGCGTGGCCTTCCTCGTCTCCTGCTCGCTGATCTCGCTGTCCGCGGGGATCCCGGCCTGGGCCGCGGCGACACTGCTGGTCGCGGCGGTGGTCATCCACACGGTGGGCGAGCTGTGGCACTCCGCCGCGGGCTTCGAGGTGTCCTTCGCCCTCGCCCCGGAGCACGCGACCGGCCAGTACCTCGGCGTCTTCGGGCTCGGCGCCGGGCTGGCCGAGGCGGTCGGACCGGCCCTCCTCATCTCGCTGTGCATCACCTGGGGCCGCCCCGGGTGGTACGTCGTGGGCGCCCTGTTCGCCCTGGCCGGACTGGCCGCACCCGCGGCCGTCCGCTGGGCGCAGCGCCTCCAGAGCGCCCAGCGGACACCTGCCCGGGCCGGGGAGAAGGCCCCGGTCGCCTGACGTGCGCGCCTACGAACCCACGGCCTCCGCGGCGGCGACGGTGCCCTCACCGGGCCTGGGGTGGGGCGACGACGGTGGCACCGGGTCTGGGAGCGTTGACGGCCCATCGGACGACGGCGGCGGCCACGTGTTCGGTCGGGGTGGCCCCGATGCCGGCGGTGGGGCCGTTGACCAGGTCGGTACGCATCTTCGGCGCCCGGAGCACGAGTGCCGGGAGTCCGTGTACGCGGGCGAAGTCGGTGGTGAGGGCCTCCAGGGCCGCCTTGGCGGCGAGATAGTGGGGCCAGTGCGGAACCGGTTCCGCGACGGCGGTGGAGGAGGCCGCGACGAGCCGGCCGCGGCGTTCGGCCAGGAGCGGACCCGCAACGCTCAGCGGGGCCAGGACCAAGGCCAGGCTGTCGCGGATGAAGTCGAGGTGCGCCGAGGTCGCGTCGGGGTGGAGGGGCAGGCTCCGCAGCGGCGGCGTCGCCAGGAGTGCCAACCCGTCGATTCCGCCGCGGGCGCGCAGTGGCTCGACGGCCCGTCCGAGGGCGTGCGGGTCGGCGGCGTCGCACCGCAGGGGCCTGATCCGGTCCGGTCCGAACTCGCTTACCAGGCCGGTGACATGGCTCTCGCTGCGATGGTACGCGATCCAGGCGGTGGCGCCCTGGGTGGCGAGCGTGCGGCCGGGCGCCATGTGGCGGGCGACGGAGGTGCGGGTGGGCGGCGATACCGGCGGGAGCAGGAAGGCGTCGAGGACCGCGCCCACGCCGGGTGCCCCGTCGGGGCCGTGGCTGCCGTGTACGCGGACCGCCCCGGTTCGGGGGTCGGTCGAAGCGACCCGGAGGCGGCTGACCGGACCGGCGGGTGAGGGCGGCGGTGCCCAGTCGGTGGGACAGCCGGCGCAGAGCCGGGAGACCGGGGTGATACGGCTCCTGCCACGCAAGGCCCGGGAGAGCGGAGAGGGTGTGGCGGAGCGGCGGGCCGGTGGGCAGGCAAGGCGGCTGTCCGTCGCCCCGGGAGGGCGGTATGGCGTCGGGCAGGTACCGGGCCTCGGCGGTCAGTGCGAGGGCTCCCTCGCACCGGACGCTGAACCGTACGGTGGAGGCGTTGTCAGTGAGGTCGGTGCCGAGCTCGGCGCCGAGGTCGGCCGTGGTGTCGAGGGGCACGGGTCGGTGAAAGGTGGCGGTCAGCCGGTCAAGGGCGGCCGAGCATCCTGCCGGCTGAGGCGTCCAGGTGCAGCGGGTTGTGGTCGCCGCTCGCCCCGGCGAAGGCCGCCGCGTCGGCAGAGGCCAGCTTCATCTCCGTAGGGCCGGTGGTTCGGTCAGCGCGCCAGGCTGCCGCCCAGGGCCCGGTGCGCCTGCGCGGCCAGGTCCCCGAGGGTCGTGCGGGTGGTGAGGGCTTCGTCGGGCAGGGTGACCGACAGGCGTGCCTCGATGGCCGTGACCAGGTGGACCTGTGCGAGCGAGTCCCAGGCGGCGATGTCGGCCGGGGTGGTCTGCAGACCCCGCGGGGCCTGTGTGCCCACGGTTTCGGCGAACGCCTGGAGGATGGCGCGGTCGGGCGTGTCGTCCGGATCGGTGGTGTTCATCATGGCCTTACGAGGAGGGTTTCGCGGATGTGCGGGGTGTCGGGCACGGGGCCGGTGGTGAGGTCGAGGACGTAGCGGATGCAGTGGCCGTCCCCGTTCTGCCGGGCTTCCGGCGCGCCGGCCTGGGCGGGCCGGAAGCCCAGCTGCGGGTACAGGTCGGCGGTCATGGCGTTGCGCGGGGTGGGCCGGTGGCTGCCGATGAGCCGGGTGCAGCCGGCTTCGCGTGCCATGCGGGAGGCGATGGCCGGCAGTCGGCGGTCCGTCGGATGACCCGGCAGGAGAGCAGCAGCGAGTCGATCTCGGCCGTCTCGTCGTCGAGCCGCAGGACGAGCAGGCCCACGAGGCCGTGATCGGCGAACCGGTCGCGCAGGCGCAGGGTGAGCAGCCGGTATCCCGGGTCGCGGGAGAGATCGGCCGGCTGGCCGGGCGTGTACCGGCGGGTGGTGAGGGTGAACTGGTTCGTCTTCTGCACGAGTTGTGACAGGCGGGGCAGGTCGTCGGGGGTCGCCGGGGCCACGGTCGCGGACATGTCGAGGGAGTCCAGGAACTCCTCCAGCGTGGCGGCCGGGTCCCGCATGGCCTCGGCGCGGGCGAGTGCCTCGTACGAGGCCGCGCGCCGGCGGTCCGCCGCGTTCGGCGGTGCCGCCGTGAGAGTGGGCCGGTCGGTGAGGGCTCGGACGTACTGGGCCGGATGGGGCGGCAGGGCGATGACGTCGACCTCGGGCAGGGCGGCGAGCACCTCTGCGCATTCGGCGGGGTTGTCGTCCACGAACGCCACGGAGGACAGCCCGAGGCGCAGGTGCGCGGCGATCTGCCGGATCTGCTGCGACTTGGGCCGCCAGTCGGCGACCACGGCCGCGAAATCCTCGCGTCGCAGGCACATGCCGGGCACCCGGGAGAACGCCTCGTCGACGAGTTGGGAGTCGTTCTTGCCGGCCACCGCGAGGCGGCGCAGGGCGAGGAGGTAATCCTGGAAGCGCCGGAAGTACTCCCCCGTCCCGGCCTCGCCGAGCACGACCCCGGTGTGCCCGAGTTCGCCCAGGACACCGCCCCACAGGGTGTTGTCGAGGTCGACGACGATGCAGCGCCGGGTCAGCCCCCAGGTCCGCGGCGAGCACCCCCGCGGTGGCGGCGGCCAGAACGGGCAGTGCCCCGGCGGAGACGGGCATCCGCACCATGGCCCAGGCGCGGGGGTCGAACCAGGAGTCCCGCCCGGTCCTGGCGGCCAGGCGTGCGGAGTCCAGGATGAGGACGTCGTCCCCGGCACGGCGCACGAGTTCGCGGTTGACCTCGGCGGTCAGCCACTCCGGGGCGCCCGGTACGCGGCAGCCGGCGTTGGCGTACGGGTCGTCGTCGGGGGCGGTGAAGGTGTGCTGGAGGACCCTGCTGCCGAGATTGCCCCTGATGTGGTCCCAGCAGGCCGTCCACCGCCGCACCAGGGTGTGGACGGCCTCCTCCGGGTCACCACCGGGCTCGGCCGGGGCCAGGTCGGCCGGTGTGCCGGCGAGTGAGACGTAGTCGGGGCGGGCGGCGCGCAGGGCCGAGGCGGGCGCGAGCAGCTCTTGCTCGACCGATCCGTACGGAACACGGTGCACGGTGAGGTCGATGCCGACGGCGAGCGCGGCCACCGGGAGCAGTTCGGCGTAGAAGTCGGTCGTGGCCGTCGAAAGAAGGGCCAGGCTGACGGGACGGGCTCCCAGCCCGGCCGCGGTGTCCGGTTGGGCGCGCAGCCGGGTCGCCGCGGCCCTCTACAGCACGGGGTCGGTGTCGCCCCGCAGCCTGTTGAGCAGCTCGGGCCAGGACTCCGCCACGTGGCCGGCGGGCCCGTCGGTGTCCGGACGACTCATGGCGTGGCCGGTACGGCGCTGCTGTTCCAGTGCAGTGTGCCTTCGCTCCACACGTAGTTCGTGCCTTCCCATTTCATCGCGGACGCCGCGTCGGGGAAGAAGCCGCTGCCGGAGAGGTTGGCGCTGGTGTTGCACAGCACGGGCAGTCCGGACAGAGCCTCGTACTCGGTCAAGAGCTGGTACATCAGGGGATGTTCGGGGCCGACCGTCTGCAGCCGGGCGCTGTCGTCGGCGTGTACGACGGCGGGAACGCGGTCGCGCCATTCGGGCCGTACCCGGTGCTCGAAGATCATGTACGGGTCCCGCGTTCCGGGCGTGAACACGTCGGCGGCCCGGTCCTCCAGGCAGATGGGGGCCACGGGCCGGTACCACTCCCGGCCCATGATCTCGTTGAGCCTCTCCCGCATGTCCCGTCCGTCGGCGGGGGCGATGATGCTGCGGTGTCCGAGGGCGCGCGGCCCTAGTTCGGCCCGGCCGGACAGGACGACCACGGGCTCGCGGGTGGTGTGGAGCAGACGGGCGAGTTCCTCGACGGTGCAGGGCCGGGACTCCCAGTGCGCGGGGGCGGTGTCGCCTGGTTCCAGGGCGGGGCCGCTGAACACCGACCAGTCCAGGGCGGCCGGTCCCCCATGGCGGACGATCGACGCGGCGGCGGCACCGATGGCCGATCCGGCGTCGTTGGGGAACGGCGGCACCCACACGTCCGGGAAGAGGCCCGAACTCCGCAGCCACGCATTCCACTTGATGGTCAGCGCGCATCCGCCGGCCAGGCACAGCGGGAGCCCCTCCAGGCGGCGACTGCCCAGCTCCTGCTTCAGCCCGGCCTCCATGAGCCGGTAGAGGTGCCGTTCGAAGGAGGCCAGAAGCGTGGCGTCGCTCAGTCCCAGTGGCCGCGTCGTCCTGCTGATCGAGTGCAGGCCGTAAAAGCCACGAGGTGGTCGACTCGGGTGGTGGGCGTCGGCCGTTCGGTCGCCGGGTCGACGCCATCACGTTCGGCGCGCCGGCACGCAGTACGTAGAGGGCCGGGTCGTCACGGTGGACGAAGACGTCCCCAGCGGCGGCGATGTGCAGAGCCTTCGCGAGAGGCACGGTTCCCCTCGAGCGGTGCGGGACGGCCCGCGCACGGACATCCGGCCCCCTGCCGCGATGCTACGAGCACACGATTCCCCGCCCGACTCCGTCGCCCCACCCAGCGTGACGCGGAGACACGGCGGGCGACCACCAGGTGATCGGCGCCGTCACCGCAGGCTCGCGAAATTCTTCCCGCACCCGCAGCGGGTCCGTACCCGCCACGCACCCGGGTGTCCCGGACGCCACGATCACCGATTGGACGCGCCGTCGCGCTCCGCATGATCTCCGGCCGTGCCGGTCGTCGTGCGCGCGATCCGCGTGCGCACGACAACCGGGGACGATCCGTTCGCGGAGGCCGCCGTCACCGCTCGCCGGCGAGGTCCAGGTCCCCGGCCCGGGGCTCGTCCGGTGCGAGTTCCACCGGCTTGGGGCGACGCCACGGGTGAGCGATCGGGCGCGCGATCGGGCGCCACCAGGGTTCCGCGGGCAGCGTTCCGGCAGGCTCGAAGGGTTCGCCGGGGTGCGGGAGCGCGATCGGCTGGTCGGCATCCTCCGCGGCGTCGACCGTCCACTCGCCCGGCTCCGCCCAAGGATGGAGCGAGAGGTTGAAGGTGCCCCAGTGGATCGGGAGCATCACGCCGTGCGGGACGCCGCCCTGGAGGTCGAGGTGGGCGCGCAGGCCCTCCTCCGGAGTCATGTGGATGTCGGGCCAGTACTCCGAGTACGCGCCGATCTGGATCATCGTGGCGTCGAAGGGGCCGTGCTCGGCGCCGATCTCCTTGAAGCCGGGGAAGTAGCCCGTGTCCCCGCTGTGGTAGATCCGGTGCTCGTCGCCCGTGACGACCCAGGACGCCCACAGGGTGTGCTGCTGGTTGCGCAGGCCGCGGCCGCAGAAGTGGCGGGCGGGGGTCGCGGTCAGGGACAGGCCCGCGATCTTGGTGGTCTCGTTCCAGTCCAGCTCGCGCAGCCGGTCGGCCGGGACGCCCCAGTGCTCCAGGTGCGCGCCGACGCCCAGCGGGACCGCGAAGACCGTGTCCGTGCCGGCCAGAGCCTTGATCGTCGGCAGGTCGAGGTGGTCGTAGTGGTCGTGCGAGATGACCACCACGTCCACCTCGCCCAGGGAGGCCAGCGGGACGGGCACCGGGTGCAGCCGCTTGGGCCCGGCGAACGGGAAGGGCGAGCAGCGCTCTCCCCAGACCGGGTCGAACAGCACCCGGCGCCCGTCGATCTCCGCGAGCACGCTGGAGTGGCCCATCCAGGTCAGGCGCAGCCCGCTCGCCGGCGGCTTCGCCAGCTCCGCGAGCGTGGTCGGGTAGACCGGGATCGGCGAGGCGGGAGCGCGCCGGATCCGCTGTTCCCGGTGGAAGTAGATCTTGGCGAACTCCGCCATCGAGCCGGAGGGCCTGTTCCGGGCCCCGACCGGGTTCTGGAAGACGCCGTCGGCGAAGTTCGGCGAGCGGCGGATGCGCTCCAGCCGGGCGCCGGAGGGGTCCGCGCCGAAGGCTTCGGGCCGCAGGGCGCGCAGCCGCGGACGCAAGGGACGGGAGCCGGTCAAGGCGCCTCCAGGGACGGTGCGGTCAGGATGTTCGTCGGTCTACGACCTTCCCAACGCACACCGGCCCCGAAGGATTCCGCGTCCCCCGTGCGTGTCGTCCCGTGCCGCCTACAGCGGCAGCAGGTCCGGCCGCTTCGCCTCGACGTGGTCCCCGGAGGACTCCCCGCGCAGCCGGCGGCCGATCCAGGGCGCCAGGTGCTCGCGCGCCCACTGGATGTTGTCCCGGGTCACGTCGACCGAGCCGCGCGGTCGCTCCGGCGGCCATGGCTGGTCGGGGTCGGCCGGCACGTCCAGCCCGAGCACCTGCGCGGCGCGCAGCGCGACCCGGGTGTGCCCCTCGGGCGAGAGGTGCAGCCGGTCGGTGTCCCACGCCCTGCGGTCCTGTACGGACTTGAGGGACCAGAGGTCCAGCACCGGGCAGTCGTAGCGGTCGGCGATGGCGCGGACGTGCACGCTGTACGTCGCCACCTTGCCCCGCAGGTGCTTGAGGACGGGTACGCCCCGGGTGTCGAAGCCGGTGGTGATCACCACCCGGCCGACGGCCTGCGTGAGGTCGGCGACGGCCGCCTCGAACCGCTGCGCCACGTCGTCCGGGTCGGTGCCGGGGCGGATGATGTCGTTGCCGCCCGCGCAGAAGGTCACGAGGTCCGGAGCGAGCGCCTTGGCCCGCGGGACCTGCTCGGCCACGATCTGGTCGAGGAGTTTGCCGCGCACGGCCAGGTTCGCGTACCGGAATTCGCCTTCCGGGTGCTCGTCGGCCAGGAGCACGGCGAGCCGGTCCGCCCAGCCGAGATAAGTGTCCCCGGGTCCCGGGTCCCCCACGCCCTCGGTGAAGCTGTCCCCGATCGCCGCGTACGAGCCGATGGTCTTGGGTTTCGTCGTCGTCGCTGCCACGGGACAACATCCTTCACTCCCGTAACCAACCTACGCCAACGTAATGAGGGGTTGACGGGCCGTGATCTTTACCACCCGGGGGATAAGGAATACGTACACGTGAGGCCGGGACCCCCCTCGGGTCCCGGCCTCGCGCGTGTCGGTGCTCCGGCGGCGGCTGCCGTCAGATGCTGACGCCCTTCGAGCGGAGGTAGCTCAGCGGGTCGATGTCGGAGCCGTAGGACGGGCCCGTGCGGATCTCGAAGTGGAGGTGCGGGCCGGTCGAGTTGCCGGTGGAACCGGAGAGGCCGATGGTCTGGCCGCCGGTGACGCTCTGGCCGGAGGAGACGGACAGCGAGGAGAGGTGGGCGTACTGCGAGTAGGTGCCGTCCGCGTGCCGGATGACGACCTCGTTGCCGTACGAGCCGGCCCAGCCCGCGGAGACGACGGTGCCCGCGCCGACCGACCTGACGGTGGTGCCGGAGCTCGCGATGAAGTCGACACCGGTGTGGTAGCCGGAGGACCACATGCTGCCCGCGACCTTGTAGGCGGTGGAGACGCCGCTGCCGGCGAGCGGGGCCACGAAGCCGGAGGCCGCCTGCTTGGCGGCCGGGGCCTCGGCCGCGGACTCCTGCCGGGCCGGCGGGGCCTGCTCGGCGGCCTTCGGAGCCGTCTTGGGAGCGGCCTTCGGAGCGGACTTCGCAGCGGCCTTCGGGGCCTTCTCGGGGGCCGGGGCGGATTCGGCCGGGGCCGCCTCGCCCGCACCGCCGAGGGTGAGCTTCAGGCCCGGGTGGATCAGCGACGGGTTGCTGCCGACGGCCTCGCGGTTGTCGGCGTAGAGCTGCTCCCAGCCGCCGGCCAGGTGGCGCTCGGCGGCGATCTTCGAGAGGTAGTCGCCCGGCACGACCGTGTAGACGGTCGGCGCGGCGGCCGCCGTGCCCTGGAGCGCGACCGGAGCCTGCGGGGCCGCCGCGGGGGCCACGGTGGTCGCGGCGTTCGCGGCGGTCGTCGTCGCGGCCGCAGCGGCCGGAGCGCCGGCCGCGTGGGCACCCGCGGCGCCCAGCAGCGGCAGCGCGAGGGCCGCACCACCGGTGCCGGCGACGGCGAAACCGCGCGATATCGAAAGGGACTTGGGGCGGCGGTGCTTACCCTTTGCAGGCATGGCGAATTCCTCTCCGGCGCCTGCGAGGTGAGCTGTCGGGTTCGGACTGGAGATGTCCGGCCGCACATGAACGGAACATGTACGGCTTCACCCCAAGCCGTCTCGGTCAAAGATCCGGGACGGCGGCTTACCTGGTTCCCCCGCTCCTGCCGCGCGTCATTGGTCGGGTGCGGTTTCCGGGTAGCGGCAGGATTCGGCGATCCACCCGGATCGATCGCGAACGTAATCCCAAAGGGCCGCGCCGAACAAGCCGCGAATTTCCTGACGGAATCACAGGACCGGGAAACCGGGGGAATTCCGGTCACCCTCCGTCCATTCCCGCCCGCCAACAACCGCTCCGACGCGGGCATTCGGCTTTCGCGATCAGGCACTCACGGTCACCGTATGATCTGGCTCACGGGGACGCGCCCGATCTCGCCTCCGCTTATGGCAAGTTGTCGCCAAGTAGTGCAATTCGGACAGAGCACCCACAACCAGCATCGTGAAGCGGAGGAGTTCCCTTGACCCAGCAGATACAGGAGCCGGAGTTGTCCGGAGTGCGCAATTTCCGCGATGTGGGCGGAATGCCGACTTCTGACGGACGAAGGGTCAGGACGGGACGACTGTTCCGAAGCGGACATCTGGCGCATGCCACTGAAACCGATACAGAGTTCCTCGGTTCGCTCGGCCTCCACACCGTCTTCGACTTCCGCAACGGCGCCGACCACGCGCTGGAGGGCCCGGACGTGGAACTGCCCGGCGTGCGCAACGTCAACATCCCGCTCTCGGATCCGGCCGACGGCCGCGAGTTCTGGAAGATGGTCCGCGACGGCGACCTCGACCAGCTCCGCTCGGTCCTGGGCGACGGGAAGGCCGCGGCCCGGATGGCGAACTCCTACCGCGGAATGATCAAGAACCGCACCGCCGAGCACAGCCGCGTCCTGCACGCCCTCGCCGAGGACAGCGTCCCGGCCCTGATGCACTGCGCGGCCGGGAAGGACCGGGCCGGCCTGTCGATCGCCGTCACGCTGCTCGCGCTGCGCGTCGAGCGCGAGGCGATCGTCGCGGACTACCTGGAGTCGAACGCCCCGCACCGCCGCTACCGCGTCCGCCGCAGCGACGAGTCCGCCGAGGCCCGCTCCCCCGAAGTGATGGAGCTGCTCGCCCCGCTCTTCGACGCCCGCGCCGAGTACCTGCTCGCGGCCTTCGACACCATCGACGAGATCTGGGGCGGCGTGGACGCGTACCTCTCGCAGGGCCTCGGACTCGCGCCCGAGACCCAGGACCGCCTCCGCGAGCGCCTGCTCGACTGACGTCCGGCGGCCGGAGGGGGGCGCGCCCGACGCGCTCCCCTCCCCCGCCGGTCAGCGGTTGCCGACCGCCTGCTTCACCAGGGTCCGGCCGAACTCCCACATCAGCCCCGACCCGCCGTGCGCCTCGTCCATGACCTCGCGGAAGGCACCGACGAACCGGTCGACGTCCCGCTCGTCCACGATCAGCGGCGGGATCAGCTTGATCACTTCGAGGTGGTCCCCGGAGACCTGGGTGAGGATCCGGTGCTTCTGCAGCAGCGGCACCACGACCATCTGCGCGAAGAGCCCCTTGCGGGCCGCCTGGAGCATCGTCCAGCGGCTGCGCAGCCCGAGCGAGGACGGCCGGCCGAACTCGATGCCGATCATCAGCCCGCGCCCCCGGACCTCGTGGAGCAGTTCGTACTCGTCCACGAGCGCGGCCAGCCGCCCGCGCAGCAGGTCGCCCATGGCCCGGGCATGGGCGACGACCTCCTCGTCCTCCATCACCGAGAGCACCGCCAGCCCGGCGGCCATCGCCTGCGCGTTGGAGCCGAAGCTCGCGGAGTGCACGAGCACCCGGTCCATCGAGGAGTAGACCTTCTTGAAGATCCAGTCCTTGCCGAGGGTCGCGCCGACCGGCACGTAGCCGCCCGACAGCGCCTTGGCCACGCACACCAGGTCCGGCTCCACGCCCGGCTCATGCTGGTACGCGTAGAAGTCACCGGTACGCCCCAGCCCGGTCTGCACCTCGTCCGCGATCAGCAGCGCCTTGTGCCGGTGGAGCAGCTCCTGAGCGGCGAGCAGGAAGCCGGGCGGGGCGGCGTGGACCCCCTTGCCCTGGATCGGTTCGACGACGAAGGCGGCCACGTCCCCCTTGCGCAGCTCCCGCTCCAGGGCGGCCAGGTCCCCTAGCGCGATGCCCGTGTCGGGGAGCAGCGGCGCGAAGCCGTCCCGGAAGCCGCTCTCCCCGTTGACCGAGAGCGAGCCCGTGGTCAGCCCGTGGAAGGCGTGGTCGCAGTACAGGATCCTGGGGCGCCCGGTGGCGTACCGGGCGAACTTCAGGGCCGTCTCCACCGCCTCGGTGCCGCTGTTGCCGAAGAAGACCCGGTCCAGGTGGGGGCTGTACGAGAGCAGCTTCTCGGCCAGCAGCCCGGGCAGCGGCTGGCAGTCGAAGCGGGTCAGGTCGGCGAGCTGGGCGTCGAGGACGTCGTGCAGGGCGCGGCGGACGACGGGGTGGTGGCGGCCCAGGCCCATCACCCCGAAGCCGGCCAGCATGTCGAGGTAGTCGTTGCCCTCGGCGTCCCAGAAGTGGGCGCCCTCGGCCCTCTCGTAGACCTTGTCGAAGCCGATGGTGTGCAGCATGCGGGGCAGCTGGTGGTTGAGGTGCTTGGCGTGCAGCTCGTAGCGCTCCGAACCCCGCGCCGCCAGCAGGGCTCCTAGGTCGAAGCCCTTCCCCCCTCGCGACCGCGCCGTCATGCCGACTTGTCCCGGTTGCCGCTCACCGTCTCGCGGGCCGCCCGGAGGGATTCCTTGAGCGATCCCATGGTGGCGAGGACGGCGGTGGGCTCGTAGCCGCAGTGCGCCATGCAGTTGGCGCAGCGCGGGTCCTTGCCGCGGCCGTACTTGCTCCAGTCGGTGTCCTCGATCAGTTCGCGGTAGGTGGGCACGTAGCCGTCGCTCATCAGATAGCAGGGGCGCTGCCAGCCGAAGAGGGAGTAATTCGGAATGGCCCAGGCCGTGCAGGGGAAATCGGCCTTTCCTTCCAGGAAGTCCAGGAAGAGCGGGGAGTGGTTGAGCCGCCAGCGCCTGCGGTTGCCGCCCGCGAAGGCCTTCTTGAAGAGTTCGCGGGTCTGTTCCACGCCCAGGAAGTGCTCCTGGTCGGGGGCCTTTTCGTAGGCGTAGGCGGGCGAGATCATCATCTCGTCCACCTTCAGGTCGTCATTGAGGTAGTTGAGCACCTCGATGATCGTCTGCGGGGTGTCGGTGTTGAAGAAGGTGGAGTTGGTGGTGACCCGGAAACCACGCCTCTTCGCCTCCTTGATGGCGGCGACCGCCTCGTCGAAGACCCCTTCCTTGGCCACCGATTCGTCGTGGCGTTCGCGCAGGCCGTCGATGTGCACGGCGAAGGCGAAATAGGGCGACGGAGTGAACTTCTCGATCTTCTTGCGCAGCAGCATCGCGTTCGTGCAGAGGAAGACGTACTTCCGCTTCGCTACCAACTGTCGGACGATCTCGTGGATCTGCGGGTGCATCAAGGGCTCGCCGCCCGCGATGGACACCATGGGCGCCCCGGACTCCAGCACGGCCCCGACCGCCTGGGCGACCGGCATGCGCTGCTTGAGCACCCCGGCCGGGTGCTGGATCTTCCCGCACCCCTCGCAGGCCAGGTTGCAGGCGTAGAGCGGTTCCAGCTCGACGATCAGCGGGAACTTCTCACGCTTGCGGAGCTTCTGTTCGAGAAGATAGGTCCCGACCCTGATGGACTGTCGCAGTGGCATGGCCATCTGGCTCACCTCCTGGGGAGCAGCAAAGAACGGTGCCAGTCATAGAACGCGGGCAGCACGGCACGGAGAACGCGGAAGGCCGATATTCCACCGCGAACCGTGCCGATACGGACGAGCTCATGCTCCGGAGCGTCCACGATCACCCTGACGGCCGCAACCGGACGCCCTCCTCCTGGCGGGGAGCGGTCGCCGCGGGTCGCGGTCCACAGGGTGGACGCCGACTCCATGTCGACCGCGATGGCGCCGGTGGCGCGCAGCTGCGCGCGCTCCTGGCCGCGGACGACGTGGTCTGATCCGGTCAGTGCGCCGGTGTGCACGGTCCGGCCTGGGGCGGCCCGGGCCAGTGCCTCGGCGAGCAGGGCGGTACCCGTGCAGGCGACGACCCCCTGCGAGTCCCGGGTCTCCTCGGCGACGACCAGGTCGCCGGGGTGCATGCCGGGGACCAGCCCGGCGCAGAACCCGGTCGCGAGGACGGCCGCCCGCTCCATCCCCGGTCTCTCGAGGGTCCGGCCGACGGCCCGCTCGGCGGCGCGCGGGCCCATGCCGGTGCGCAGGAGTTCGTACGCCTGCGGAGCGCCGCGGCCCGCGCTGCGCAGTGCGGCCTGCTCGATGCGCAGGGCGCAGGCGACCAGCAGCGGGTCCGGGTTCTCGGCCCGGTCCGCTCCGGCGGCGGACATCAGGGTTCTCCGACGGCGGTGAACGGTTCTCCGTGCAGGTAGCGGCCCAGTGCGGTGAGCGGGAAGACCTGCCGGTACAGGTGGTAGTTGATGGAGAAGTCCCACGGGAAACCAGTGCCCGTGAAATGCGGCTCGTCCCAGGAACCGTCCTCCCGCTGCGTCCGTACGAGGTAGTCGACGCCCCGCTCCACGGCCTTGCCGTCGCGTTCGCCGGCCGACAGCAGGGCCATCAGCGCCCACGCGGTCTGCGAGGCGGTGGAGGCGCCCTTCCCGACCCAGGAGCGGTCCTTGTAGGAGCGCTGGTCCTCACCCCAACCGCCGTCCTCGTTCTGTACGGATTCCAGCCAGCCCACTGCCCGCCGGACGGCGGGATGCGAAGGAGCGATGCCGGCCGCGGTGAGGGCGGGGACCACCGAGCCGGTGCCGTACACGTGGTTGGTGCCCCAGCGGCCGAACCAGCTGCCTTCCGGCTCCTGTTCGGCGAGCAGCCAGGCGATGCCGCGCCGGGTGCGGGCATCGCCCGCCTTGCCCTCGAAGGCCAGCATCTCCACGACGTGCGCGGTCACGTCGGCCGACGGCGGGTCGATGACCTCGCCGAAGTCGCAGAAGGGCAGCCGGTTCGGGAAGGGGCTGGTGTTGTCGGCGTCGAAGGCGGCCCAGGCGCCGTTCTTGGACTGCATGCCGAGGTTCCAGGAGACGCCGCGGGCGATGGCGGCCTCGACCCGGGCCGGGTCCGGGTGCTTGATCCGGCGCAGCGCGAGGACGACCTCGGCGGTGTCGTCGATGTCGGGGTAGGTGTCGTTGTGGAACTCGAACGCCCAGCCCCCGGGGGCCAGTCCGGGCCTGCGCACGGCCCAGTCTCCGCTGCGGACGATCTCCTCGCCGAGCATCCAGTCCGCGGCCTTCACCAGCGCCGGGTGGTCGGGGCGCAGGCCGGCGTCGGCCAGCGCGATCGCGGCGAGGCAGGTGTCCCAGACCGGGGACTGGCAGGCCTCGATCATCCGGGCGCCGTCCTCGCGCCACACCGCGAAGCGGTCCAGGGAATCCAGTCCGGCGCGCATCACCGGGTGGCCGAGGTCGTAGCCGAGCAGGTGCAGGGCGATGACCGAGTACACGGCCGGGGGCTGGATGCCGCCCCAGCAGCCGTCGTTCTCCTGGCGCTCGATGATCCAGCGGGCGGCGGTGGACATGGCCGCCTTGCGCAGCCGGCGGGGGGCGAACCGCCGGTAGACGTGCAGGGCCTTGTCCATCCGCTGGAAGGCGCCGTCCCAGCTCCTGGCCGGGGCGAGCGGTTTCGCCGGGTACGGGTCGCGGGCGTCGGTGTGCAGCTCGTCCAGCGCGAAGGGGGCCGGGCGGACGGGGCGCATCGCGGAGACCACGGTGAGCGGCACGATGGTCTGGCGGGCCCAGCAGCCGAAGTCGTAGATGTTCAGGGGCACCCAGGACGGCAGGAACACCAGCTCGGGCGGGAGTTCGGGCAGGTGGTCCCAGCTCCACCAGCCGAACAGGGCGAGCCAGATGCGGGTGAAGACGCGGGCGGCGGCGATCCCGCCGTGGGCCCGGATCCAGGCCGAGGCCCGGGCCATGTGCGGGGCGTCGGGGGCGTCGCCCGCGAGGCGGAGGGCGACGTACGCCTCGATGGTGGCGGAGAGTTCGGACGGCCCGTCGTGGAAGGTTGCCCAGGTGCCGTCCGCGCGCTGCTCGCCGCGGATGAAGAGGGCGGCGGCGTGCGTGGTGGCCGCGCCGCGGATCCCGAGGAACTCCCGCAGCAGGAGGTCCTCTGCGTCCATGGTGACGTTGGTCTCCAGGTCGCCCTTCCACCATCCGGCGGGGTCCTGCCGCTCCAGCAGCTGCCGCGTCGCCCGCGCGACGGCCGTGCGCGCTGCGCGCATGCTCCCGTCCAACGCCTCGGCCCCCTCCCCGGTGGCCGGGCGGGACTGCGCGGTGGGCCGCCCCGGACCGGCCCCGCCAGGCAAGCCGTACTCGGCCCGTGGGCCGCTCCCGCCGGGCCCGGCCGGGCCGCCCGGGGGGCCCGCCGGGCCGTGTTCCGGGGCGCCCGGAGTGGTGTCGCTGCCAGCGCCAGCGCTCTCCGCGCTGCCGTCGGTCGTCGCTGTCATGGCTTCCCCTTCGTGCAGTCGGTCCTCTGCTGTGCTGGGGCCCCCAGATCCGCTGCTCGCCCGCCATCATGCCGTCGGCGTGCGTGGCGGGTTCCTGGTCGTCGGTCTGGA